>NZ_CEETQT010000014.1:0-65413 GCF_979366295.1 Vogesella lacus
AGGCGACAACGTAGAGATCACTGTTGAACTGATCGCTCCGATCGCCATGGAAGATGGTCTGCGCTTCGCGATTCGCGAAGGTGGTCGTACCGTTGGTGCTGGCGTCGTTGCCAAGATCATCGCTTAACCTTTTGACGAGATACTGATATGCAAAGCCAAAAAATCCGCATCCGTCTGAAGGCGTTCGACTACAGCCTGATCGACCGTTCCGCGCAAGAAATCGTTGAAACTGCCAAGCGCACTGGTGCTGTTGTTAAAGGCCCAGTTCCGCTGCCGACCAAGATCGAGCGTTTCAACGTTCTGCGTTCCCCGCACGTTAACAAGTCTTCCCGCGATCAGCTGGAGATCCGTACCCATCTGCGTCTGATGGATATCGTTGATCCGACTGACAAGACTGTTGATGCGCTGATGAAGCTGGATCTGCCAGCTGGCGTGGATGTAGAAATTAAGCTGCAGTAATCGCAAATAATCAGGTGTCGCGGGCTAAGTACTTGCGATGCTTGAAAAAATTGTGATACATTCTCGGACTCACCAATCCTGGTGAGTCCGCTTTTCTTTGAGCAAGCCGGTCAATCGTAATCGGCGCCTGTAAAGGAAATAAACATGACTTTAGGTCTGGTCGGTCGCAAAGTCGGCATGACCCGCATTTTTGCCGAAGATGGTGCAACCATCCCGGTAACTGTGCTGGATATGTCTGCAAACCGCGTATCGCAAATCAAGACTGCAGAAACTGATGGCTACACCGCCGTTCAGGTAGCTGCAGGTGTGCGTAAAGCAAATCGTGTTAACAAGGCTGAAGCTGGCCACGTAGCAAAGGCTGGCGTTGAAGCCGCCCGCGTTCTGCGTGAGTTCCCGCTGACTGCCGAGGCTCTGGCTTCCCTGAAAGCCGGTGATGCACTGTCTGTTGAAATCTTCACTGTTGGTCAGCTGGTTGATGTAACCGGTACCTCCAAGGGTAAGGGTTTCTCCGGTGCCATCAAGCGCCATAACTTCTCCTCCAACCGTGCTTCCCACGGTAACTCCGTATCCCACAACTCGGCCGGTTCTATCGGTCAGGCGCAGGATCCGGGTCGTGTATTCCCGGGTAAGCGTATGGCTGGTCAGTACGGTAATACCAAGAGCACCGTTCAGTGCCTGGAAGTTGTCCGTGTTGATGTGGAGCGTCAACTGATTCTGGTTAAGGGTGCAGTTCCTGGTGCCAAGAATGGTGACGTTGTGGTGCGTCCGAGCGTGAAGGCAGGTGCATGATGGAATTGAAAGTGATCAATGCTCAGGGCCAGCAAGTCGAAGCCCTGCAAGCCTCTGAGGCACTCTTCGCACGTGACTACAACGAAGCGCTGGTGCATCAGGTAGTAACCGCATTCCTGGCGAATGCTCGCAGCGGTAATCGTGCTCAGTTGACTCGTGCCGAAGTGAAGCATTCCACCAAGAAGCCATTCCGCCAGAAGGGCACCGGTCGTGCTCGTGCTGGTATGACTTCCTCCCCGCTGTGGCGTGGTGGTGGCCGTGCATTCCCGAACTCCCCTGATGAGAACTTCTCTCACAAGGTGAACCGTAAGCAGTATCGTGCCGGTATGGCGACTATCCTGTCCCAGCTGGTGCGTGACGAACGTCTGATCGTTGTTGACAGCCTGACTGTTGAAACGCCTAAGACCAAAGAGTTCGTTGCCAAGGTCAAGGGTCTGGGTCTGGATCGTGCTCTGTTCATTACTCGTGAACTGGACGAAAACCTGTACCTGTCTTCCCGTAACCTGCCGAACATCCTGGTTATCGAGGCTCATCAAGCTGATCCATTCAGCCTGGTACGTTTCAACAAGGTTGTTATCACCCGTGATGCCATCCAGCAACTCGAGGAGCAATGGGCATGAATCAGGAACGTTTGCTGCAAGTGATCCTGGCGCCTGTGGTATCTGAAAAGAGCACCATGGTTGCCGAAAAGGGTGAGCAGGTTGTACTCCGCGTGGCTACCGACGCAACTAAGACTGAGATCAAGGCCGCTGTTGAGCTGCTGTTCAACGTTAAAGTTGCAGGTGTGTCTACTGTTAACGTCAAGGGTAAGACCAAGCGTTTCGGCCGTTTCACCGGCAAGCGTAAGGACTGGAAAAAGGCTTATGTAAGCCTGGTTCAGGGTCAGGAAATCGATCTGACCGCTACCCCGGCTGCTGCGGAATAAGGAGATAGTCAATGGCTCTGGTAAAAGTTAAGCCGACGTCCGCAGGTCGCCGTGCAGTTGTCAAGGTTGTAAACCCTGACTTGTACAAAGGCCGCCCGCACGCCGCGCTGGTAGAGAAGAAAACCTCTACCGGTGGCCGTAACAACAACGGTCACATCACTACCCGTCACATGGGTGGTGGTCACAAGAAACACTATCGTATCGTCGACTTCCGTCGCAACAAGGACGCGATCCCGGCCAAGGTTGAGCGTATCGAATACGATCCTAACCGTACCGCGAACATCGCTCTGGTTTGCTATGCAGATGGTGAGCGTCGCTATATCGTTGCTCCGCGTGGTCTGCAGGTTGGTGCCGAGATCATGTCCGGCTCCGAAGCGCCGATCAAGGCTGGTAACGCCCTGCCGATTCGCAATATCCCGGTAGGTACCACTATTCATTGCATCGAGTTGCAGCCTGGCAAAGGCGCGCAGATTGCCCGCTCCGCTGGTACTTCTGCAATGCTGCTGGCCCGTGAAGGTGCTTATGCTCAGTTGCGTCTGCGTTCCGGTGAGATCCGTCGCGTACACGTTGATTGCCGCGCCACCGTTGGTGAAGTTGGCAATGAAGAGCACAGCCTGCGCAAGATTGGTAAGGCCGGTGCAAATCGCTGGCGTGGTATTCGCCCGACCGTCCGTGGTACTGCAATGAACCCGATCGATCACCCGCACGGTGGTGGTGAAGGTCGTACCGGTGAAGGTCGTGTGCCAGTTAGCCCATGGGGTACTCCAACTAAGGGCTTCCGTACTCGCCGCAACAAGCGTACCGACAACATGATCGTGCGTCGTCGCTTCTCGAATAAAGGGTAATTGAGATATGGCACGTTCGCTGAAAAAAGGCCCGTTCGTTGATTTGCATCTGCTGAAGAAGGTTGATGCAGTTCGTGCAAACAACGACAAGCGCCCAATCAAGACTTGGTCGCGTCGCTCTACTATTCTGCCAGACTTCATCGGTCTGACCATTGCTGTACACAACGGCCGCACTCACGTGCCGGTATATGTGTCCGAAAACATGGTTGGCCACAAGCTGGGTGAATTCTCGCTGACTCGTACCTTCAAAGGCCATGCGGCTGACAAGAAGGCCAAGAAGAAATAAGGTGATGCGATGAAAGTCTCTGCAAAATTGAACAATGCACGCCTGTCTGCACAGAAATGCCGACTGGTTGCAGACCTGATTCGCGGCCAGTCCGTTGAGCAGGCGCTGAACATTCTGACTTTTAGCCCGAAGAAGGGTGCTGTCATCATCAAGAAGGTACTGGAATCCGCTATCGCCAATGCTGAGCATAACGAAGGCGCTGATATCGATACCCTCAAGGTGGCATCCATCTTCGTAGACAAGGGTCCTAGCCTGAAGCGTTTCTCCGCCCGTGCAAAGGGTCGTGGCAATCGCATTGAAAAGCAGACCTGCCACATCACTCTGTATGTTGGCAACTAAGGGGTAAGCTATGGGTCAGAAGATTCATCCGACGGGTTTCCGTCTCGCAGTTACTAAAAACTGGTCGTCCAAGTGGTTTGCTAACTCCCACGATTTCGCCGGCCAGCTGAAGCAGGATATCGAAGTACGCGACTTCCTGAAGAAGAAATTGGCTCACGCTTCCGTAGGTCGCGTGATTATCGAGCGTCCAGCCAAATCCGCCCGCATTACCATTCACAGCGCCCGCCCAGGTGTTGTAATCGGTAAAAAAGGTGAAGACATTGAAGTTCTGAAGAAAGAACTGCAACGTCGCATGGGCGTGCCTGTGCATGTGAACATCGAAGAAGTTCGCAAGCCAGAAATCGATGCACAGATCATTGCTGACGGTATTGCAGCACAGCTGGAAAAGCGTGTTATGTTCCGTCGTGCCATGAAGCGCTCCATGCAGAATGCTATGCGCATGGGTGCGCAGGGCATCAAGATCATGAGCTCCGGTCGTCTGAATGGTATCGATATCGCTCGTAGCGAATGGTACCGCGAAGGCCGCGTTCCACTGCACACTCTGCGTGCGGATGTTGACTACGCAACTTCCGAAGCTCACACCACTTACGGTGTGATCGGTATCAAGGTTTGGGTATACAAGGGTGATATTAAGCCTGGTCAGGTTCAGGCCACTCCGGTAGCACCTGAGAAGAAATCCAGAAAGGCAGGAGCTCGAAATGCTGCAGCCAACTAGACTGAAGTATCGTAAACAGCAGAAGGGCCGCAACACCGGTATCGCTACCCGTGGTAATAAGGTTAGCTTTGGTGATTTCGGTCTGAAAGCAGTTGGCCGCGGCCGTATCACTGCTCGTCAGATTGAAGCTGCTCGTCGTGCGATGACCCGTCACATCAAACGTGGTGGTCGCATTTGGATCCGCGTATTCCCGGACAAGCCAATCACTTCCAAGCCTGCAGAAGTTCGTATGGGTGGGGGTAAGGGTAGTCCTGAGTACTACGTGGCTGAAATTCAGCCTGGCAAGATGTTGTACGAGATGGATGGCGTGGCGGAAGAGCTGGCGCGCGAAGCATTCCGTCTTGCTGCTGCCAAGTTGCCAATCCCGACAGTTTTTGTAATTAAGCAGGTGGGTCAGCAATGAAAGCATCCGAACTGAGAGCCAAGAGTGTTGAAGAGCTGAAAGCCGAGTTGCTGAGCCTGTTGAAAGCGCAGTTTGCTCTGCGTATGCAGCATGCAACTCAGCAGCTGGCAAAAAACAGCGAGCTGAAGAAGGTACGCCGCGATATCGCCCGTACTCGCACTGTCTTGAAAGAAAAGGCGGCCTGAAATGAGCGAATCTAAAGTAATCCGTACGCTCGTTGGCAAAGTAGTCAGCGACAAGATGGACAAGACCGTTACCGTTCTGGTAGAGCGCAAAGTTAAGCACCCTATCTACGGCAAGGTTGTTCGTCGTTCCAAGAAGTTTCATGCTCATGACGAATCCAACCAGTATCAGGTTGGTGATGTTGTCGTGATCACTGAATCTCGTCCGCTGTCGCGGACCAAGACCTGGGTTGTGACCTCACTGGTTGAGCGCGCAGTATAATTTTTGCGCGATTGACTTGCAGGGGCCTTCGGGCCTCTGTATAATGTGTGTCTTCGGTGTTCGCCGAAGTCATCCCTTACGGGGTCCAAGACTGGCCGTTAGATACGCCACCTTTGGTGGCGTTTCTTTCATCTTGATGGTGAAAGAAAGTGACGGAATTAAGTTGGATAGAAAGGTAATCAAATGATTCAAATGCAGTCCATTTTGGATGTTGCTGACAATACCGGTGCGCGTTCCGTAATGTGCATCAAGGTGTTGGGTGGCTCCAAGCGTCGCTATGCTGGCGTGGGCGATATCATCAAGGTAAGCATCAAAGATGCTGCTCCGCGTGGTCGCGTAAAGAAGGGTGATGTATACAATGCCGTAGTGGTTCGTACTGCTAAGGGTGTTCGTCGTCCAGATGGTTCGCTGATCAAGTTTGATGGTAATGCTGCAGTTCTTCTGAATAACAAGCTGGAGCCGATCGGTACCCGTATTTTCGGGCCGGTGACTCGTGAGCTGCGTACCGAGCGCTTCATGAAGATCGTGTCGCTCGCTCCAGAAGTACTGTAAGGAGTTCACTGATGCGCAAGATTCGCAAGGGTGATGAAGTCGTAGTAATCACCGGTAAAGACAAGGGCAAGCGTGGTTCCGTTCTGCGCGTGCTGGAAGGCAAAGTAGTTGTCGAGGGTATCAACCTGGTTAAGAAGCACCAGAAGCCGAATCCGGTTCGCGGTGTTGCCGGTGGTATCGTTGAGAAGACCATGCCGATCGACGTTTCTAACGTTGCCATTTTTAATGCATCTACCCAGAAAGCTGACCGCGTTGGCTTTAAAGTACTTGATGATGGCCGCAAGGTTCGCATCTTCAAGTCTTCTGGCGAAGTCATTGGCGCGTAAGGGGTAAAAATGGCACGTTTGTACGATTTTTACAAAAGCACTGTTGTACCTGAGCTGATCAAGCAGTTTGGTTACAAGTCCTCCATGGAAGTGCCTCGTATCGAGAAAATCACCCTGAACATGGGTGTAGGCGAAGCCGTTGCTGACAAGAAAGTAATGGATCACGCTGTTTCCGATCTGGAGAAGATCGCCGGTCAAAAGCCTGTTGTGACTACTGCACGTAAGTCCATCGCTGGCTTCAAGATCCGTGATCACTACCCGGTAGGTTGCAAGGTAACTCTGCGTCGCGAGCGTATGTATGAGTTCCTGGATCGTCTGGTGACGATTTCCCTGCCGCGTGTACGTGACTTCCGTGGTGTATCCGGCAAGTCTTTTGACGGCCGTGGTAACTACAATATGGGCGTTAAAGAGCAGATCATCTTCCCGGAAATCGAGTACGACAAGATTGATGCTCTGCGTGGTATGAATATCACTATTACTACCACCGCCAAGACTGATGAAGAAGCCCGCGCACTGCTGGCTGCGTTCAAATTCCCGTTTAAAGGCTAAGCTCAATGGCAACTCTAGCTTTGATTAATCGTGAAGAGAAGCGCGCTAAGCTGGTAGCGAAGTTTGCCGCCAAGCGTGAAGCTCTGATTGCTATCATCAATAACCAGAGCGTTTCTGAAGAAGAGCGTTTTGCTGCTCGTCTGCAACTGCAGTCTCTGCCTCGCAATGCCAGCCCAGTTCGTCAGCGTCGCCGTTGCGCACTGACCGGCCGTCCGCGCGGTGTGTTCCGCAAGTTCGGTCTGGCGCGTAACAAGCTGCGTGAGCTCGCCATGAAGGGTGAGATTCCTGGCGTTGTAAAAGCCAGCTGGTAATTGGGAGATAAAGTATGAGCATGCAAGATCCTATCTCCGATATGCTGACTCGCATTCGCAACGCCCAGCGCGCTGCGAAGACCTCGGTAGCAATGCCTTCTTCCAAGCTGAAGATCGCTATTGCCCAGGTTCTGCAAGAAGAAGGCTATATCGAGAGCTATTCCGTTGCTGGCGAAGAGAAAAAGCCGGTTCTGGAAATCGAACTGAAGTACTACGTTGGCCGCCCTGTAATCGAGAAGATCGAGCGCGTTTCGCGTCCAGGTCTGCGCGTTTACAAAGGCTCGAACGATATTCCTAAAGTCATGAATGGCTTGGGTGTTGCTATCGTTTCGACTTCTAGCGGTGTAATGACTGATCGCAAAGCGCGCGCTGCTGGTATCGGCGGCGAACTGCTCTGCATCGTTGCTTAATCAGGAGGGTTGAATGTCTCGCGTAGCCAAAAACCCGGTAGTCATTCCTGCTGGCGTTGAAGTGAAATTCGGTGCTGCTGAAGTTACTGTTAAAGGTACTTTGGGCACCCTGAGCACAGCTCTGTGCGCTGATGTAGATGTTAAGCTGGTTGATAACCAGCTGCAATTTGCTGCCAACAACGACAGCAAGTTTGCCCGTGCAATGTCCGGTACTCTGCGTGCACTGCTGAATAACATGGTTATCGGTGTTAGCAAGGGTTTCGAGAAGAAACTGAACCTGGTTGGCGTGGGTTACCGTGCCCAGGCTCAGGGCGATGTCCTGAACCTGTCTTTGGGTTTCTCGCACCCAGTTGCTCACGCTATGCCTGCTGGCATCAAGTGTGAGACCCCGACTCAGACCGAGATCTTGATCAAAGGCGCTAACAAGCAGCTGGTTGGTCAAGTTGCAGCTGAAATCCGCGCATACCGCGCTCCTGAGCCATACAAAGGCAAGGGTGTTCGCTACGCTGATGAAGTTGTGGTTCTGAAAGAAACCAAGAAGAAGTAATTGAGGCCCTGAAATGGACAAGAAACAGACTCGACTCCGCCGCGCACGCAAAACCCGTGCTCGTATTGCGGAGCTCAAGGTGGCTCGTCTGTGCGTACATCGCACTAACAGCCACATCTATGCTCAAGTAATTGACGCTACCGGTAGCGTGGTGCTGGCCAGTGCTTCTTCTCTGGAGTCTGCGGTACGCGCTGACCTGAGCAATGGTGGCAACACTGCAGCAGCTGCAGTTGTTGGCAAGGCTATTGCTGAGAAGGCTAAAGCAGCCGGTGTTACCCAGGTAGCTTTCGACCGTTCGGGCTTCAAATACCATGGCCGTATCAAGGCTCTGGCTGACGCAGCTCGTGAAAACGGTCTTGTATTCTAATCGGAGTTAAGAATGGCTAAGCACGAGATCGAAGATCGTGGCGATGGTCTGATCGAGAAGATGATCGGCGTAAACCGCGTCACCAAAGTGGTGAAGGGTGGTCGTATCATGGCCTTCTCCGCTCTGACTGTTGTTGGTGATGGTGATGGTGGTATTGGCATGGGCAAGGGTCGTTCGAAAGAAGTCCCAGTTGCCGTGCAAAAAGGTATGGAACAGGCTCGCCGTAACATGATCAAGGTTCCGTTGAAGAACGGCACCATCCATCATCCAGTTTTTGGCAAGCATGGTGCTACTACCGTTTACATGCAGCCTGCAAATGAAGGTGCCGGTGTTAAGGCTGGCGGCCCGATGCGTGCGGTATTCGAAGCACTTGGCGTTCACAACGTGACTGCCAAGATCCATGGCTCTACCAACCCGTACAACGTAGTTCGCGCTACGATTGATGCGCTGAGCAAGATTGCTACCCCGGCACAAATCGCTGCCAAGCGTGGCCTGACTGTTGCTCAGATTCTGGGGGCTGATCATGAGTGACAAGAAAATCCGCGTGACTCTGGTTAAGAGCCTGATTGGTCGTATCGAATCTCACAAGGCTTGCGCTGCAGGTCTGGGTCTGAAGAAAATCAATCAGACCGTTGAAGTGATCGATACTCCTGCTAACCGTGGCATGATCAACAAGATCAGCTACCTGGTTAAGAGCGAGGGTTAATATGCTGTTGAATACTATCAAGCCAGGTGCTGGTGCTAAGCACGCCAAGCGTCGTGTTGGCCGTGGTATCGGTAGCGGCCTGGGCAAGACTGCTGGTCGCGGTCACAAAGGTCAGAAAAGCCGTGCTGGTGGTTTCCACAAGGTAGGCTTTGAAGGTGGTCAGATGCCTCTGCAGCGTCGTCTGCCGAAGCGTGGCTTCAAGTCGCTGACTGCTGGTTCTGTTGCTGAAGTTCGCCTGTCCGAACTGGCTCTGCTGCCTGTTGAAGAAATCGATCTGCTGTCTCTCAAGCAAGCTGGTCTGATTCCTGCTCAGTCGCTGGGCGCCAAGGTTATCCTGTCCGGTACTGTTGATCGCGCATACAAACTGCGCGGTGTAGCTGCGACCGCTGGTGCCAAGGCTGCAATTGAAGCCGCCGGTGGCAGCTTCGTAGAATAAGGTACATCAAGTGGCGAATGCTTCTCTAGTTGGAAATACCAGTAAGTTCGGTGACCTCAAGCAGCGAATCTTTTTTCTGCTTGGTGCTCTGATCGTTTATCGAATCGGTGCGCATGTTCCTGTTCCCGGTATCAACCCGATTGAACTAGCGAAGTTGTTCCAGACGTCCCAGACGGGCCTGCTCGACATGTTTAACATGTTTTCGGGCGGTGCCCTGTCTCGTTTCTCGGTATTTGCCTTGGGCATCATGCCGTACATTTCGGCCTCTATCATTTTGCAGCTGGCGAGTGAGATTGTTCCTTCGCTGAAGCAGATGAAAAAAGAGGGGGATGCTGGTCGTCGCAAGATCACCCAGTACACGCGTTATGCAACGCTTTTGTTGGCAACCTTCCAGAGTTTCGGTATCGCCGTGATGCTCTTCAAGCAGCCTGAGCTTGTTACATCAAGCCAGGTTGAGTTTTATGTGACGACAGTGGTAACGCTGGTCACTGGAACCATGTTCTTGATGTGGCTGGGCGAGCAAATTACCGAGCGTGGTTTGGGCAACGGTATTTCCCTGATTATCTGCGCAGGTATTGCTGCTGGTATTCCTGGTTCTATCGGCAAGACACTTACCTTGGCCAGCCAAGGTTCCTTGTCAATCCTGCTGACAATCGCGTTGTTTATCGGTGTGATTGCGATTACTTACCTGGTTGTGTTTGTAGAGCGCGGCCAACGTAAAGTTCTTGTTAATTATGCCAAGCGTCAGGTTGGTAATCGAGTGATGCAAGGGCAGTCTACGCACTTGCCACTGAAGCTGAATATGGCTGGCGTTATTCCGCCGATTTTCGCTTCGAGTATCATTCTGTTCCCGGCTACTGTACTGGGTTGGTTCGGGAATACCGAAGGCTTGGGCCTTCTGAAGTCTGTCGCTGACAAGCTTCATCCGGGACAGCCGTTGTACGTGCTGCTGTATGCTGCTGCAATCATCTTCTTCTGTTACTTCTACACTGCTTTGGTATTCAATCCGAAGGAGACCGCAGATAACCTCAAGAAGAGTGGCGCATTTATCCCTGGTATTCGTCCTGGTGAGCATACTTCCCGCTATATCGAGAAGATCATTCTTCGATTGACGCTGGTTGGTGCCCTGTACATTGCTCTGGTGTGTCTGATTCCTGAGTTCCTCATCCTTCAGTGGAATGTTCCGTTCTATTTTGGCGGTACCTCTTTGCTGATCATGGTCGTGGTAACGATGGACTTTATGGCACAAGTTCAGTCTTATGTGCTGTCGCACCAGTATGATGGCTTGCTCAAGAAGGCCAATTTCAAGGGCGTATCCGCTCGCTGACGGTAAACGGTAGCAGTATTTATGGCTAAAGAAGATACCATCCAGATGCAGGGTGAGATTCTGGAAAACCTGCCTAGTGCAACTTTCCGAGTCAAGCTCGAAAATGGACACATCGTTCTTGGGTACATATCTGGCAAGATGCGGATGCATTACATCCGTATTCTGCCAGGCGATAAGGTGACAGTTGAAATGACACCTTATGACTTGTCCCGTGCTCGAATCGTGTTCCGTGCGAAGTAGTCGCACTTGCTCTTTTCAGATAGAAAGGAACTGAAATGCGTGTTCAACCTTCGGTAAAGAAAATTTGCCGTAACTGCAAGATTATTCGTCGCAACCGTGTTGTACGTGTGATCTGCACCGACCCTCGTCACAAACAAAAACAAGGCTAATATTTGTTTGCCTGTTTTTCGTATGTTACAATCGCAACCTTTTCAAGCTAGTAAAGCTTAAGGAAAGAGAATGGCCCGTATTGCAGGGGTAAATATCCCCAATCATGCGCATGCCGTTATCGGCCTGCAGGCTATCTACGGTATTGGTGCCACCCGCGCTAAAGCAATTTGCGCGGCAGCCAACGTTAGTCCATCTGCAAAGATCAAGGACCTGACAGAAGCTGAAATGGAAACCTTGCGCGTAGAAGTTAGCAAATTCACCGTTGAAGGTGATTTGCGCCGCGAAATTACCATGAGCATCAAGCGTTTGATGGACATGGGTTCTTATCGTGGTTTCCGCCATCGTCGCGGTCTGCCTTGCCGTGGTCAGCGCACCCGCACCAATGCACGTACCCGTAAGGGTCCGCGCAAGCCAATCGCTGGCAAGAAGTAATAAGGAAGATAGATAATGGCTAAAGCAAACACAGCAGTGCGTGTACGCAAAAAAGTACGCAAAAGCGTAAGCGATGGCATCGTCCACGTTCACGCTTCCTTTAATAACACAATCATCACCATCACCGACCGTCAAGGGAATGCTTTGTCTTGGGCTACCTCCGGTGGTGCTGGTTTTAAAGGGTCGCGTAAGAGTACACCGTTTGCAGCTCAGGTAGCTGCAGAGCACGCTGGTAAAGTTGCCCAAGAATACGGCGTTAAAAACCTGGAAGTTCGCATCAAGGGCCCAGGCCCAGGTCGTGAATCTTCCGTGCGTGCCCTCAACGCCCTTGGTTTCAAAGTTACCAGTATCTCCGACGTGACGCCAGTTCCGCACAACGGCTGCCGTCCTCCTAAGAAACGTCGTATCTAATCCGGAGAGTCTGAGAACATGGCACGTTATATTGGCCCAAAATGTAAACTTGCTCGTCGCGAAGGGACTGATCTCTTCCTGAAGAGCGCTCGTCGCGCACTTGATACCAAGTGTAAGCTGGACACCCCTCCAGGTCAGCACGGTGCTAAAAAAGGCCGTCTGTCTGACTATGGTACCCAGCTGCGTGAAAAGCAAAAAGTTCGTCGTATTTACGGCGTTCTGGAACGTCAGTTCCGCAAGTACTTTGCTGAAGCAGCCCGCCGTCAAGGCTCTACTGGTGAAAACCTGTTGAAACTGCTGGAAGCACGTCTGGATAACGTAGTTTATCGCATGGGTTTTGGCTCTACTCGCGCCGAAGCTCGTCAGCTGGTAAGCCACAAAGCTATCACCGTTAACGGTCAGCAAGTGAACATCCCTTCCTTCCAGGTGAAGGCAGGTGACGTTGTCGCTATCCGCGAAAAGTCCAAGAAGCAAGTTCGTATTCAGGAAGGTCTGGCTCTGGCTGAGCAGATCGGCTTCCCTTCTTGGGTTGCCGTTGACACCAAGAAGATGGAAGGTGTCTTCAAGTCCGCTCCTGAGCGTTCCGAGCTGTCTAGCGATATCAACGAACAGCTCGTTGTTGAATACTACTCCAAGTAATCGCTAGACTTTAAGGAATGACTATGCAAAACAGCGCTTCGGAATTTCTGAAACCGCGTCTGATCGATGTGCAGCCGGTTTCGGCTACACACGCCCGTGTGTCGATGGAGCCGTTCGAGCGTGGCTATGCCCATACTTTGGGTAATGCCCTGCGTCGTATTCTGCTTTCTTCGATGCCTGGCTACGCACCGACCGAAGTTACTATTGCTGGCGTTTTGCATGAGTATTCCGCACTTGACGGTGTTCGGGAGGATGTTGTTGACATTCTCCTGAACCTGAAGGGTGTGGTACTTAAACTGCATGGTCGTGACAGTGTAATCCTTTCCTTGAAGAAGGAAGGCGAAGGCGCTGTTTTGGCTGGTGACCTTGAGCTGCCACATGATGTAGAAGTGATCAATCCTGATCACGTTATCTGCAACTTGTCGGTAGGCGGCAAGATTGATATGGAAGTCAAAGTTGAGAAAGGCCGTGGCTATCAGCCAGTTTCGGCTCGTATCAATCACGATGACAACCGTACCATTGGCACCATCCAACTCGATGCTTCGTTCTCCCCGGTTGCTCGCTGCAGTTTCAATGTAGAGAGCGCTCGTGTAGAGCAGCGTACTGATCTGGACCGTCTGGTTCTGGATATCGAGACGAATGGCGTGATTGAGCCTGAAGAAGCCGTGCGTATCTCCGCACGTATTCTGATGGATCAATTGTCGATCTTTGCAGATCTGCAAGGCACCGCAGTTGAAGAAGTCGTTGAAAAGGCTCCGCCGATCGATCCGATCCTGCTGCGCCCGGTAGATGACCTCGAACTCACGGTACGTTCCGCCAACTGTCTGAAGGCAGAGAACATTTACTACATCGGTGATCTCATTCAGCGTACGGAAACCGAGCTGCTGAAGACCCCGAACCTTGGTCGCAAGTCTCTGAACGAGATCAAGGAAGTTCTTGCTTCTAAAGGCCTGACCTTGGGCATGAAACTTGAGAACTGGCCACCGGCTGGTCTTGAGAAGCCCTAAGCCGGGATAAAGGACACTACAATGCGTCATCGTAATAGCAATCGTAAACTGAATCGTACCAGCAGCCACCGCTTGGCCATGCTTCGCAATATGGCTAACTCGCTGCTGCAGCACGAAGTTATTGTAACTACTCTGCCGAAGGCCAAAGAATTGCGCCGTGTTGCCGAGCCGCTGATTACCCTGGGTAAGAAGCCTTCTCTGGCTAACCGTCGTCTGGCTTTCGACCGTACTCGCGATCGTGAGATCGTAGGCAAACTGTTCGACGTTCTGGGCCCGCGCTACGCAGCTCGTAACGGCGGCTATGTTCGCATCCTGAAGTACGGCTTCCGTCAGGGCGACAACGCTCCGATGGCACTGGTTGAACTGGTGGACCGTCCGGAAGGTGAAGTAGTTGCTGAAGAAGCTGCCGAGTAATCGACAGCCTTCACTGAAAAAGCCAGCGTTCGCGCTGGCTTTTTTCATTTCTGCCTGAGCCATTGCCAGAACTGAGGGTTGTTAAGGTAGGCCGTATTGAATCTGAAATAATTGTTTTCTTGTTGCTGGCAGTTGAATAGAGATCCCGGCGCCAGATAGATTTGCCGTTTTCTTGCTTCAGCCACATTGATGCTGATGCCCTCTGGCGGCTTGGCCCAGACAAACATGCTTCTGGCACCGTTATCGAATAATTGCCAGCCGGCTTGCTCGAATAAATTGGCGGCCTCACTGCTGGCTTGCATGATGCGGGTGATCAGGCGGCTGTTGTGCTTTTTGTACTTGCTGTCACTGGCCAGTTCAAGGGCAAGTGTCTCCGTGTAGCTGGAGCTGGTCAGTGCGGCCAACATCTTGGCGCGAGTCAGAACATTTTGCCAACGTGTTGGTGCCAGCATATAGCCGACTCTTAATGCCGGACTGATTGCCTTGCTGAAGCTGCTGATGTGGATTACCTGCTGCAAGCCATCAAGTGCGGCGAGGGTGGTCACCGGTGTTTCGAGCAAGTCAGCCGATACATGGTCTTCGATAATCAACACGCCGTATTGTTGTGCCAGCCTGAGTACGCCATGTGCGATATGTGGCGCATAGCTGGCACCCGTGGGATTGTGCAGCCATGGATTGGTAAAGAATACCTTGGGCTGATGTTCACGAATCAGCTGTTCCAATTGCGTCAAGTCTGGACCTTGCGCATTCCAGTCGACGCCATGCAGTCGACAGCCGCGAAAGCGCAGGGCTGACAGCAGGTTGCAGTAGCCGGGGTTGTCGACCAGCACATCGTTATTGTCGAGTCTCAGGCTGTTGCAGACGAGATCCAGTGCATGTGTTGCCCCCTGGGTCAGCAAAATATCTTCCGCCTGGCAGCGTAGGCCCTGTCTCCCCAGTTTTTCTGCCAGAAATTCTCGTAATGCCGGCAAGCCTTGCGGATGACCATAGCCGATGTTGATGCGCTGCTCGCGGGCAATTTTCCTGAGTGCTCGCGTCTGAGCCTCTTCGTCGTACCAGTTGGCGGGTAGCCAGCCGCAACCAGCCAGCACACCTTGTTGCTCGCCTCGATAAATGCCGCTGAGCAGCCAGTCGCTATCCAGTGGCAGTTCGGCAAGCTGTTGTCTCACCGAGGCTGCCGTTAGCTGTTTGCGCTGCGCGTAGAAGCCTGCACCTTGTCTGGCGGCCAACCATCCTTCTTGTACCAGTCGATCATAGGCTTCGCTGACGGTGAACGGGCTGGCGTTGATTTCTTTGGCCAGAAGGCGGATCGATGGCAGCTTGTTGCCACTGGCAAGGCGGTTATCGCGTATCGCCTGCTGAATGCCGTGCACGATCTGCTCGACCTTGGTGCGCTGGCTAGCGTCTAGTAAATGGGCATAGCGGGACATAACTGTATCTACTTTTTTACCAGTACGGTTTGGTATGAATTGACATTAACTGTACCTGTAACTGTACTGGTTTGCGCTCTACATTGACAGCATCTGATCAGCATGGCGCAGAGGAGAGTTCGTCATGAGTACACAAGGAATGGATGCTTTCTGGATGCCGTTTACGGCCAATCGTCATTTCAAGGCTAATCCGCGCATGCTGGTCAGCGCTGATGGCATGTATTACCAAGATGACGCCGGTCGCAACATCCTGGATGGTTGCGCAGGCTTGTGGTGTGTGAACGCAGGTCATAATCGCCAGTCCATCGTCGCCGCCATTCAACAACAGGCGGCGACGCTGGATTATGCGCCGCCGTTCCAGATGGGGCATCCGAAGGCCTTCGAGGCCGCAGAGAAGTTGGCCGCAATGGCCCCGGCCGGTCTCGACAAGGTGTTCTTTGTGAACTCCGGCTCCGAAGCCGCCGACACGGCGCTGAAAATGGCGATTGCCTATCACCGCGTGCGTGGCGACGCCGGCAGGGTGAAGCTGCTCGGTCGCGAGCGTGGATATCATGGGGTGAACTTCGGCGGTATTTCAGTCGGCGGCATTGCCGGCAATCGCAAGCTGTTCCCGCTGGCCTTGCCGGCAACTGACCATATCCGCTCGACCCATGATCTGGGGCGTAATGCCTTCACGCGCGGTGAACCGGAATTCGGTGCCGAGTTTGCCGATGATCTCGAGGCCCGTATTACCACCTTGCACGATCCGAGCACGATTGCCGCGCTGATTGTCGAACCGATGGCCGGCTCGACCGGTGTACTGATTCCGCCCAAAGGCTATCTGCAGCGCCTGCGCGAAATTTGCGACAAATACGGCATTCTGCTGATCTTTGATGAAGTGATTACCGGTTTTGGTCGTCTGGGTGCCGACTGGGCGGCCAACAAGTTTGATGTGTTGCCCGACATCATTACCTGCGCCAAAGGCTTGACCAACGGCGTTGTGCCGATGGGTGCGTTGATTGTCAAACCGGCGATACACGATGCCTTCATGGCTGCGGCTGCCGAGCGCGCCATCGAATTCCCGCACGGGTATACCTATTCCGCCCACCCGCTGGCGTGTGCCGCCGCGATTGCTACGCTGGATCTGTATCGTGATGAAGGCTTGTTCGAGCGTGCGGCGAACCTTGCTCCGCGCTTTGAAGACAAGGCACATGCCTTGCGCGGTACACGTCATGTGAAAGACATCCGCAACCTTGGCCTTGTGGCCGGGATCGAGCTGGAGTCGCGCCCGGGTGCCGCTGGCGCACGCGGTATGGATGTGTTCCTGAAGTGCTGGGAAAAGGGTGTGCTGGTGCGCTTTACCGGCGACATCATTGCCGTGTCGCCACCGCTGATTATCAGCGAAAGCGAAATCGACCAGCTGTTTGCCACGATTGCCGCCGCGATTCAGGAAACCGAATAAACCATAGTGTTGTGGCCAGGGTTGGCCGCAACACCATCAGTACGAAAGCCGAACATGCATAGCATTCCCCATCTGATCGCAGGCGAACAGCACGCTGGCCTCAGCGAGCGATTTTCTGATGTCTACAATCCGGCAAGCGGCGAGGTGATCGCTCGTGTGCCGCTGGCCAATGATGATGAAGTCAACGCCGCAGTGGCGGCGGCCCGCCGTGCGTTTCCGGCCTGGGCCGAGACCTCGCCGCTGAAGCGTGCGCGGGTGATGTTCAAATTCAAGATGTTGCTGGAAGACAATGCGCGCCAACTGGCCGAGATCATCTCGCGTGAGCATGGCAAGGTGGTGTCTGACGCGATGGGTGAAGTCACTCGCGGGTTGGAAGTTGTCGAGTTCGCCTGCGGCATTCCGCAGTTGCTGAAAGGCGAGTTTACCGAGCAGGTCGGCGGCGGCATCGACAGTCACTCCATGCGTCAACCGCTGGGCGTGGTGGCCGGCATTACGCCGTTCAACTTCCCGGCCATGGTGCCGCTGTGGATGATTCCGGTGGCACTGGCCTGCGGCAATACTTTCGTGCTCAAGCCATCCGAACGCGACCCTTCAGCAGCCTTGTTCCTCGCTGATCTGCTGAAGCAGGCCGGCTTGCCCGATGGTGTGTTCAATGTCTTGCATGGCGACAAGCAGGCCGTCGATGGCCTGCTGACCCACCCCGATGTACAGGCGATCAGCTTTGTCGGTTCGACACCGATTGCACAATACATCTACGAAACCGGTGCCCGTCACGGCAAGCGGGTACAGGCGCTGGGCGGTGCCAAGAATCATCTGGTGGTGATGCCGGATGCTGATCTGGATGGCGCGGTCGAGGCGCTGATCGGTGCGGCTTACGGTTCGGCTGGCGAGCGTTGCATGGCGATCTCGGTGGCCTTGGCGGTTGGCGATGTGGGTGACGAGCTGGTGGCAAGGTTGGCCGCAAGGGCGCGGGCATTGAAAATCGGTGTCGGCGATGATGCCGCGGCGGAAATGGGCCCGCTGGTTAGCCGTGCGCATCAACAGAAAGTGCAAGGCTATATCGACCAGGGCGTGGCCGAAGGCGCGCAACTGGTGGTGGATGGTCGTGGCTACCGCCATGCCGGCCATGAGAATGGATTCTTCCTTGGGGCCAGCCTGTTTGATCATGTCACCCCGGAGATGACCATCTATCGCGAGGAGATCTTCGGGCCGGTACTGGCTATCGTGCGGGTACCCGATTTCGAGACGGCGGTGCAGCTGATCAATGATCATCCTTACGGTAACGGTACCAGCCTGTTTACCCGTTCGGGGGCGGCGGCACGCGAGTTCAGCCATCGCATTCAGGTCGGCATGGTGGGCATCAATGTGCCGATTCCGGTGCCGATGGCTTTCCACAGCTTTGGTGGCTGGAAGGCTTCATTGTTCGGTGATCATCATATGCACGGCCCGGAAGGCGTGCGCTTTTACACCCGCATGAAGACCATCACCACGCGCTGGCCGGAAAAGCTGACCGCCGAATTCGTGATGCCGACCATGAAATAAAGTCCACTGTTCCTTTGAGTGAGCGGTTTTGCCCGGCATTTGCCGGGCATTTTTATTCCCGTCTTGGGTAAGTGCTACTTGTCGCTTTGTAGATAAGCTGTTACATCTTGCAGACCACGATATTAATAAGTGTTGTCAGCAAGCGGAGGACGCATGAGTCAGCAACAGGGAATGTCTCTCAAAAGACGGCTGCAATGGCAGGTTATTCTGGTCACCATCCTGCTATTTCTGGTTGGCGGGATTACCTTGTATTTCGAGCGTCAGACGCTGATCCAGGATAGGCAAGACAAGGTGCGCAACCTGACCGAGTCCGCGATGACAGTACTGAAAGGCTTCGAAGACCTTGCCGCAGCCGGCAAGTTGTCTGATGCCGAGGCCAAGGCCCAGGCAGCCGCTGTGCTCAATACCATGCGCTATGACGTCAACGAGTACTTCTTTGCCTTTGATACCCAGTGGAGCTGGGTCGCCCACGGCGTCAAGCCGCAGCTGACCGGCAAGAATCTGTTCGATATCAAGGATCCGACCGGTGTCAATCTGGGTGAACTGTTCAAGCGCGAGACCCAGGCCAGCGGCAAGGGTTTTGCCCAGTATGTCTGGGACAAGCCGGGTTTTGATACGCCGCAGCCCAAGTTGTCTTATCTGGCAACTACACCGCGCTGGAAATGGGTGGTGGGTACCGGTGTTTATCTTGATGATGTGCAGGCTGCGATTGTCGAGTCGGCATTGCTGTTGCTGGCCGTTATCGGTATGGCGGTGGCCGTGGTGATCCTGGTCGGTTTCCGTACCGGCAGTGTAGTGATGCGCCAGCTGGGCGGCGAGCCGGCATTGACGCGCCAGATCGTCAGCCAGATTGCCGAGGGCGATCTGAATGTACCGGTGCCTTTGCGTCAGGGTGATAACGACAGTCTGTTGGCTGCCGTAGCCAATATGCAGCAGCATTTGCGTGGTCTGGTCGGCGGTATTGTTGATAGCAGCGATCGCCTTGCCGGCATGGGTAACCAGATCAGCAGCAATGCCAACGCGGTGGCGGTAAGCTCGAATCAGCAAAGCCGCTCGGCTACCGATATGGCCGCCTCGATCGAAGAGCTGAGTGCCAGCATTCGCCAGATTGCCGAGCTGGCCGAACATGCACGCGATGTCTCGCGCTCATCCGGCAAGACCTCGAGTGAAGGTGGCGAGGTGATCTCGCAGGCGGTTGGCGAGATGCAGCGCATCAACACGGCGGTTGATCAGGCGGCTGTCACCATTGCCGATCTGGTCGAAAAAACCCAGACCATCTCCAGCATTATGCAGGTGATCAAGGATATTGCCGACCAGACCAATCTGCTGGCGCTGAACGCCGCCATCGAGGCGGCACGTGCTGGCGAATTGGGCCGCGGTTTTGCCGTGGTGGCGGATGAAGTGCGCAAGTTGTCGGAGCGTACCGCCTCGGCTACCCAGGAAATTGCCGGCATGATCAACGAGATCCAGAGTGGCTCGGAAGCCTCGCGGCGCAATATGGAAGAAGCGGTTGGCCGCGTGAAGTCCGGCCTCGCGCTGGCCGAGCAGGGCGGCGAGTCGATTCGCCAGATCCGCGAAAGTGCCAGCAGCGTGGTGACGGTGGTCAACGATATTTCGCAGGCCTTGAGCGAGCAGGGCCATGCCAGTGAGGAAATCACCCGCCATGTCGAGCAGATTGCGTTGGCGGCAGCGGATAATGCCCAGTCGTCCTCGCGGGCGTCTGAAGCTATCAACGAGCTGAACGGCCTGACCAAGGATTTGCGGCAGATGGCGTCGCGCTTCCACGTCTGAGGCACCCCTCAGGGACACTAGGCAAGAAAAAGGCAGATCCGCGGATCTGCCTTTTTTCATGTCAGCGCTCCAGCTGGCGCTCGGTGCGGTAATGTCGCCACAGCCGCAAGACGAGGCCAAATGTTAGAAGGGCAGCGCAGAACAGCAGCACCGGCTGATTGCCGTACTGCATATACGGCGTCAGCCCGTGCATGCCTTGCACGCGGCTGCTCAGGCTCTGGCGCAAGTCCGGGGCGGCGACGGTCTGCACCTCACCGTTGGCCGCAATGATGGCGGTCATGCCGGTATTGGTGGCGCGCAGCATCGGGCGGCCGGTCTCGAGCACCCGTGCCTGTGACAGCTGCAGCTGCTGGCTCATGGCATTGCTCTGGCCAAACCACGCCAGATTGCTGACATTGGCCAGCATGGTGGCTTTGGCCGCCGGGCCGATCAGCTCTTCGCCAAAGCCGTCTTCGTAACAGATATTGAAGGCAATGCGCTGATCCTTGACTGCTAGCGGCGCTTGCATGTCGCCACCGCGACTGAAGCCCGACAGCGGCATATTCATATAGCGGTACAGCCAGCCGGTAATCGCCGGCAGCGGAATGAACTCGCCAAACGGCACCAGGTGATTCTTGGCGTAGTAGGGTGCGCTCGGGTCATTCAGCACCACCACGGCATTCAGATAGCCGCTGCCATCCTGGGTGCGGCGAGGAATGCCGCTGATCAGCACACTGTTGTTGCGCTCGGCTTCGCCATTGATCATGGTCAGAAAGCCCGATGGCAAATCGCCAAGGAAGACCGGCAGCGCCGTTTCAGGCAGCAGGATCAGGTCGCTTGGCGGGGCGGTGGCCACCATGCGGTAATAAGTGGCCAGCGTTTCTTCGAACATGGCCGGATCCCATTTCAGCGACTGCGGAATATTGCCCTGCAGCAGGGTGACATTCAGCGGCTCGCCGGCTGGTGTGGTCCATTGCTGCTGCTTCAGCCAGTGACTGCCGCTCCACAGGCCGGCAAGCAGGCTGGCAAACAGCGCCAGCTGCCATTTGCGCTGCCACTGCATGATCAGCAAGAACAGGCTGGCCGACAGCGCCACCGCATAGCTGACACCGTGAATGCCGGTGACCGCGGCAAGGCCGGCCAGCGGGCTTTCGGTAATCTGGCTGTAGCCGATAGCCCCCCACGGAAAGCCGGTCAGCAGCCAGCTGCGCAGCCATTCTCCTACTGTCCAGAAGGCCGGAAACAACAAGAGCCAGCGGCTGGTCTGCCCGCTGCCCAGTTTCTGGCTGAGCCAGACTGCCAGCGCGGGGAACAGCGCCAGATAGGCGGGCAGCAGCAGGGTCAGCGTGCCGGCCAGTGGCCACGGCAGGCCGGCAATATCGTGCAGGCTGATGTAGATCCAGTAAAACTGGCTGGTATAGGCGGCGAGGCCCCATAGCCAGCCGAGCAGAAAGGTGCGTTGCGGCCAACGTTGTACCGCAAACAGCAGTGCCGCCAAGAGCAGCGGCATCAGCAGGAACAGACGATAGGGGGCAAAGGCGAGGCTGCTGGCAGCACCGCTTGCCAGCACCAGGCCCAGCAAGGCGGTGGCTTGCAGCATGATTAGTCCTTGGGTGCCGCGCGGCGCTCGACCAGCAAAGCCTGCAGGCGGCGGCTGTCGGCGCGGATCACGGTGAAATGCCAGTCTTCGAGCTGCAGCCCTTCGCCACGAGTCGGCACATAGCCGAGGTTGGCCGTCACCAGACCGCCGATGGTGTCAACCTCATCGTCGGGCAGCGCCGATTCGAAATACTCGTTGAAGTCCTCGATCGAGGTGGTGGACAGCACGCGGAAGCGGCCGCCGCGTACCGGCACGATGTCTTCTTCGGATTCGATCAGATCGTGCTCGTCGTCGATATCGCCGACGATTTCTTCCAGCACGTCTTCAATGGTGATCAGACCGGAGACGCCGCCGTATTCGTCAACGACGATGGCCATATGGGTCTTGGTAGTGCGGAATTCGCGCAAGAGGCTGTCCAGCCGCTTGGTTTCCGGCACGAAGACGACCGGGCGCAGTGATTTTTCCAGACTGAACTGTTGCGGTTGCAGGCAGTAACGCAGCAGATCCTTGCTCAGCAGGATGCCCTTGACGTCATCCTTATCCTCGCCAATGACCGGGAAGCGCGAGTGACCAAGCTCGATCACATGCGGCAAGACCTTGTCTATCGGGTCTTCCAGCCGGATCACGTCCATCTGGCTGCGCTGTACCATGACTTCGCGTACGCAGCGCTCGGAGAAGGACAGCACGCCTTCGATCATGGCCAGCGACTCGGCATCCAGCACATTGCGCTCGAAGGCGGCGTGCAACTGGGATACCAGTTCTTCGCGGTCTTCCGGTTCGTGGGTAAAACGGTTCAGCAGTCTCTCGAACCAGTTGGGCGAGGGTTTACTGGAATCTTCCATGATGGCTTAGTGTTTCTCCGCTGCGTAAGGGTCTGCATATCCTAGCTTTGCCAGGATCACAGTTTCAAGATTTTCCATGATATCGGCTTCGTCGTCGGCCTCGTGGTCAAAGCCCTGCAGATGCAGCATGCCGTGTACCACCAGGTGCGCGTAGTGCGCTTCGAGGCTCTTGCCCTGTTCGGCGGCCTCGCGTGCCACGACCGGGGCGCAAAATACCAGATCACCAAACAATGGCAAGCCTGCAACGGTATCGCCCTCGTTCAGCGCGAAGGACAGTACATTGGTGGCGTAGTCCTTGCCGCGATAATCGCGGTTGAGCTGGCGGCCTTCAGCTTCGTCCACCACCAGGAGCGAGATCTGCGCCTTGCGATGCTCGCGCTGCAGCGCTGCCTGGCACCAGCGGCGCCAGAGCTTGCCTTCCGGCAGCGCCTGTTCGGTTTCGAGGCGGTCTTCGAGCGTCAGCTCCAGCCTTGCGGCCAACCTTTGCAATACATGATTACGCTTGGCTTTTTTCATTGTCTTTGGCGTGATACTGGTCGTAGGCGTCAACGATCTTCTGCACCAGCGGGTGGCGCACGACGTCTTCGCTCTGGAAATGATGGAAACAGATGCCGCGCACCTTGTTAAGAATGCGCTCGACTTCGACGAGGCCGCTCTTCTGGTGACGCGCAAGGTCGATCTGGGTGATGTCGCCGGTGATGACCGCTTTCGAGCCGAAGCCGATACGGGTCAGGAACATCTTCATCTGTTCCGGCGTGGTGTTCTGCGCTTCATCCAGAATGATGAAGGCGTTGTTCAGCGTGCGGCCGCGCATGTAAGCGAGCGGCGCAATCTCGATCAGGCCTTTTTCAAACAGCCGTGCCACCTTGTCAAAACCCATCAGGTCATACAGTGCGTCGTACAAAGGGCGCAGGTAAGGGTCGACCTTCTGTGCGAGGTCGCCGGGCAAAAAGCCCAGCTTCTCGCCGGCCTCGACCGCCGGGCGTACCAGCACGATGCGCTTGATCAGGTCACGCTCCATCGCGTCCACGGCACAGGCGACGGCCAGATAGGTCTTGCCGGTACCGGCCGGGCCGATGCCGAAGGTGATGTCGTGGGCGAAAACATTGCGGATGTACTGGCGCTGGCGCGGCGTGCGACCCTTGAGGTCGCGGCGGCGGGTGTGCAGCACCACGTGCTCTTCCTCGGCCTCGCCCGCGGCGGAAGGCTCCGGCTGGCTGCGAATTTCGACCAGGCCCAGCTGCACATCATTGATGGCCAGATCGCGTTTTTCCGCCAGCTGGTAAAAGCGTTGCAGCAGCTGCAAGGCCTTGGCGGCCTGTTCGCCACGAATGCTGAATTGCTCGGCGCGGTGCTGGATCACAACATCCAGCCCGGTTTCGATCTGTTTGAGATTTTCGTCCAGCACGCCACAGAGGCGGGCCAGGCGTTCATTGTCTACCGGCAGAAAGGAATAATCGCAATGCATGCTGTGTCTTAGGGTTTGGACTGGCTGCCCGGGCAAGCCTTCTGGGCGTGCCAGCGTTTGAGTTCGGCCAGGCGGTTTTCCAGCCCGGCCACCCGCTGTGCATCAACCGTCGGTGTGCCGAGTGGCACACCGAAGTCGATGGCAATACTGCCATTACCAATGATACGGCCCAGGCCGATATTGAGCTTGACCGGGCTTTCCTTGCTGTTGCGTGCCTGCTGCAGGGCGGCATGGGTGCTGAGGATGTCCTCGGCCAGTTGCGGGCAGGACATCTGCGCGACTGGCGGTGTGGTCGCGCAGGCGGCCAGCAGCAACAGGGCAGGTAACAGCAGGGCTTTCATGCTCAGGCGCTTTCCATGGTCAGCACTTCGCCACCCAGCGAATGCGGGTGTGCTTCTGTGATGACAACCTCGATCATCTGATTGATCAGGCGTGGCTGGCCGTAGAAGTTGACCACGCGGTTGTTGGCAGTACGTGCGGCCAACATCGCCGGGTCTTTCTTCGAGACGCCTTCCACCAGTACGCGCTGCACGGTGCCTACCATGCTCTGGTTGATCTCGAAGCCCTTGGCCTCGATTACCTCGTTAAGTGCCTCCAGGCGGCGTACCTTTTCCTTGTGCGGGGTATCGTCGCTGAGGTTGGCCGCAGGCGTGCCAGGGCGCGGGCTGTAGATGAAGACGAAGCTGAAGTCGAACTCCATGTCTTTCACCAGCTTCAGCGTGGCTTCGAAATCAGCCTCGGTTTCGCCGGGGAAGCCGACGATGAAGTCGGACGACAGGCACAGATCCGGGCGCAGCGCGCGCAGCTTGCGGATGATGGATTTGTACTCGAGGCCGGTGTAACCGCGCTTCATCGCCGACAGCACACGGTCTGAGCCGCTCTGTACCGGCAGATGCAGATGCGAAACCAGCTTCGGCAGCTTGGCGTAGCAGTCGATGATGCGCTGGCTGAATTCGCGCGGATGGCTGGTAGTAAAGCGCAGGCGCTCGATGCCCGGCACTTCGTGTACGTACTCCAGCAGCAGGGCGAAGTCGGCAATCTCGCCATCGGCCATCACGCCGCGATAGGCATTCACGTTCTGGCCCAGCAGGGTGATTTCCTTCACGCCCTGTGCGGCCAGGCCGGCGATCTCGGTCAGCACGTCATCAAACGGACGCGACACTTCTTCGCCGCGGGTGTAAGGCACCACACAGAAGGTGCAGTACTTGGAACAGCCTTCCATGATGGAGACAAAGGCCGCGCCACCTTCGACCTTGGCTGGCGGAATGTGGTCGAACTTCTCGATTTCGGGGAAGGAAATATCGACTTGCGAGGCGCCGCTGTTCTGGCGGCTCTTGATCAGCTCCGGCAGGCGATGCAGGGTTTGCGGGCCGAATACCACGTCCACATACGGCGCGCGCTTGACGATGGTTTCGCCTTCCTGACTGGCCACACAGCCGCCGACGCCGATGATCAGATTGGGATTGGCTTCCTTCAGCGGCTTGATGCGGCCAAGGTCGGAGAACACTTTCTCCTGTGCCTTTTCGCGCACGCTACAGGTGTTGAACAGGATGACGTCGGCCTCTTCCGGATTATCGGTCTTGACCATGCCTTCGCTATTGCCCAGTACATCTGCCATCTTGTCCGAGTCGTACTCGTTCATCTGGCAGCCGAATGTCTTGATGTAAACCTTTTTCATGCCTGCTGTATCTGCCCTGCTTGGCTGCGCGATGGCCGCCAGAAAAATAAAGGCCAGCGATTACCGCGGGATCACACACCGCTTTCAGGGTTTTCGCTGGCAAATGAATAGCTTGCGATTCTAGCACAGTGTGCCGGCCGCTGCGGAGCCCCGCGGGCGGGGCGGTCCGCGCTCAGGCAGACTGTGGCGGGCGGGCCGGCAAATGCTTGTGCAGCAGGCGGAACAGGAAGGGATTCAGCAAGATGGACAGGATGGCCGCGGCAATCACCAGACCGTGGGCGCGTGCCGACAGGATTTCCAGCTGCAGACCGAGGCCGGCGAGAATGAAGGAAAACTCGCCAATCTGCGCAAGGCTGGCCGCAATCAGCCAGCGTTGCTCGTGCGGGCGTTTCAGCAGCGCCATCAACAGCCAGGCGGCCAAGCCTTTGCCGACAATCACGATGGCCAGCGTGGCAAGGACCGCCCAGGTATCGGTCAGCAGGATTTTCGGGTCAAACAGCATGCCGGCGGCGACAAAGAACAGCACCGAGAAAGCATCGCGCAGCGGCATGGCTTCTTCGGCGGCGCGATGACTGAAGGGCGAGCCGGCCAGCACCGAGCCGGCAAAGAAAGCGCCCAGTGCAAACGACACATCAAACAGCACCGAGGCACCAAAGGCCACGCCCAGCGCAATGGCGAGCACGGCGAGGCGGAACATCTCGCGGCTGCCGGTGTAAACGATGTATTCGAGCAGCCAAGGAATCAGCCGCTTGCCGACCAGCATCATCACCGCGACAAAGGCGGCGACCTTGCCCAGCGTCAGCAGCAGCGCCGGCAGGGTGTCACCAAGGTTGGCCGCAGACTGTCCGGCCAGCGCAGGAATCATCACCAGCGCCAGAATGGTGGCGAGGTCTTCGGTGACCAGCCAGCCAATGGCAATCTTGCCGCCTTCGCTATTGTCCTGGCCGAGGTCTTCCAGTGCCTTCAGCAGCACCACGGTGCTGGCAACCGATAGCGCCATGCCGAACAGCAGACCCTCGGCCATGCTCCAGCCGAGAAAGGTCGACATGCCATAGCCGAGCGCAATCGCCACGCCGATCTGGGCAATGGCGCCGGGCAGGGCGACGCGGCGCACCGACAAGAGGTCGTTGATCGAAAAATGCAGGCCGACGCCAAACATCAGCAGGATCACGCCCAGCTCGGCCAGCTCCGCGGCCAGGTGGGCATCGGCAACAAAGCCGGGGGTAAAGGGGCCGACAATAATGCCGGCGCAGAGAAAGCCCAAAAGCGGTGGCAGCTTGAGGCGCAAGGCCAGCATGCCGAGGGCAAAGGCTGCCAGCAGCGCGCCGACCAGCGTGGAGATCAGTGGGGTTGCGTGCATATCAGTCTCCTGTAAGTTGTTTCTGATACGAAGCCGTCAGCCAAAGATGGTTCCGCAAAATGTGTAATATCGCTAAATATTTTGTTAGAAATACGTGATTTTGAAAATTTCAGTCATTTTGCAAGTGTGGAATTCGGCCTGGCTGGCGATAGTCTGTGACCGGATTATTCACCGTAACATGCCGCTTGCGTGACGCAAAGTGATGATATTGATGCGAGGTTTATCGCGGTGCGATTTGCCGGGCAGGTGGTGGTGCAAGAGCTGATGATGGGTGAGTGCTGAGTATGGCTTACTTGCCGAACGGGGCTGAAGTGCGAGGGGAGGGGCGATGCGAAAGAGGAATGAAAAAAGCCAGCTTGCGCTGGCTTTTTTCGTTTTGGTGGCGAATCAGGGACTCGAACCCCGGACCTGCGGATTATGATTCCGTCGCTCTAACCAACTGAGCTAATTCGCCGTGAAATCTGACAAATCAGACTTCGCAAACTGTGTGGTGGCGAATCAGGGACTCGAACCCCGGACCTGCGGATTATGATTCCGTCGCTCTAACCAACTGAGCTAATTCGCCACATCTACCGGCGCGTCTGCACCGGAGACGCGAACTATACGCAGGCGATTCCGGGCTGTCAACGCTTGTGATGAAATTTTTGTGCAGCTTACAGCGTGTAGCAGCGATCGCCGTCGGCAAAGCCGCACCAGTCTATGGCAATGTCCTTGCCAAAGCCGATCACCTTGAAGGTTTCGCCCATCTCTTGTGGCGACAGCAGGCGTTGTGCCGCCTTGGCCAGCGGCAGATAGGTTTTGACATTGTCGGCATCCAGATGTGACAGCAAATCGGTGATGCCGGCATTGACGAGGAATTGTGCCTGGCTGGTGTAGCCGATCAGGTCCAGCCCGGCATCGATGCCACTTTGCGCCACCGCACTGAAGTCGACATGGCAGGTCAGATCCATCAGGCCGGGCAGATAGAACGGGTCTTGCACCGTATGGTGGCGATAGTGGCCAAGCAGGGTGCCCATGCTGCGTTCGGGGTGGTAGTACTCGCCGGCGCTGTGGCCGTAGTCGATCATGATGATCGCGCCGCGCTGCAACACGCCGGCCAGGGTGTGGATGAAGCCGCGGTTGGCGAGGCTGATTTCGCTTTCGTAACGCGGAATGTCCGGCACAAGGTTGGCCGCAAGCTCGGCTAGCGCGGCATCGGCAAAGTCGCGATCCTCGTAGCAGAAAGCCCCGTCGCGGATGGTGACGCCGCGCTGCTTCAGCTGTTTCTGTTCGTCGCGGAATACCAGTTCGCACGGCATGGCATCGAGCACTTCGTTGCCCAGCAGAATGCCGTCAACCTGTCCGGGCAGGCTGGACAGCCACTCGACGCGAGTGCGCAGATGCTCGGGCAGGCTGGCGATGGTCGCCTGCTGGCGCTCGATCAGATCCGGTGACAGGTCGATAATCGCGTAGCGACGCGGCAGGCAGCCCAGCGCATCAAGCGCGCTCAGCAGGTCTGCGGCCAACCTGCCACTGCCGGCGCCGAATTCGATGATCTCGCCGCTGGTCTGCGGCAGCAGTTCGGCCAGCTGGCGCGCCAGTGTCTGCGCAAACAGCGGCGTCAGCTCCGGTGCGGTAACAAAGTCGCCGGCCTCGCCGAATTTGCGGCTGCCGGCACTGTAATAACCGAGGCCGGGCGCGTACAGCGCCAGCTCCATGAAACGCGAAAAAGGCAGCCAGCCCTCGTTGGCCGCCACTTCGGCGGCGATGGTCAGGCTAAGTTGCTGGCTGACGGCCAGCGCTTCGGCAGAGGGTTGCGGCAGATTCATGGTGCGATCGTTGTCAGTCTCGGGGATGTCGAGTATATAACAGGGCTCCTTGTGCTGCCGCTGCTGCCGGCGCGGCGCAGACAGTCAAAGCATCGAAAGGACAAGCATGAAGGTGGTTCTGGTCACCGGCGCAGCCAAGCGTCTGGGGCGCAATATTGCCGAATTTTTTGCCGCCGCCGGCTGGGCGGTAGCCGTGCATTACCATCATTCGGCCACGGAGGCGGCGAGCTTTGCCGCCAGCCTGCCGCAGGCACGTTGTTACCCGCTGGATCTGGGCGCGGCCGATGTCGATTTTGCCGGCCTGATTACGCAAGTGGTGGCCGACTTTGGCCGGCTCGATTGCATCGTCAACAGCGCTGCGCTGTTTGTCGAAGACGGATTCACCAGCTTTTCACCCGAAGCCTTCGAGCAGCAGCAGCGGGTGAACTTCCACGCGCCAATCAGGTTGGCCGCCGCCTTTGGCGATTATCTGCGTGCGCATGATGCGCGCGGCAGCGTGGTCAATATCCTCGACCAGAAGCTGGATAATCTGAATCCGGATTACTACTCCTACACGCTGTCCAAGCTGGCGCTGAAAGGCAGTATCCGCATGCAGGCGATGTCGGCTGCGCCGCATCTGCGCGTCAACGCCGTCGCACCGGGGCTGACTTTGCTCAGCGGCGAGCAGACGCAGGCCAACTTTGACCGCGCCCACCGGATGACGGCGCTTGGGCAGGGCACCCGGCCCGAGTCGGTGGCGGCAGCGGTGCACTTCCTGGCCGAAGCGGCGCAGATTACCGGCCAGATTCTGAATGTGGACGACGGCCAGCACCTGCTGCCCTTGGCGCGTGATGTGATGTTTGTGGTGGAGGGCTGATGAAAGCCGAGATTTTCCTGCGCGATCTGGCGCTGCCGTGCTTTATCGGCATTCACGATTTCGAACGTGGCGTACGCCAGCGTATGCGTTTCAACTTCACGCTGGAGGTCGACCAGCTGGTGCCGCTGCGCGACGATATCGGTCTGGTGATCGACTATGACTATCTGCGTCTGGGCGCGCAGCAGTTGGTGGCCGATCGCGTGTTTGATACCCAGGAATACCTGCTGGGCAAGCTGGTCGATATCGCCTTCAGCCATCTGCGTGTGCAGGCGGTGACGGTGGAAACCTGCAAGCCCGATGTGTATCCGGATGCGGCCGGTGTCGGTTGCCGCCTGCAGCTGAGCCGCGAAGAATGGCAGCAGCTGCGCGAGGCGGGCCACTGGTGGCAGGAATGAGCTTGCGGCCAACGTTGGCCGCAAGTGGGGCATGACCCCTTAAACGCCCTGTTTTGCCGCCTGCGCCACCGCCTTGGCCGGCTGGCGTGACAGCTCGCGCCTTGCGGCATTCCAGGTCAGGATCAGGCCGGAGATCGAGAACAGCAGTGCCAGCACCGAGGCAATGCGCAGCAGCCAGTTGTTGAAGTTTTCTCCCGCGCTGTAATCCATCACATGCAGTCGCCAGAACAGGTCGAACAGCACCCAGTAATTATTGCGTGCCTTCAGGTATTCGCCGCTGTTGCCGTCAAAATACAGGCGCGTGCCGTAGGCATCGTCAAAGCTCGCCTGCCACACGCCGGTCTGGCCATACAACTCGTCGACAATCAGCAGGCGGGTTTCTGTCTCGTCAATCCGTTTCACCTCGACAAGCTGACCCTCGCCTTTGTAGATGGTCAGCGCAAAACGGGCGATGGCCATACGCTCGGCCTTGGGCAGGGGCTGGCCATTGCGGGCCTGGATCAGCAAGGTCTCATCCTTGCCCTTGAGCTTGAAGGCTGCGCCGGCCGGCGTCTGGATTGCGCTGATCTGGCTGATGTTGGCCGCAGTGACGGTGGCCAGTTGATGTGACCAGCCCTGCGGCAGGGTAACGGCTGGTTTGGCGACGACATTGCCGCTCTTGGTAATGTCATCGAAAGGAATGATGGCGAAAATCGCACCGCCGAGTATCCAGAACAGCAGCTGGGCAAACAGCAGATAAGACAGATAGCGGTGAAGCTTGAAGGCAAGGCGCACGGTTTTCATCGGGAATCTCGGTTTCGGGGCGTGCGCATGCTAGGCGAGCGGGGCGGGTGCGTCGATGCGACAAAGTGTCGCAGGCGGCCATCGCATGGCCGCCGGCTTGTCAGAAATATTTGCAGAATTGCCGCCGCCACGCATGGCCAAGGCCGGCAGATTGCGACTAAAATGTCCGGTTTTTCAATTTCTTAGCAGCAAGCCATGAGCGAGATGTCCCTGAGCACCGAAGACAAGGCCAAAAAGGCCCAGTTCGAGGGCAATAAACTGGCCAAGCGCCTGCGTCACCACGTTGGCGCCGCCATCAATGATTTCAACATGATCGAAGAGGGCGACCGCGTGATGGTCTGCCTGTCCGGTGGCAAGGACAGCTACAGCCTGCTGGACATCCTGCTGGGCTTGCAGAAATCGGCCCCGATCAACTTTTCCATCGTTGCCGTCAACCTCGACCAGAAACAGCCGGGCTTCCCCGAGCACATTCTGCCGGCGTATCTCGAATCCATCGGTGTCGAGTACCGCATCATCGAGGAAGACACCTACAGCATCGTCAAGCGCGTGATTCCCGAAGGCAAGACCACCTGTAGCCTGTGCTCGCGCCTGCGTCGCGGCATTCTTTACCGCGTGGCCGACGAGCTGGGCGCGACCAAGATCGCGCTTGGTCACCACCGCGACGACATCCTGCACACGCTGTTTCTGAACATGTTCTACGGCGGCAAGCTCAAGTCCATGCCACCGAAGCTGGTGTCGGACGATGGCAAGCATATGGTGATCCGCCCGCTGGCCTACTGCCGCGAGAAGGACCTGATCCGCTACGCCGATCTGCGCGAATTCCCTATCATTCCGTGCAATCTGTGCGGCTCGCAGCCGAATCTGCAGCGCCAGGTGGTGAAGGAAATGGTCAACGACTGGGACAAGCGTTTCCCCGGCCGCGTCGAGAGCATGTTCCGCGCGCTGCAGAATGTCGTCCCTTCGCATCTGGCTGACCCGAAACTGTTCGACTTTGTCGGCCTGAAGACCGGCGATGCGCCGTTTGCCGATGGCGATATGGCCTTCGACAAGGAAGAATTCCGCGATCCGGTAGCAATGGTTGAAGACGACGAAGACGGCGCAACGTTGGCCGCACCGCGTCGCACCATCAGCATTCTGGATTCGCGTCCGAAAGTGGCCGACAAGGAGGATGGCTGTGGCGCATAGAGCGGTCCACCCTTTCCGCCGTCGCGTGCGCAATAGCGTCGAAGACATGCCGGAAGTCGATATTTCCGAGCAGGACGGCATCCGTTCGCTGCATCTGGGCTCGGAAACCATCCAGAGCTCGATGAGCCTCGACGACCCGACCGAGCTGGTGCTCAGCTACACCCGCTCGATGATGGGCTTTCTGCTGTGGCAGGACGATCCGCGCCATATCCTGCAGATCGGCCTGGGTGGCGGCTCGTTTGCGCGCTGGATAGACGAATACCTGCCCGATGCCATCAGCGTGGCGGTTGACATCAACCCGCAAGTGATTGCCGTGGCGCGCGCGTTTTTCCAGCTGCCGCCCGAGGGCGATTTCTTCGAGATTGTCGAGGCCGACGGTGCCGAGTATGTGAAGGTGTTTCGCGAATCGACCGATGTGATCATGGTGGACGGCTTTGACGGCCTGCAGATCATCGACGCGCTGACTACCGAAGATTTCTTCGCTGATTGCCACCGTGCGCTGACCGCCCATGGCGTGTTTGCCACCAACTGGTGGAGCGGCGACAAGCGTTACCAGCAGTTTATCGAGCGCCTGCTGGCGGTGTTCGAAGGCCGCGTGATCGAGCTGCCGGCGGCCACCCACGGCAATGTCGCGGTGTTTGCCTTCAAGGGTGAGCCGTCGCCGACCAGCTGGGACAAGCTGGAAAAGAAAGCCGAACAGCTCGAAGGGCTGTACGGCCTGGAGTTTGGCGACTTCGTCAAACGCCTGAAAGAACACAATCTGCACAGCAAGAACCGCTTGCTGATTTGATACCGGCTGCCGCTGCCCGGGGGCTTGTGGCGAGAGTTGGCCGCAAGATGCGGGCTGGCAGCCAGCGCCACGTGGTGGCGGACACAAGACAACCGAGGTTGCGAGCATCATGATCAGTTACGAAACCATTACCGACCGCAAGATCCGCTTCGCGCTGGTCGGCTGCGGCCGCATTGCGGCCAACCATTTCGGCGCCATCGAAAAGCATGCCGAGCGCTGCGAGCTGGTAGACGTGTGTGATACCGACCCGGCCGCACTGGCGGCAGCCGTGACACGCACCGGTGCGACAGGCCACGCCACGCTGGCAGACATGCTGGCGGTAAGCAAAGCTGACGTGGTGATTCTGACCACCCCGTCCGGCCTGCATCCGCAACAGGCGATTGACAGCTTCGAGGCTGGCTTTCATGTGATGACCGAAAAGCCGATGGCTACCCGCTGGCAGGATGGCGTGGACATGGTGAAAGCTGCCGACAAAGCCGGCAAGCGCCTGTTCGTGGTCAAGCAGAACCGTCGCAACGCCACGCTGCAGCTGCTCAAGCGCGCGGTGAAGGAAAAGCGCTTCGGCCGCATCTACATGGTCAACGTCAATGTGTTCTGGACGCGCCCGCAGGATTACTACGATCAGGCCGAATGGCGTGGCACCTGGGAATACGACGGCGGCGCCTTCATGAATCAGGCCAGCCACTATGTTGACCTCCTGGACTGGATCGTCGGCCCGGTCGAGAGCATGCAGGCTTACACTGCGACGCTGGCGCGTGATATCGAAGTCGAAGACAGCGGCGTGGTCAGCCTCAAGTGGCGCTCCGGCGCGCTGGGCAGCATGAACGTGACCATGCTGACCTACCCGAAAAACCTCGAAGGCTCGATCACCATCCTCGGCGAGAAGGGCACCGTGCGCATCGGCGGTGTGGCCGTCAACGAAATTCAGCACTGGGAATTCGCCGAGCCGCACGCGATGGATGACGAGATCAAGAACGCCAGCTACGCCACCACCAGCGTCTACGGTTTTGGTCATCCGCTGTACTACGACAATGTGATCAATGTGATGCGTGGCGAAGCCGATCCGGAAACTGATGGCCGCGAAGGCCTGAAGTCGCTGGAACTGCTGATCGGCCTGTACCGCTCGGCCCGTGACGGCAAGCGCATTTGCCTGCCGCTGGAGTACTGAGATGGCTGCCTACACCGTCCACCCCAGCGCCATCGTCGATGACGGTGCGCAGATCGGCGAAGACACCCGCATCTGGCACTGGGTGCATATCTGCAGCCAGGCGCGCATCGGCGCGCGTTGTTCGTTTGGGCAGAACGTGTTCGTCGGCAACGATGTGATCATCGGCGACAACGTGAAAGTGCAGAACAATGTGTCGATCTACGACGCGGTGACGCTGGAAGACGATGTGTTCTGCGGCCCGTCCATGGTGTTCACCAATGTCAACAACCCGCGCAGCCACGTCAGCCGCAAGAACGAATACCGCCGCACGGTGGTAAAACGCGGCGCGACCATCGGTGCCAATGCCACCGTGGTTTGCGGCCACGAGATCGGCGAATACGCCTTCATCGGTGCCGGCGCGGTGGTGACCCGCGATGTGAAGCCTTATGCGCTGATGGTCGGGACCCCGGCCAAACGCATCGGCTGGATGTGCCAGTGCGGCGAGCGTCTGCCCGACAGCATCGGCGAGCACGAATGCGCGGCTTGCGGCCAACGTTACGATATCGGCGGCAATCACTGCGCGCCGGTTTGATCCTGATTCAAGGTTGAGATATGTCCATCCAGTTCATTGATCTGAAAGCGCAGTACCAGCATCTGAAAGCCGATATCGACGCGCGCATCCACGCGGTGCTCGATCACGGCCAGTACATCATGGGGCCGGAAGTGAAGCAGCTGGAAGAACAGCTGGCGGCCTACACCGGCGCCAAGCACGCGATCGGCGTGTGCGATGGCACCAAGGCGCTGTTGATCGCGCTGATGGCGCTGGGCGTGAAGGCGGGCGACGAGGTAATCACCACGCCGTTCACCTTTATCGCCACCGGCGAGATGATTGCGCTGTTGGGTGCGGTGCCGGTGTTTGTCGATATCGACCCGGTGACTTACAACCTCGATCCTGCCAAGCTCGAAGCCGCCATCACGCCACGCACCCGCGCGATCATGCCGGTGAGCCTGTACGGTCAGTGTGCCGATTTCAGCGCGATCAACGCGATTGCAGAGAAGCACAATCTGCCGGTGATCGAAGACGGCGCGCAGAGCTTTGGCGCGAGCCAGCACGGCAAGCGTTCCGGCAATCTGTGCACCATCGGCACCACCAGTTTCTTCCCGTCCAAGCCTTTGGGCTGCTACGGCGACGGTGGTGCGGTGTTCACCAATGACGACGAGCTGGCGAAGAAAATGCGCGAGATCCGCGTGCACGGCCAGGATCGCCGCTACCACCATCCGGTGATCGGCCTGAATGGTCGTCTGGATACCATCCAGGCCGCCGTACTGCTGGCCAAACTGCCGAGCTTCCAGCCCGAAGTCGTGGCACGTGCGCGTATCGGCGCGCGTTATAGCGAGCTGCTGGCCGATGTCGCGCGCGTACCGGTGATTGCCGCCGGTAATACCCACGTCTATGCGCAGTACACCATCGAAGTGGACAATCGCGAGGCGGTGCAGAAGGCGCTGCAGGAAATGGGCATCCCGACAGCCGTGCATTATCCGATCCCGCTGCATCTGCAGCCGGCCTTTGCCCATCTGGGGCTGGGCGAGGGCAGCTTCCCTGTGGCCGAGGCTGCGGGCAAGCGCGTGATGAGCCTGCCTATGCATCCATTCCTGACCGAAGAAATGCAGGATGCGATCGTGGCGGCAGTCAAGAAGGCGCTGGCTTAATTGAGTAGTCTCTGGCAAAGCTTGGCCGCAGGCGGTTTTGCCCGTCATGTGGCCACACTGGCAAGCGGGGCGGCACTGGCACAGTTGCTGCCCTTGCTGTTTGCGCCGCTGCTTACCCGGCTGTATTCGCCGGCCGATTTTGGCGTGCTGGCGGTATTTGTCGCCTGGCTGTCCAATCTGGCGGTGATCTCCACCGGCCGTTACGACATGGCGGTGGTACTGCCCAAGACCGAGCCGGAAGCGGCGCGGCTGATGCTGTTGTCGCTGTCTATCAATACCGTGCTGCTGGTGCTGTGCCTGCTGCTGTTCTGGCCGTGGCATGACGATATCGCCGCCTTGCTCAAGGCGCCGGCGCTGGCCAACTGGCTGCCGCTTTTGCCTGTTGGTGTGTGGCTGGCCGGTGGGGTGGCGGCGTGGACGGCGTGGAATAACCGCCAGCGCCGTTATGCGGCCAACGCGCAGGGGCGGGTGGTGCAGTCGCTGGGTGTGTCCTTGCTGCAAGTGGCGGCGGGCTGGTCTGGCCTTGCGGCTGGCGGCTTGATTGTGTCGCAGCTGGCGGGGCAGGCGCTGGCGCTGCTGACGCTGGCGCGTGCCGATATCGCCGCGCGTTTTGCCTTTTTGCGTGGGCCTGCGCGGCCGGAAGTACTGGCCGAGGCGCGCCGTTATCGCGAGTTTCCGCTGGTAAACACGCCGCACGCCTTTGTGGTGGCCTTGCAGGATTCGCTGATGCTGGCATTGCTGGCCAGCTTGTCCGGCGCGGCGATCGTCGGCCAGTACGCGCTGGTGTTGCGGGTGCTGAAGCTGCCGGCTGCGATGGTGGGGCAGGCGGTGTCGCAGGTGGTGTTTCGTGATCTGGCCGAGGCGGCGGGCGATGGCCGGCTGCTATCCGGCATGCTCAAGCGTGCCTTGCTGATGCTGGCGGCGCTGGCGGTGGTGCCGTTTTCGCTGCTGGCCTTGTGGGGCGGGCCGCTGTTTGCGCTGGTGTTTGGCGAGCCGTGGCGCGGCGCGGGCGAGATCGCGGCGCTGCTGACGCCGTATTTCGCGGCGGCCTTTGTCGCCGGGCCGGCTTTCATGGTGCCGATGGTGATCAATCGCCAGCGGGCATCGTTTGTGTTTGTGCTGATTGGCGTGATCGTCAATCTGGCCGTGTTTGCTGCGGTTTATCTGGCCAGCCGCGAGGCGATGCTGGCGCTGGCGGTGATGTCCGGCGTGATGACCATTTATTTTGCCGCCTATGTGGCGTGGGTGTTCCGCCTGTTGCGGCCAAGGGAAATCAAGCATGTCTGATCGTATTTTGCTGTTGTTGTGGCGTATCTGGCTGCAGCTGCGCGGCGCAAGGTTGGCCGCATCGGCGCGGGTGAATCCGTCGGTGCGGGTGAGGCCGGCGGCCTTGCAGCTGGGCGCACATGCGCGGCTGTACTGGGGCGGCGATGTGCTGACCTCCGCTGCCGGCCGTTTGCAGCTGGGCGCGCACAGCCATCTCGCGCCGTATTTTTATGCGCTGATCGGCCGCAATCGCTTGCAGATTGGCGATCAGGTCGCCATCGGCCCGCGTTGCCAGTTTTTTTGTCACAGCAACAGCATTCCGGCCGAGGTGTCGGCTACGCCGTTTATCCACAGCCATGTCGATGGCGATATCGTGATTGGCAATAATGTGTTCATCGGCGCGGGCTGCATCGTGCTGCCGGGCACGGTGATCGGCGACAACGTGGCCATCGGCGCGGGCAGTGTGGTGAAGGGCGTGATCGAGCGCGGCTGGGTGTATGCCGGCCAACCGGCACGCAAGGTGAAGCCGCTATGCTGACCGGTAATTCCTTGACGCTGTGGCAGCTGGTGTCGGCGCTGCCTGCCATGCTGCGTGGCCGTCGCCACCATCGTGCGGCCTTGCGCTTCGAGCTGGCCAATCTGTTTGAGGTCGAGGCCGCGCGCATCGTGCTGTTTGACAGCGGCCGCGCCGCCTTTGCCGCCTTGCTGAAATTGCACGGCGTGCAGGCCGGTGACGAGGTGCTGATTCCGGCCTTCACCTGCGTGGTGGTACCCAATCAGGTGCCGCCCACCGGTGCGAAGGTGCGCTTTGTCGATGTTGGCCGCGACAGCCTGAATCTGGACTGGTTTGCGCTGGACGATGCCATCAGCCGCCATACCCGCGTGGTGGTGGTGCCGCATAATTTTGGTGTGGCCTGCGAAGTGCCGACCTGGCTGCGCGAAAAACACCGGCTGGTGCGCTTTGTCGATGACGCGGCGCATGGCTTTGCCTCGAAATGCACCGGCCAGTGGCTGGGCACTTATCACGATGGCGCATTTTTCAGCTTTGAATACTCCAAGAATCTTACCGGCGGCATTGGCGGTTTTGCGCTGTTGCCGGCCGGTAGCAGCTTGCCAGAAGCAGACTTGCCCGAGCTGCCTTGTCTCGACGAATGGCGGCTGCTGGCCACGCTGAAAGCGCATCTCTTGAGCGCACGTTGGCCGCAAATCGGCCGTATCAGCATGGCCATTACCCGCAGGTTGGGGCTGGTGTACCGCTCCGGCGATGGCGAGGTGATTCACGGCGAGCCGCATCCGGCCCGTGCCATGCCGCTTTTGTCGGCGGTGCTGCTGCGCCGTCAGCTGGCCAGCCTGCCTGTCGTGCTGGCACACAAGCGCGAACTGGCCCGCCGTTACCACGCTGCCCTGGCGCAGTTGCCACGCTTGCGGCAGTGGGATGCGCCCGACACGCACTGGGTGCGTTACCCCTTTGCCCTGCCACGGCCGGTGGCGGACAAGGCCGCGCTGGCGCGACGTTTGTCAGCGGCCAGCGGCCTGAATATCGGCGTGTGGTTTGATGATGTGATCCACCCGGCTGGCAGCTACCGCCACGGCTATCGGCCTGGCGATGCGCCCAGCGGTGAAAGGTTGGCCGCAACGGTGCTGAATCTGCCGATGAATATCGCGGTAGGCGCTGATGCGGCGCTGGAGCGCAAGCTGGCCAAGCTCTGCACCGCCCTGCAACACGAACTGGAGCAAGACGCATGAAGCTGCTGCTGATCGGCTCGGCCTCGGTACACACCTTCCGCTATCTGGCCGGCATCGCGCCGCATGTCAGCGAGATTCACCTCGTCACCAGTGGCGAGCTGCCCGAGCGCTACCGTGTGGCCAAGCTTGGTCGCGTGCTGAAGGTGGATTTCAGCCTCAAGGCCATCGGCACCGCGCGGCGCATCGCGCAGCTGATAGACGAGATCCAGCCCGACATCGCCCATGTGCATCAGGCCAATAGCGTGGCCTGGCATGCGCGGCGGGCGCTGGCCGGCAAGAACATCCCGCAGGTGCTGACGGTGTGGGGCTCGGACGTGCTGCTGCTGCCCAAACAAAACCGGCTGATGAAAAAGATGGTCGCGGCCAACCTTGCCGCGGCGGATGCGATTACCAGTGATTCGCTCAATATGGCTGCGGTGTGCCGCGAGCTGGCTGACGTCTACCGCATGGAGGTTCTGAATTTCGGCATGGATGCCTTGCCTGATGAACCCGATATCGCCGCCAAGCCGCTGAACGTGCTGTCCTGCCGCCTGCACAAACCGCTGTACCGCATTGACGCGATTATCCGCGCCTGGCGCGATATCGAGGCCGATGCGCGCTTTGCCGCGTGGACGCTGACGGTTGCCGCCAGCGGCAGCGAGACCGAAGCCTTGAAAACCTTGGCCGCAAGCTTGGGCCTGCAACGCGTGCACTTCACCGGCTTTGTCGCGCCCGAAGTCTTGGCGCAGTGCTACCGTGACGCACGCGTGTTTGTCAGCGTGCCGCGCTCGGACGCCACCAGCATCAGCCTGCTGGAGGCAATGGGGCACGCTTGCCTGCCGGTGCTGTCCAACCTGCCGGCCAACCTCGAATGGGTGCTGGACGGCGTCAACGGCGCGATTGTCGAAGACGTGAACCGGCTGGGCGAGGCGCTGAAAAGCCAGCTGCTGCGCGCGGCCGACGATGAACAACTGCAGGCTGCGGCCAGGCTTAACCGCCAGCTGGTGGCCGACAAAGGCCTGCACCAGCCGAATATGGCGCGTTTTGCGCAGATTTACCGCGAGCTGACCGGCTCGCCATAAGGTTACCGAATGAAAATCGCCCATCTCACCAGCGCGCATCCGCGCCACGATATCCGCATCTTCGTGAAGGAGTGCGCGAGCCTCGCCGCCGCGGGCCACGAGGTGCATCTGATTGTCGCCGACGGTCTGGGCGACGAGATCAACCGCGACGTGCGCCTGCATGATGTCGGCCCCAAATCGGGTGGCCGCTTCTCGCGCATGACAGGCACCGTCAAGCGCGTGTACGAAAAGACGCTGCAGCTGATGCCGGATGTCGCGCATTTTCACGACCCGGAGCTGATCCCCGCCGCGCTGCGCTTGCAGCAGGCCGGTATCCGCATCGTCTACGACGTGCACGAAGACGTGCCGCGTCAGGTGCTGGCCAAACACTGGATTCCGGAGCTGGCGCGGCCGTGGGTGTCGCGTGGCGTCGAGACACTGGAAGACTACGCGGCGCGGCGCTTTGACGCGATTGTCGCCGCCACGCCGGTGATCCGCGACCGTTTCGCCCGTGCCGGCGCGAAGAAAGTGATCGACGTCTGCAACTATCCGATTCTGGCCGAACTCGTGCGCGACACGCCGTGGGCCTGCCGCCGCAACGAGGTGTGTTACCTCGGCGGCATCAGCCGTACACGCGGCATCGCGCCGATTATCGCCGCGCTGCCGGACACCGATACGCGGCTGAATCTGGCCGGTATCTGGAGCGAGCCGGACCTGAAAGCTCAACTTGAGCGCGAAGCCGGCTGGAGCCGCGTGAATGACTTGGGCGTGCTCGATCGCGCCGGTGTGGCGCGGGTGCTGGCCGAAAGCAAGATCGGCCTCGTCACGCTGTTGCCGACGCCGAGTTATGTCGAGTCGCTGCCGATCAAGCTGTTTGAATACATGGCCGCCGGCATGCCGGTGATTGCCAGTGATTTTCCGCTGTGGCGGCAGATTATCGAGGACGCCGATTGCGGCCTCTTGGTAAACCCCGAAGACCCGCAGGCGATTGCCGATGCGATTGCCGAGCTGCTGGGCGATGACGAACGCGCGCGACTGATGGGCTTGTCCGGCAAGCAGGCGGTACTGGCAAAGTACAGCTGGGCCGCCGAGGCCGACAAGTTGGCCGCGCTGTATCTGGAACTGGAGCAAAACAAGTGAATATGAACACCGTCGCGCTGGCGCTGCTGAAAATCGCCGTGCCGCTGGGCACCTTGCTGGCCTTGCTGGGCTGGCTGTTTGATAACGCCGAGCTGAGCTTCGGCATGCTGGCCACCCATATCGTGATTTCGCTGGTGTACGCCTGGTGGATGCTGCATCGCGAAGGCTGGCTCAACAGTCTGCGCGAAGACAACGCCGCCGGCCTGAAGGCGCTGATTGCCGCCGGCAAGCCACGCTTTTTGCTGCGTCACGGCGCGCTGGGGCAGGGCCTCGCGCTGGCTTATCTGATTACTGCCGCTGAATGGGCGGCCACCGGCGTGATGCCGGGTGTCGGCAGCCTGCTGGCGGATCTGGTGGCCATGGGGCTGCTGGGCGCGCTGTTTGCCCATTACGACTGGCAAAAGCTGGAGCGTGAAGTTGCCTGAACGCAAAGCCATGCCGACAAAACGTTGGCCGCTGTGGCAGCAACTTTGTCTGGTGCCACCGTTGGCACTGCTGTTTTCGTCGCTGCATTACGGCCTTGCCGAGGCGGCGTTACGGCCGGTCAATCTGGCCTGTTTTGCGCTGCCGGTGTTGCTGCTCTTGCTGTTTTTGCGCAGCTACGCTTACTGGCGCGATGGTTTGATCCGCCATGATTACGCCGGCTGGCAAAGGTTGGCCGCAGGCGGCAAGTGGCGTTATCTCTTGCTGTACGGCATGCCGCTGCGTGGCTGGAGTCTGGCGGTTTTCATGCTGATGCTGGATCTGGCTGCCGGCAAGCCGCTGACACTGCAGCGGCTGTTGATCAGCCTCGCGGTATGGAGCGCTGCCGGCCTGTTTCTGGCACACGACGAATGGCAGCGCCTGCAAGGCGAGGCGGCGCAGGCCGCTGGCCATAACGAATCTTTACTCAAGCAATAAACAAGGAAATACCCATGAACTGGCGCGGTCTGCCACAACAATTTGTCCTGATTACCCTGCTGCTGGGCCTTGGCTTTGTTGCCTTGCGCTGGGCGGTCAACGATATCGAACCCAGCCCGCTGAACGTGCTGCGCCACTTGCTGGTGGCGGCGGTTTACGCGGTGTGGCATGTGCTGCGCCAGCAGTGGTTCGAGCGCATGCGTGCCAACGAATACAGCGGCTGGCTGACCGTTGCCGCCGCCGGTCGTCCGCGCTTTTTCCTGCAGCATGGCCTTGCCCGCAATACCTTGATGCTGGCCATCGTGCTGCCGGGCCTCGACTGGGCGTACAGCGGCGTGCTGCCACCGGCCGAGAAAGTCGTCGCCGAATTCATGCTGTTTGTGGTGCTGGGCCTGTTCTTCGCCCATCGCGACTGGCAGCGTTTGTCTTATGAAAGCCGGACGACTGATGGCAGTTCCCGCTGACAAGACGGCGTTATTAGCCGCTATCGACAGCGAGTACGACAAGCTGTGTGCCGAGCTGGCCGATATTGCACCTGCCGATAGCCAGCGTGTCGAACTGCCCGGTCACGCGGCGGGCACACAGATGAGCGTGTGCAATCTGCTGGCGTATCTGGTGGGCTGGGGCGAGCTGGTGCTTAAATGGCACGCCCGCAAGCAGGCCGGCCTTTCGGTGGATTTCCCCGACACTGGCTACCGCTGGAACCAGCTTGGCGCGCTGGCGCAGAAATTCTATGCCGACTACGCCACTGCCGATTTTGCCAGCCTGCAGACACAGCTGGCCGACGTGGTTAGCCGCATCCGTCAGCTGATCGAAAGTTACGATGATGCCGCCCTTTATGGCCAGCCTTGGTACGACAAATGGCCACTGGGGCGCATGATCCAGTTCAATACATCTTCACCCTATAGCAATGCCCGCAAGCGATTGCGGCAATGGAAAAAGTCCCTGCGCGGTGCATAACATGAACATTCTCTACATCAATCACTACGCAGGCAGCCCGCGCCACGGCATGGAGTTTCGCCCTTATTACCTGGCGCGCGAATGGGTAAAGGCCGGCCATCAGGTGCATATCGTGGCGGCCGATTACTCGCACCTGCGCCAGCATAATCCGACCTTGGCCGCAAACTACGCCGACGAAGACATCGACGGCATCCGCTACACCTGGTGCAAGACGCCGCGCTATGAGGGCAATGGCGTGAAGCGGGTGATCAATATCTTCCGCTTCCTGTCGCGCGTGCTCGGTCTCAGCAAACGTTATATGAAAGAGTGGCGGCCGGACGTGGTGATTGCCTCGTCCACCTATCCACTGGATACCGTGGTCGCGTCCTTCATCGCCGGTAAGACCGGAGCCAAACTGGTGTACGAAGTGCATGATCTGTGGCCGCTGACGCCGGTCGAAGTCGGCGGCATGTCGGCCAAGCACCCGTTTATCCGCCTGCTGCAATGGGCCGAGGACTTTGGCTACAGCAAGGCCGATACCGTGGTGTCGATGCTGCCTTGCGCCAAGGACTACATGATGGCGCACGGCATGGCTGCCGAAAAATACGTGGTGATCCCGAACGGCGTGGATGTGGCCGAATGGCAGGGCGACAAGCTGCCGCTGCCGGATACTCACCGCGAAACCTTGGCGGCACTGAAAGCACAAAAGCGTTTCATCCTCGGCTATGCCGGTGGACATGGCCTGGCTAATGCGCTGGACTTCCTGCTATCTGCAGCCAAGCTTGTCCAGCAAAATGCCGGGCTGGCCGACAAGCTGCAGGTGGTGCTGGTGGGCGATGGCCCGGACAAGGCGGCGCTGCAGTCGCAGGCGGCCGAGCTTGGCCTCGCCAACGTCAGCTTCCTGCCATCCATTGCCAAGCGTGCGGTGCCGGCTTTTCTGGCCGAGTGCGACGCGTTGTATATCGGCTGGCGCAAGCTGCCTATCTACCGTTTCGGCATCAACCCGAACAAGATGTTCGATTACATGATGGCGGGCAAGCCGGTGGTGCATTCGGTGGAAGCGGGCAACGATATGGTGGCCGATGCGGCTTGCGGCATCAGTGTCGGCGCGGAAGACCCGGCGGCGATTGCCGACGCGATTGCCCGCATGATGGCGCTGACGCCAAACGAGCGCGGCCGCATGGGCGCGGCGGGCAAGGCTTATGTTTTGGCCAAGCACGATTACCGCGTGCTGGCGAAACGCTTTTTGCAGGGCCTGCGTTAAGCAGGCTGCGGCCAACCTTGAGTGCCAGACATGAGCCAAGCCCACATCCGTTTTGATTTTGCCGATGGCCTGCGCGGCGTGGCCATGCTGGCGGTGGTGATCTTTCATTTCACCCAGACCTTCTGGCAGCGGCGCGACCGCATCGCCGAAGTCATGCAGCTGCCGGCGATTGGCGGCTACGAGGGCGAGTCCTTCGTGTTGCCATTCAATCTGGGCGCGGTGGGCGTGGGGCTGTTCTTGCTGATTTCCGGCCTGCTGATTCCGCTATCGCTCACCCGCATGGGCGCGCTGCGCTTTGCCGTATCGCGCATCTTCCGTATCTACCCGACGTATCTGGCGGGTCTGGCGGTGACGGTGGCGGCGTTATGGTTGGCCGCGCAACTGCCCGGTGGCGCATTTGCGGTGAGCACGCGCGATGTGATCGGCCACGCCAGCATTGCGTTTCAGGATTGGCTGGGCGGCAAAAATATTGACCCGGTGATGTGGACGCTGAAAGTCGAGCTGTGGTTTTACGCCATGCTGGGCACCGCCTTTGCGCTGAGCGGCCGCCGCATCAAATGGGCGATCTGGCTGCTGCTGCCGCTGATTATCTGGCTGTGCCGCTTTGCGCCGGTCAACAGTTTCCAGACCATTGTCTGTTACTTCCCGCTGATGTTTGCCGGCTGCTGGCTGTATTTCCGTCACACCGCTCAGGCTGGCCGTGTCGAAACGGCGCTGGTGTTCAGCCTGATGCTGGGCCTGTTCGTGTGGCTGACCGGCTGGAACAGTGTCGAGCTGTACTCCAGCTACGGCCTTGGTGTGGCGCTGTTTTTGCTGGGCGCACGTTGGCCGCAGCTGGTGGCGCTGCCGCTGTTTAGCCGCGTCGCCAGTGTCAGCTATGCCTGGTATGTGTGCCACTCGGTGGCCGGTTACGCCATCCTGTTTGCACTGGCACAATACGGCCTGCCGTGGTGGCTGATGGTGGCGGTGGCCATCGTGGTGACGTGGTTTGTCGCGCTGGCGATCAACCGTTTTGTCGAGTTGCCGACGCAGCAGATCGGCAAGCGGCTGGCGGATAAGTTGAAGTGATGCGGTCAAGGTTGGCGTGGCTTGATGGTTGTGATGTGACAGGTAGCTTGGGCTGAATGGAATGAAGCCCAACGTTCACAGCGTTATTTGAATGTGGGCATGGTGCGCGGTAAAGGTTGGCCGCATCGTTGCCGATCGCGTAGCCCGGATAAGCCGCAGGCGCATCCGGGGTTTTGTTTGATGTGCCGCTTTCCGCGCGGCGGCGGCTCACTTTCTTTTGCTTCGCCAAAAGAAAGTAAGCAAAGAAAAGGCGACCCGAAGCCGCGAGAATTCCCGGCCAAGCCCGCCCGCAGCAAGGCGCCGCCAAACTCGCTGCGCTCGGACAAACGGCGGCTTTTTCCCTTGCTGCGAACGGTTTGTCCGGCTCGCGTCTGACGGGGCGGGGCGCGTTGTTGATGTTGCGGCCAGCGTTGGCGTGGCTTGATGGTGGTGATGAGACGGGGGTAGGTTGGGCTGAATGAAATGAAGCCCAACGTTCACCGGGTTATTTGAGTATGTGAATGGTGCGCGGTAAACGTTGGGCGCGCAGGCTTAGCCCAACCTACGGGCTACGGGCTACGTGGCTGGTAAAGAGAGACCATGAAAGAATTTCAACTGACAGGCAGTGGCGTAAAGCTGCGTTTTCATGACTTTGCTGGTGATAAGCCGGCCATCGTGTTCATACATGGCCTGGGTTGTGCCGGATCGCTGGTTTATCCAGCAGTAGCAATGCAGCCGGTCTTGCAGGGTTACCGCCGCATCGTTATTGATCTGCCGGGCTTTGGTTATAGCGATCATGCCGATCTCGCGAGTTACACCCTGGCTAATCAGGTCGATGCCTTGTACCGCTTGCTCACCTCGCTGGATATTCAACAATTGCATTTGTTCGGCCATAGCATGGGCGGCGCTATTGCGGTGATGCTGGCCGCAAGGCTGCAAGACAAGATATTGAGCCTGACGCTGGCAGAGGCCAATCTGGATGTGGGTGGCGGATTTTTCAGCAAGCGCATTGCCGCACAGACAGTGGATGACTATGTGTCTACAGGGCATGCCGAGATGATTCGTGCCGCTACGGATGCCGGTGCGCCTAGTTGGGCAGCCAGCATGCGCGTTGCAGATCCGTTGGCGGTTTACGCTGGTGCCTGTGATCTGGTGGCAGGAAGTACACCAAGCTGGCGCGAGCAGTTGTCCGGCTTTGGCTTTCCGCGCAGCTTCCTGTTCGGCGAGTACTCCTTGCCGGATGAAGACGTGAGGATATTGCCGCAGCACGGCATTCGCATCGGTGTGGTCAAGGCCGCCGGTCATAATATGGCGATCAATAACCCGATCGGATTGGCCGACGAAATTGCGGCGGCGGTTGCCGTCGTATCAGGATAAAGGCCAAGGTTGGCCGCAATCAGACGTGACCGGTAGCGTGTGCTGCTGGTCGAAATGGAAAAAAGTGAAATGACCCAACAAAAATTCCTCCCCTTCGCCCTGCCTGACATCGGCGAAGAAGAAATCAATGAAGTCGTCGATGCGCTGCGTTCCGGCTGGGTGACGACCGGCCCGAAGACCAAGCAATTCGAAGCCGATTTTGCCGCGTTTATCGGTGATGGCGTCGAGGCGATTGCGGTGAATTCCGCCACATCCGGCCTGCATTTGGCGCTGGAGGCGCTTGGCATCGGTGCGGGTGACGAGGTGATTGTGCCGAGTTACACCTTTACCGCCACCGCCGAGGTGGTGCGTTATCTGGGTGCGCATCCGGTGGTGGTCGATGTCGATGCGGTGACTTTCAACATCCGTCCCGAGGCGATTCGCGCCGCGATTACGCCGAAGACCAAGGCCATCATGCCCGTGCATTTTGCCGGCCTCGCTTGCGAGATGGACGAGATCATCGCCATTGCGCGTGAGCATGGTTTGAAGATTGTCGAAGACGCCGCCCACGCGATGCCGACTTACTACAAGGGCAAGCTGATCGGTACGCTGGATACCGACGTGACGGTGTTCAGCTTCTACGCCAACAAGACCATGACCACCGGCGAGGGCGGCATGGTGGTGTCGAAGAACAAGGACATCATCGCGCGCTGCAAGATCATGCGCCTGCACGGCATCAGCCGCGATGCGTTTGACCGCTACACCTCGAAGACGCCAGCCTGGTTTTACGAAGTGGTCGCGCCGGGCTTCAAGTACAACATGCCGGACACCGCGGCGGCGATGGGCATTCACCAGTTGAAAAAGATCAATGCCTTCCTGCAAAAGCGCGAAACCTTGGCCGCACGCTTTGATGCGGAGCTGGCCGATTTGCCGCTGATCTTGCCGGCGCGTCCGGTGCACGAGGGCAGCAACCACGCCTGGCATCTGTATCCGGTACGGCTGAAGCCGGAAGCCGGTATCAGCCGTGATGATTTCATCGTGGCGATGGCAGAGCGCGGCATTGGCTGCTCGGTGCATTTCATTCCGCTGCATCGCCAGCCGGTGTGGCGCGACGGTTATGAACTCAAGCGCGAGGACTTTCCGGTGTCGGATGCGGCGTTCGAGGCCGAAGTCACGCTGCCGCTGTACACACGCATGAGCGACGATGACCAGAGCCGCGTGATTGCGGCGGTGCGCGAGATTCTGGGCAAGTGATGGATCAGCAAGATAACAAGCAAGTCCCCGACACGCTGCGGCCAACCTTGGCTGTGACTCACGGCTCGCCGCTGCTCAAGCGATTATTCGACCTTGCGGCGGTGCTGGCCGGCCTGTGGCTGATCTGGCCGCTGCTGCTGGCGATTGCGCTGTGGATCAAGCTGGATTCGCCGGGGCCGGTGTTTTTCCGCCAGGTGCGGGTTGGCCGTGGCGGGCAGCTGTTCCGCATTCACAAGTTCCGCACCATGAAGATGAATGCCGAAGCCGCAGGCCAGCTGACCGTGGGCGCAGACAGCCGCGTCACGCGGGCAGGGCGCATCTTGCGCAAGACCAAGCTGGACGAATTGCCGCAGCTGCTGGATGTGCTGTTTGGCGATATGAGCCTGGTCGGCCCGCGCCCCGAGGTGCCGAAATATGTCGCGCACTATCCGGATGCTGTGCGCGAGATCGTGCTGTCGGTACGCCCCGGTATTACCGACTGGGCGTCGATCCGCATGATCGACGAGAACGAGATTCTCGGCCGTGCGGCCAACCCTGAAGAGATGTATATCCGGACAATCTTGCCGCAGAAACTGGATTATTACGTGCAATATGCGCGCAGTTATTCGCTGCTGGGGGATGTGCAGATCATTCTGGCGACGCTGCTCAAGATCGTGTCGCGCTGAATATTGATTTCGTGGCCATATTAAGGTTTCACATGCTGGAAAAACTGCTTTCCTTCTCCCGCCATCACAAGATGGCTTTGCTGATGCTGCTCGATGCGCTGCTGCTGCCGCTGGCGATGTGGTGCGCGGTATTCCTGCGCCTCGGTGGCAGCTGGGATGCCAAGCTCGATCCTTACTGGTGGATCTTCGTGATTCCGGCGCTGTGGGTGATTCCGCTGTTCATCAAGCTGGGTCTGTATCGCGCGGTGCTGAAGTTTCTCGATGACCGCATCGTCTACACCGTGTTCACCGGCGTGAGCCTGGCCACGCTGGTGTTGATGGCGATCTTGCTGATGGCCGGCATCAATGCTTTCCCGCGCACCTCCATCGTGATTTTCTGGGTGTTCGCGATGGCCTATATCGGCGGCAGCCGCTTCTTGTTGCGTGGCCTCGTGCGCCGGATCGACGCGATAGATGCGCCGCGCCGGCCGGTGATCATCTACGGTGCGGGGCAGGCGGGTTTGCAGCTGATGGCGGCCTTGCAGGCGGGGCGCGACTACCGGCCGATGGCTTTTGTCGATGATAACCCGCAGCTGTGGGGCCGCACCTTCCGCGGGCTGATGGTGCACGACCCGGCCACCTTGGCCGCACTGGTGGAAGACACCGAGGCCGAGGTGATTCTGCTGGCGATGCCGTCGGTGGCAGCCGGTCGCCAACGGCAGATTCTGGAGCAGCTGGAGCCTTTGCACATCGCCATCCAGCGCCTGCCGGGCATGGCTGATCTGGTATCGGGCGAGGTGCGGGTGGACGAGCTGCGTCAGGTGGAGATCGACGATCTGCTCGGGCGCGATCCGGTACCGCCGCAAGAGGCGCTGCTTGCGGCCAACATCAAGGGCAAGGTGGTGATGGTGACCGGTGCGGGTGGCTCGATCGGCTCCGAGCTGTGTCGCCAGATCGTGCGCCAACGCCCGAGCCGCATCGTGTTGTTCGAGCTGACCGAGTTTGCGCTGTATGCGATTGACCAGGAACTGGCCAAGCTCGCGCCCGGCGTGCCGCGGGTGCCGCTCTTGGGCAGCGTGGCCGATTTGCCGCGGCTGACGGCCATCATGCAAACCTTTGCCGTCGAGACCGTGTACCACGCGGCGGCTTACAAGCATGTGCCGCTGGTGGAGCACAATCCGGTGGCCGGCATTCTCAACAATGCCTTTGGCACCGACACTTGCGCCCGTGCGGCGGAGGCTGCCGGTGTGGCGACTTTCGTGCTGATTTCGACTGACAAGGCGGTGCGGCCAACCAATGTGATGGGCGCGACCAAGCGGCTGGCCGAGCTGACCTTGCAGGCACGGCATGCGGCCGGCAGTCACACCCGTTTCGTGATGGTGCGTTTTGGCAATGTGCTGGGCAGCTCTGGCTCGGTGGTGCCGCTGTTCCGCCAGCAGATTGCCAGCGGCGGGCCGGTGACGCTCACCCACACCGACATCACCCGTTACTTCATGACTATTCCCGAGGCGGCGCAGCTGGTGATCCAGGCCGGCGCGATGGGCGAGGGCGGCGATGTGTTTGTGCTGGATATGGGCGAGCCGGTGAAGATCATCGATCTGGCACGACGCATGATTCACCTATCCGGCCTGACCGTGCGCGATGCGGCCAACCCGCTGGGGGATATCGAGATTCGCTGCACCGGCCTGCGCCCCGGCGAAAAGCTGTATGAGGAGCTGCTGATCGGCGACAACGTGTTGCCGACCAATCACCCGCGCATCATGCGGGCGCAGGAGTATCACCTGCCACAGCCCACGCTGGCCGCGCATCTGGCCGAGCTGCGCAGTGCCTGTGATGCGCTGGATGCGCCGCGTGCTTTCAGCGAGCTGCAGGCCGTGGTGCACGAGTTTCAGGCGGCCGAGGCAACGGCGGACTGGCTGGTGCAGGCGCGCTGAATTATCGGGCTGTATAGCGAAAAGCGTCCGGATTTCCGGACGCTTTTTTCATGGCTGCACGGATTGCCGATCAGTGGCGATGTTGGCCGCAGGCGGCCGGGCAGGTCATGCTTTTGGCAAGTGTCTGTATTGACAGTGGTTTCTGCATTGTTGATATGTGAATTTGTATATTGGCACGGCTTTTGCTAATTTATTGCCCCTCGCAAGCGGCAAAGACCGCACGAGCCCGACTACAAAGGAGGATTTCACCGTGCAATACAGGGAAACCTCTCTATGAAAATAAATAAACTGACCGCGATGATCCTGCTGGCCATGCTGCTGGGTGTCATTGTCGGATTTGGCTACCGTGAGATGGCGAGCGGCCCCGAGGCAATCAAGACGTTTGCCGATCAGCTCTCCATCCTGACTGATATCTTCCTGCGCCTGATCAAGATGATCATCGCGCCGCTGGTGTTCGCCACCCTGGTGGTGGGCATTGCCCGCATGGGCGACTCGGCCACTGTTGGCCGCGTCGGCATGAAGGCGATGGCGTGGTTCCTGACCGCCTCGCTGGTGTCGCTGCTGCTGGGCCTGGTCATGGTCAACATGCTGCAGCCGGGCGTGGGCCTGGGCCTGCCGATTCCGGAGGTGACCGCCAGCTCGGGCATCGAGAAGGGCGCGCTGACGCTGAAGGACTTCATCAGCCACCTGATTCCGAAGAGCATTTTCGAAGCCATGGCCAAGAACGAGATTCTGGCCATCGTGGTGTTCTCGCTGTTCTTCGGTAGTGCCGCTGCCGCGATTGGCGACAAGGCCAAGGGCCTGATCGACGCGATGGACGCCGTGGCGCACATCATGCTGAAAGTCACCGGCTATGTGATGAACTTTGCTCCGTTTGCCGTGTTTGCCGCGATTGCCGGCATGGTGGCGAAAGAGGGTCTGGGCATTCTGTCGACCTACGGCAGCTTCATGGCGCAGTTCTATCTGTCGCTGGGCCTGTTGTGGATTGCGCTCTTGGCGATGGGTTCGCTGTTCCTCGGCCGTCGCGTGCTCGAGCTGTTGGCCGCGATTCGCGAGCCGGCGCTGTTGGCTTTCTCGACCGCGAGTTCCGAAGCCGCCTATCCGAAGACACTGGACCGCCTGAAGCGTTTCGGTTGTAACGACCGTATCGCCAGCTTCGTGCTGCCTATGGGTTATTCGTTCAATCTGGATGGCTCGATGATGTATTGCACCTTCGCGACCATCTTCATTGCCCAGGCTTACGGCATCGACCTGACGCTGTCGCAGGAAATCACCATGCTGCTGATCCTGATGGTGACCTCCAAGGGCATGGCCGGTGTACCGCGTGCTTCGCTGGTGGTGATTGCCGCGACGCTGGCGCAGTTCAATATTCCGGAAGCCGGCCTGCTGCTGTTGCTGGGCGTGGATCACTTCCTGGATATGGGCCGCTCGGCAACCAATGTACTGGGCAATGCGATTGCCTCTTGCGTGGTAGCCAAGAGCGAGAAGCAACTGGGTGCTGCCCAGCCGCAGCTGGACGAGGACGACGATATCGATCCCGAGCCACGCCGCGAAGACGTGCCGCACGGCATTGCGGTCAGCCAGCAGGCTTGATCGACAGAGCAAAACCGCCCCTTACCGGGCGGTTTTTTCTTGTGGCTTGCGTTAGCATGCGCCATCAAACTTGCCGGGGGCTGTGATGGATACGCGTTGGCTGGAAGACTTTCTGGTATTGGCCGAAACCGGCAGTTTTACCCGTTCGGCCGAGCTGCGGCATCTGACGCAGCCGGCGTTCTCGCGCCGTATCAAGGCATTGGAGACTTGGCTGGGAGCGGATCTGATCGACCGTACCACCTGGCCGACGCGGCTGACGCCGGCTGGCGAGATGCTGCGCGACAAGGCCAGATTGCTGGTGGGCGAGTTGTCGGCCACCCGCAACCAGTTGCGCGGCCTGCAAGCCGGCAAGGAGCAGCTGACACTGGCCATGCCGCATACCCTGTCTTTCGGTTTCGTGCCCGGCTGGCTGGCGCGCGAGCAGCCGGCGCTGGCCGGCATCAGCTGGCAGCTGCTGACCCATAATGTGCACGATGCCGTGCTGGCGCTGACCGAAGGCCAGGCCGATCTGCTGCTGTGTTACCACCATCCGCGCCATCCGGTCGAGCTGCCACCAGGCCGTTATGCCGGCCTCTTGCTGGGTGAGGAGGTGTTCCGCCCCTATAGCGTGGTGGACGGGGGCCGGCCGCGCTGGTGTCTGCCGGGCGATGCCGCCGCGCCTTTGCCCTTTATTGCCTATGGGGCCAATGCCTATCTGCGCCGCATGGTCGAGCTGATCCTGCAGCGGGCACCGGCAGCCTGTGCGCTGCAGGAGTGTTTCGAAACCGATATGGCCGAGGTGCAAAAGGCGCTGGTACTGGAAGGGCATGGACTCGCGTTTCTGCCGCAGAGTACCGTGCAGCGCGAGCTGGCCAGCGGCCAGTTGCTGGCGGCCGGCGGCGAGGAGTGGTCCTTGGCTATGGAGATCCGGCTGTATCGCGATCTGCGTCACGAGCAGGCCTTGCTCGATGACTGGTGGCGCAGTCTGGCGACGCGTTATCCGGCGATCTGAACTCAGTTGGGCAGCTTGGCGGTTGTATCCAACTGATAGGTCTGTTGCAGTGCCTGCCAGCGGCCATTGGCCTTGAGCTTGTCGAGACAGCGGCGCAGCTGCTCGATAAAACGCGGGTCGCTGTTCTTGCTGGCCACCAGCCACAGGGGCTGGCTGAGTTCGGCAATGCGGAAGGCCGGCTCGAAGGCGGCCAGCGGGATGTCCTGCTCTTTCATGCGCAGGCGATAGCTGATGGAGGGCTGGGCCAGGAGGTCGATGCGGCCCAGTTGCAGCTTGCGAAAGTTGAGGTCGTTCTGCGCGACGAGGTCCAGCGTATTGTTGTCGCCGCTGCTGCCGACGCCGCGCTGTTTCAGCCACTCGTGAAAGTTGGAGCCATCCTGTACGCCGATGCGCAGGCCGCGGCCGATCAGGCTGTCGGCGGCAAGGCCGGGCAGTTTCTGCTCTTTGCGCTTGTACACCCAGATATTGTAGGGCGCGACTTCTTCAATCCAGATGAACTGGCTTTCACGCTCCGGCGTGCGCGCCACACTCAGCACCAGGGTATTGGGTTCGCGCACTGCCTCGGACAGTGCACGTTTGAGCGGCATGAACTGTACCGGACCGCTGGCGACGGCCATCTTGCCACCGGTTTCTCGCAGTGCCTCCAGTACATAGTCGTGGGCAAAGCCGGCACCCTGGCCATCGCTGGATTCATACTGCAGCGGCGGAAAAGCCTGCGCGAGGATCTGCACCGGAATAGCCCCTGCCATGGCCGCTGACTGCAGCAGCCAGATCATGCCGCCAGCCAGAAATGACTTTGTCCGTGTGAGTGTGGGCATGCTGGAGCCTGCGAGGGAGTTCTTAAATGGATAATAAATGCTTCCATAAGTTTCTGCTTATGAATACTGCATGAGGCTGGTGCCGAAGTGTGCACAGTCAAGCAATAGATATAGCGTGCAAGTTGGCCGCATGGTTTGATTTTTGGCAGCTGATCGGCAGAAAAGCCCTGATTGCAAACAGCAAATTCAAGGTCATGCATTTTTTGCATGAGGCAATCGGCAATCGGAATTGGCGGTAAAGGCAGGCGCGGGGCTACAGTGCACAGCACAACACCTGTCCCCATAAAAAGACACCATGAACACCCGTACCGAACACGATCTGCTGGGCGACCGCGAGGTCCCTGCCGCTGCCTACTGGGGCGTGCATACCCTGCGCGCCATCGAGAATTTTCCGATTACCGGCCAGACCATTGCCAGCTACAGCGAGCTGATTGCCGCGCTGGCGGTGATCAAGCAGGCCGCGGCCGAAGCCAACCACCAGCTGGGCCTGCTGTCTGACCAGCACAAGAACGCCATCGTGGCGGCCTGCGAGGAAATCCGCGCCGGCAAGCTGCACGAGCAGTTTGTGGTGGACGTGATTCAGGGCGGGGCCGGTACCTCGACCAATATGAATGCCAACGAGGTGATCGCCAACCGTGCGCTGGAGATCCTTGGCCACGGCAAAGGCGAGTACCAGCATCTGCACCCGAACGAACACGTCAATATGGGCCAGAGCACCAATGATGTGTACCCGACTGCGCTGCGACTGGCCACCTACTGGGGCGTGCAGCGCCTGCTGACGGCGATGGCCGCATTGCGTGGCTCGTTTGCCACCAAGTCTGACGAATTTGCCGACGTGCTGAAGATGGGCCGCACCCAGCTGCAGGACGCCGTGCCGATGACGCTGGGTCAGGAGTTCCGCACCTACGCCGTGATGCTGGGCGAGGACGAGCAGCGCCTGCGCGAAGCCAGCGCCCTGATGCTGGAAATCAATCTCGGTGCCACCGCTATCGGCACCGGCATTACCGCCCACCCTGACTACACGCCGCTGGTGTGCCAGAGGTTGGCCGCATTGACAGGCCTTGCGCTGGAAACCGCACCTGATCTGGTCGAGGCGACTCAGGATTGTGGTGCCTTCGTGCAGCTGTCCGGCGTGCTCAAGCGCGTGGCGGTGAAGCTGTCCAAGAGCTGCAATGACTTGCGCCTGCTGTCGTCCGGCCCGCGTGCCGGTTTTGGCGAGATCAATCTGCCGCCGCGGCAGGCCGGTTCGTCCATCATGCCGGGCAAGGTCAATCCGGTGATTCCGGAAGTGGTGACCCAGGTGGCTTACGAAGTGATCGGCAACGATCTGACCGTCACCATGGCGGCCGAAGCCGGTCAGCTGCAGCTGAATGCCTTCGAGCCGGTGATAGCCTACAGCCTGTTCCGCAGCGTCAACCATCTGGCGCGCGCCTGCGACACCCTGCGGCTGAATTGCGTGGATGGCATTACCGCCAACAAGGATTTCCTGCTGGAATCGGTACACCGTTCGGTAGGCCTGGTCACCGCGCTGAATCCCTACATCGGCTACGCCGCCGCAACGGCGGTAGCGATGGAAGCCCACCAGAGCGGTGGCAGCGTCTACGACATCGTGTTGCGCCGTGGCCTGCTGAGCCGCGAACAGCTGGATGCCGTGCTGCAACCGGCGGCGCTGACCAGCCCGCGCTGGATCGAGCTGCCTGCCTGACCTGACACTTGAACAAGGCCTGCCTAAGGCAGGCCAGACGGATCAGGCCCCGCGCTGTTGCAGACTGTGGAGAGGTGTAGCAGCGGGGGCGCTGAGCCTCACTCGCATGCCCGTCATGCCAGACCGCCCTTGTGGCGGTCTTTTGTTTTTGTGCGGACGGCTTGCCAGCGGCGGCAGCTGCGGCGACACTCGCTTCTTTTTTTGCCGGGCCTCGCCATGAAGCATCAGGATGTCTTTCTCGACCAGTCGCAACTGAATGCACTGGCCCCCGAACTGCAACAGTATCTGGCGGCCGAGCACGATGCCGAGCTGGGCGGGCTGGAAGCGCAGGCGCTGCTGCTGCATATCGCCAGCCGCATCGGCCCGCTGATTTACAACCGTGCGCTGGCCGATGCCGGCAATGCGCTGGAGTCGCGCATGGCGACGCTGCAGGAAGCGCTGTGGGAGCTGGAGCGCAGCTGAGCGCACCGCTTTTGCCAAAAGCAGGAAAGGTTGGCCGCAAGCCGGTGCTTGGCGGCCATTTTTCTGTCTGCGCTTTGTCGCACCGGCCGGGCTGAAATCTGGCGCGAATATTCAATCGTTTCTGCACGGAGGCGGCTATTTTTTGCTCATCACCACCCGGAGCAAAATCATGAAGCCATCCACCTCACTCTTGCTGGCCGATGTGCATGCCAGCGTACATGACCGGCGACACCATGCCGGCCGTGCCATTTTCGACTACCGCCTGCAGATCAGCCAAAGTGGCGAGCAGCAGTTTCAGGCCAGTCGCCACTGGCAGGGCGTGGCAGGTGCGCCGCCTGTCGCGCTGGAGCAGCTGGCGTGGTCGGCCGCTGCCGGCCTGCAGCAAGCCAGTTACGAACAGCCGCACCTGCAGGAAAGTGCGAGCTTACAGCTGCAGGCTGGTGCGGCGCACACGCGGTTGCGCAGCCATCGCACCGGCTACCGCGAGCAGGAACGCCTGCTGGCGCTGCCGCGGCCACCCGTCACCTTGCTGAGTGCGTTGTTTGAAATCGCCAGACACTGGCCCGCCTTGCGCGCGGGCAAGCCCTTGCAGCTTGCCTATGCCGTGCTGAAAGTGCAGGCACAAACCGGCGTGACCCTGCGCCTGCAACAGCAGGGCGGCCACAGCGTAGTGCAGCTGATGCCGGACAACTGGTTCCGGCGGCTGCTGTTTGGTGCCACCGTGTTTCATTTTGCCGGCGACAAGCCGCTGCTGACGGCGATTGACGGCTTGCTCGAGCCGCGCGATCTGAATCGTCGCGGCAAATACATCGAGTATCTGGGGCGGGTGGATTTTGCTGCGCCGCTGGACCTGACTTTTGTGCGCGAGGTGACCCATGGCTAAGACAGTACTGATTACCGGCGGCAGCCGCGGCATCGGCCGCGAACTGGTGGCCCTGTGCCTGGCGCAGCAATATAAGGTGATTGCCACTGCCAGCAGCGAACAAAGCGTGGCCGCCGCGCGCGAGCAATATCCAGCGGCCAACTGGCAGGTCTGCGATATGCGCAGCGCCGACAGCATCGCGCAATTCGCGCGGAAGCTGGCCGGCCAGCCGCTGGATGTGGTGATTCATAATGCCGGCGTGCAGCAGGCGCGTGATCTGTTTTGCGTGGGCGATGAGGCGATCAGCGTCGAAGAAGAAACCATGGTCAATTTCACCGCGCCGGTGATCCTGACGCGCTTGCTGTTCGGCAATGTATTGCAGGCTGCCGGCACCTGGGTATTTGTCAGCTCGGGTCTGGCGATTGCGCCCAAGCAAAGCTCGCCGGTTTACTGCGCCAACAAGGCGGGTTTGCGCGCGTTTTGCAAATCCTTCAATGGCCAGGTGCAGAAGCACTCGGCCAGCATCAAGGTTTGCGAGGCGATTCTGCCGCTGGTGGATACCGAAATGACGCACGGTCGCGGCAGCGGCAAGATCAGCGCGGCGCAGGCAGCGGCTGAAATCTGGCGCGGTGCACTCAAGGGGCGGCGCGAGATTCATGTCGGCAAGATGCGGCTGGTGATGCGCTTGCGAGCATTGCTGCCGAATCTGGTCGAAAACATCATGTTGAAGGCCTGAAACATGAGCCTGCTGACGCGGCTGCTTGGCCGCTCCCGCAACTGGATTGCGCAGCATGGCCAGCGGCGGCGGGCGATACCGCTGCTGGCCCTGCTCTCGGCAGCCGATTATTTTGTGCCGGCGATGCCGACCCAGATCAGCTTTGCGATGCTGGTGTATCTGCAGGCCGGGCGCAGGCTGTGGCTGGTGCTGGCCTTTGCGCTGGCATCGGTGCTCGGTGCGGCGATGTTGGCCGCAAGCTTGTGGTATGCCGCCAGCCAGTTGCAGCCCTTGGTGCCGGCGTTGAATCTGGCCGGACAAGACTTCTGGCTGGTCTGGCAAGGGCGGCTGCGCGAGCATGGCGGCTGGGTCTTGCTGTTGCTGTCGATGTTGCCGCTGTCGCCGCGCAGTCTGGTGATCACGGCGCTGCTGGCCGGCTTGTCGGCACCGCTGGTTTTTGGCAGTGTGTTTGTCGGCAAGCTGTGCTGGTTTTCTCTGCTGCTGTGGCTGCTGTTGCATGCACCGCGCTGGTTGCAGCACCTGCCCTGGCTTGGGCCTTATGTGGCCACTTTGGACAAAACCGCTATTCGGCACACAGGAGTGAATACACCGTGAAACAAGGCTTGTCTGCAGCTGGGGCATCCCATGCCTTTGCCAGCCGCACCATGCTCAATATCCTGCGGGCGGGCCTGGCGGCAATGAATGGCCAGACGGCAGGCGGGGCCGAGGCGCATTTTGCCGAGCACATCCCCTTGCAGCTCAAGCAGGATTTTGTCCGGCAGGTGGCGGCGCAGTACGGCCTGCCGGCCTTGTTGCGGCTGGGCGCGGCGGTCGGGCAGTTTGCCGACACCCCGTGCGGTCATGCCTTGCTGGATGGCAGCAGTGCGACTTCTCTGCTGCAAAAATGGCAAAGACTGGAGCGCTATATCCACAGCCATCACTACATCGCCTGGCAGGCAGTGGAAGGTGGTGTGTCGCTGTCTCACCTTTCGCGTGGCGAGCAGCCGCCTTCGCTGGAGGAAGATCTGGTGGTGCTGGGTGTGCTGTGCGCCTTGTTGCAGCATCTGCTGGGCACACCGGTGGCCTTGTATGCCGAGGCCGGTGGCGAGTGCCTCGCGCAATGGCCATCTGGCGAGTTGACCAACAGCCTGCTGACGCAGCGCGAGCGCTGGCTGATTCGCTGGGATGCGGGTGCGGTTTCAAGCGCCGGGCCTGACCACGCGCGCCAGCTGTCGGCGAGTGCGCAGGGCGACATCGTTGGCCGCACCCTGCAGGCCATCAGTGCACAAGCTTGGCTGACGGTGAGTCTGGATCAGGTTGCGCGTTCGCTGGCGATGTCCGGCCGCTCCTTGCAGCGCAGCCTGCAGCAACGCGGCCAACGTTTCAGCCATTTGCTGCAGCAGGCGAGAGTGGCCGAGGCCAGCCGCTTGTTGATGCAGGCCCAACCTTGCATCGCCGAAATCGGCTTTGTCTGTGGCTTTGCCGATCAGGCACATTTTTCCCGCGTGTTTCGCCAGCAAACCGGCTTGTCGCCGGGGCAGTATGCCGCCTTCCGCGCGGTAGTTTGAGCTGCTGACGAGTCAGGCGCTATCAGCACAGACAAGCTTGGACGTAAGGCATTGCGGCCAAGCTTTTGTCATTTCTGCCACAGTGCTTTGCAGAGATTGGCAGTATTTTGCCAGCTATCTTGTAATACACAGTAGTGATGGACTACAGTGCAATCACTTTCTGCGCAGTCATTCATCTTGGTTCCTTGCATTGCAAGGTAGTGATGGGCAGCGATCAGACAGAAAAGAACAGGAGTCAATCATGGCAAATCGGTTTGAATGGCGAGGCATAGGTGGTGATGGCCAGCCAAGGACAGGAGTGGGCAGATGAAAACCCAGCTACGCAAAGGCACCATGGAAATGTGCGTGCTGGCGGTGCTCGCCCAGCATGACAGCTATGTCTACGAGATTGTCAGCACCTTGTCGCGCAGCATGGATATCAGCGAGGGGACGATCTATCCGTTGATGCGCCGCCTGCAGAGTGATGACTGGGTAGAGACCTATCTGCAGGAATCCAGCAGCGGCCCGGCGCGCAAGTATTACCGGCTGACGGTTGCCGGCCATGCCGCGCTGGCGCAAATGAAGCGCGAATGGCAGGGCTTTGTCGACGAGATCAATGATGTATTGGGCGTAACACTGCCCGGCAAGGGAGAAACAGCATGAAACGCGAGGAATATCTGCAAAGGTTGGCCGCGGCACTGGGCAAGTTGTCCGCGACAGAGCGCGAGGAAATCCTCGCGGATTATCAGGCGTATTTTACCGATGCCATGGCCGATGGTCGCAGTGAGGAAGACATCTGCAAGGGGCTGGGCGAGCCGGAGCGGCTGGCGCGCGAGCTGACCGCCGAGCGCAAGCTGGCACAGTGGGAGGCCGAGAAAACCCCGGCCAATATGAAGCAGGCCTTGGGCGCATTGGCCGGCCTTGGCGTGATCAATGTATTGCTGGCCTTCCCGTATCTGTGGCTGCTGACGACGGTTGCTTCGCTATGGTTGGCCGCAATGGCGGTGTTGCTGGCCGGGGTGATCTTTAGCGGTGGCTGGCTCAGCCACAGCCTCACTGGCTGGCCGGATGTGAATGGCTGGATCGTCAATGACAGTGGTGTCGGACCGTGGCTGATCGCCCGCAGCGATGACAGCAAACCGCCGCATCTTGAGGTGCGTGGCGAACATGGCGAGTGGGTGAGTATCCGCCCCGGTGCCGGTCGTGAATCGGTACATATCGAAGCTGGCGATGGCGAGGAGCGATTTCAGCTTGAACGCGATGCCAGCGGTAATATCAGCAAGCTGCGGGTGCAAGGCCGCGACGGCGAGGTGGTGCTGGATAGCCTGCCGGCAGTCGGCAAAGGTTCGGTTCTGGCGGTAGGGCTGGTGATGCTGCTGCTGGGTGGTCTGGGCAGCTGGGCGGGCTGGAAGGCGCTGAAGTGGTTGTGGCAGGGGGCCGGGCGCTGGTTGCGCTGGCAGCAAAAAGTGCTGGCGCGCGAAGGGGTGGTCTTGCCCTGAGGCTGGGCAGGCTTGGCGGCCAACGTTTGTCAGGCGGAGCAATAACAGCCATGCACAAAACAAAACCCCCGCGCTGCGGGGGTTTTGTCATGCAGGCTTGCCATCAGGCAAGTCGCGCGCGGTTTACCAGGCGCTGTTCCATACATCCAGCAGTTCGCTGAAGTCGGCTTCGGCCACTTCGGCGCGGGCAGCCAGCCACTGTTGCAGCTTCTGGCGCAGTTCGTTGTCAACTTTCACGCCGTTAACCGGGAACACGATGCCATCCAGCTGGCCGTCGCTGAAGTGACCGCCAAAGCTCACGCCGTGCTGGTCAACGATATCCAGCCATGCGTCCAGCAGGGCATCGGATTCTACGCCGTCTTTCAGGGTGGCTACCACGGTGAAGCCCAGCTCCTGGAATTCGCCGACACGCAGTTTTTTGCGCTGGCGTGGGGACAGGCGCTTCAGGCGATTACGGGAATTGGCGTTTTTCATGCTTGATACTCCATCAGATTTGAACAACAAGGCCGCGATGATAACGCGGCCAAGGTTGCACGGGGATTTATTTATGGAAAGCGTCGCTTACAAGCCCAGTTCCTGCCACAGACTGTCGACTCGACTGCGCGTGGCCTGATCCATCACGATAGGGGTGCCCCATTCGCGGCTGGTCTCGCCCGGCAGCTTGTTGGTGGCATCCAGCCCCATCTTGCCGCCGAGGCCCGATATCGGGCTGGCAAAGTCGAGATAGTCGATAGGCGTGTGTTCGATCAGCGTGGTATCACGTACCGGGTCCATGCGGGTGGTAATTGCCCAGATCACCTCTTTCCAGTCGCGGGTATTCACGTCGTCATCCACCACTACGATGAACTTGGTGTACATGAACTGGCGCAGGAAGCTCCAGCAACCCATCATCACGCGCTTGGCATGACCGGGATACTGCTTCTTGATGCTGATTACCGCCATGCGGTAGCTGCAGCCTTCCGGCGGCAGATAGAAATCGACGATCTCCGGAAACTGCTTTTGCAGGATGGGCACAAATACCTCGTTCAGCGCCACGCCGAGCACGGCCGGCTCATCCGGCGGTTTGCCGGTGTAGGTGCTGTGGTAGATCGGGTTCTCGCGCATGGTGATGCGGTCGATGGTGAACACCGGAAAGCTGTCCTGCTCGTTGTAGTAACCGGTGTGGTCGCCATACGGGCCTTCCATCGCCATATCATTCGGGTGGATATGACCTTCCAGCACGATTTCGCTGCTGGCCGGCACCTGCAAGTCTGAGCCGATGCACTTCACCAGCTCGGTGCGACTGCCGCGCAGCAGGCCGGCAAACTGGTATTCGGACAACGTATCCGGCACCGGCGTCACCGCGCCGAGGATGGTCGCCGGGTCGCAGCCCAGCACCACGGCTACGGGGTAGGGTTTGTCAGGGTTGGCCGCACGGAATTCGCGGTAGTCGAGCGCACCGCCACGATGCGCGAGCCAGCGCATGATCACGCGGTTGCGGCCAACTACTTGCTGACGATAGATGCCGAGGTTCTGGCGCTTCTTGTGCGGGCCTCGGGTCACGGTCAGGCCCCAGGTAATCAGCGGCGCGACATCGCCCGGCCAGCAGTGCTGGATAGGCAGGCGCGACAGATCGACTTCGTCGCCTTCCCACACGATTTCCTGACAGCGCGCCTTGCTGACTTCTTTCGGCGCCATCGACAGCACCTGCTTGAGTAGCGGCAGCTTGTCCCAGGCATCCTTCAGCCCCTTGGGCGGCTCCGGCTCTTTCAGGTAGGCGAGGGTCTTGCCGATCTCGCGTAATTCCATCACGTCGGCCGCGCCCATGCCCATTGCCACGCGCTTGGGCGTGCCGAACAGATTGGCCAGTACCGGGATATCGAAACGCTTGTCGCCCAGCTGCGGATTTTCAAACAGCAAGGCCGGGCCGCCGGCTTTCAGCACGCGGTCGCCGATTTCGGTCATTTCGAGATGCGGCGACACCGGCGTGGCAATACGCTTCAGTTCGCCCTGTTTTTCGAGTTGGGACATGAAGTCCCGCAAGTCTTGATATTTCATGTCTCTTTCATGATCTAGCGCAAATAGCCACCCTGCCATCAGGGCTAAGCTTGGCAGCACAGAAATACAGAAGCCATCAGATAACGATGGTTCCGTGAAAATCATTGCGAATTATCAATTTTTCGCAGAACTTGTCTGGAGTTAAAGCATGAAGAAGATTGCTGTTGCTGCCGTACTCGCTGCCATGTCCGCTGGTGCCTTCGCTGCTCAAGGCGATATCATCGCACGTTTGCGCATCACTGACGTAAATCCACAGACAACCGTAGACAGCACCCTGAAGGCGCTGTCTGTTGATGTGAAGAACGACACTATTCCAGAGTTGGACTTCACCTACATGATCACCAACAATATTGGTGCCGAGCTGATTCTGGGTACATCCAAGCATGATCTGACTGCTGGTGGCGCAACCATCGGTTCCGTGCGCGTACTGCCACCGACCCTGACTCTGCAATACCACCTGAATCCGGAAGGTTCTTTCCGTCCTTACGTGGGTGCCGGTATCAACTACACCCGCTTCTACAGCTTCAAGGACAACTCCGGTCTGGGTCTGGGCATCAAGAAGAACAGCTTCGGTCCAGCTCTGCAGGTGGGCGTAGACTTCCCGCTGACCAAAGACGTATTCCTGAACCTGGACGTCAAGAAAATCTGGATCAAGACCAAGGTAAATGCTGGTGGTACTCCGGTTGGTACCCTGGACATCGATCCGCTGGTAACCAGCGTTGGTCTGGGCATGAAGTTCTAAGCCTCGCCAAGACTGTGTTGCGAAAAAGGGCGCCGATGGCGCCCTTTTTCATGCTGCAGTAAACTCGCCTGATATTTTCAGGCAAGATCATGCCTCTCTCATAACTTTGTCGATCTTCGTGTAATCCGATGCCAGCTAATCACCGCTCTCTTGTCTCCGCGCATGCGGTGCTGGCTAATCTCGGCTTGATCGTCTTTCTGAGTTTTTATCCATTTAATAGTTGGGTTAATAGCGGTGTGCCGCTATTCGAGTTCCTGAGCTATCCGCTGCCTTTTTACAATCGTCCTTTCGACAATCTGGTCAATACGCTGATCTATCTGCCGTATGGCTTTGCCCTGGCCAAGATGGGGCAGGCTGGATTTGCAGGCTATCTGCGAGCTGTGTTGCTGGTGGCGCTTACCAGTGTGCTGGTTGAAACGGGCCAGCAGTTCACCTTGACCCGCGTGGCTTCCAATCTGGATGTGATCTGTAATGTTGCCGGTGGCGCATTGGGCGCATTGCTGGCGCTTCATCCTTGGGCGGGCAGTTTATGGTTCCGGTTGATGCGTTTGCGTTACCGTTATCTGCAAGAAGACAGCAGCAGCGAGTACGCTGCTCTGCTGATGGGGGTCTGGTTCATGACCGAGCTGAATCCCGCAATTCCGCTGTTCGGCCTCGTGGTGCTGCCGCAAGGCTTGCCGCAGCCTTATATCTCACCATTGCCGGATGCCAGTCTGTTTCTGGCAATGGTCGAGGGTGGTAGTGCGATGCTGAATCTGGCGGGCAGCTTGCTGTTTGTCACCAGCTTTCTCAGTCGACGCCAATATCAGCTGCGGGCGATCATGCTGATATTGGGTTTGGCGCTGCTGCTGAAAATGTTGATCGCGGGTGTTGTGCTGAAACCGGCGGAGTTTTTTCAGTGGATCAATCTGAATGTTGCAGTTGGCCTGGTGCTGGGTTTGTTGCTGGTGTGGCTGGTAACGCGCGGCCAACGTCTGGCGCAAACAGTAATGGCATTGCTGTGTATCGTACTGTCTCAGGTGGCTGTTTCGTACTGGCCGCTGTCTGGCATGCAGGCTGATGTGATGTCATTGTTCAGGTGGCAGTACGGCCACCTGCATAATATGAGTGCCATGGTCGATTTGCTTGCCGACTTGTGGCCGGTGGCTGCGGTCTACTGTCTCTTGCTGTCCTTGTACCGTCAGTTACGCTATTGATTGTTGCTGGTGGCAAGTCTTGCCAGCTCGCCTATATCTCTTATGCGGTAATCAACCCAGTCCGGCTTGACAGGCTTGTTGTGTAGCCACACCGTTTTCATACCGAGTTGCTTCGCCGTTTTCAAATTGTCCGCGCTATCTTCAATCATGATGCAGTTGCCGGCGCTAATGCGGGCCTGCCTGAGTACGCTTTTAAAGGCGCGTACATTCGGCTTGGCTTTGGGCAAGTGCTCGAAGGCAAAAATACCGTCTGTCTGATTGCGTAGCCCCAGATGACTGACGATGGCCTCTACATAATGGCGAGGGCCGTTGGAGAAAATCCACTTTCGCCCGGGCAGCCTCCTGAAGAGTGCGGGTAGTCGCGGGTCGCACTGAATAAGTGGCAGCAGTACGTCCAGATCGTGAGTGTCCCGAAGGAAGTGTGAAGAGTTGATTGCATGGTGACGCTGCAGGCCTGTCAGCGTTGCGCCGTAGCGTTGCCAGTAATCAATCCGCAGTGCGCTGGCTTCGTGCTCTGCAAGTGACAGGTGTTGCATGATGTAGCGAGTCATCTGCTCCGAAATCATCGGAAAGATTACGCGGTCAGCGTGGTGAAGCGTTTCGTCCAGGTCGAATAGCCAGTGCGTCGTTTGCTGCGTCATTTTTCTTCAGTCTTTTGTAAAAATCATATCCATATATTTCAGCAACTTATGTTGGTTAAGGCAATAATTTTCAGGTGGCAGTCAAAAAACCTGTTGACGCTGCTAGGTGGGCTAGGTATAGTTCGCCTCCTCAGCTGACGACGCAAACGAAACAAGCAGTCAGCACCGCTCTTTAACAGACCAAATAACCGATAGGTGTAAGTATCTGGCGAAGCCAAATACTTGCACTGCAAGAGAAAGT
>NZ_CEETQT010000015.1:0-51436 GCF_979366295.1 Vogesella lacus
CTGCGGCCAACATCCCGCTGGTGCTGGTGGATGTGGTGCCGGATGCGGACTATCCGGGCAGCAAGCCGGCGGTGACGGTGCATCCGGAACAGCTGGCGTATGTGATCTACACCTCGGGTTCGACGGGCAAGCCGAAGGGTGCGCAGCTTTGCCACCGCAATGTGGCACGCCTGCTGGCGGGCACTGACCACTGGTTCCGCTTCGGTCGTGATGATGTATGGACGATGTTCCACTCCTACGCCTTCGACTTCTCCGTTTGGGAAGTGTTTGGCGCGCTGTGCACCGGCGGCAAGCTGGTGGTGGTGCCTTATCTCGTCAGCCGTTCGCCGGATGATTTTGCGGAATTGCTTTGCCGTCATGGCGTAACGGTGCTGAACCAGACGCCAACCGCCTTTGGCCAGCTGATTCCGCGCATCACGCCGGAGCTGGCTGATCAACTGGCATTGCGCTATGTGATTTTTGGCGGCGAAGCGTTGGAGCCGCTGATGCTGGCACCGTGGTTTGCGCTGATGGGCGACTGCCAGCCGCAGATGATCAATATGTACGGCATCACCGAAACCACCGTACATGTGACCTACCGCCCGATTACCCTGGCGGATCTGGGCAAATCACGCAGCCCGGTCGGCCGCGCGATTCCGGATCTGGGCATGCAGGTGCTGGATGCCGAACTCAATCCGGTACCGATCGGCGTTGCCGGTGAGCTGGTTGTCTCCGGAGCAGGCCTCGCCCGTGGCTACCTCAACCGTGCCGGTCTCTCAGCCGAACGCTTCATCGCCGACCCCTTCGACAGCAACGGCGGCCGCCTGTATCGCACCGGCGATCTAGTGCGCTGGAACAGCGAAGGCCAGCTGGAATACCTGGGCCGCATCGACCATCAGGTCAAGATTCGCGGCTTCCGTATCGAGCTGGGCGAAATCGAGGCGCAGCTGCTGGCACAGGAGGCAGTGCGTGAGGCGGTCGTCATCGCCCGTCACGATGGCGGCAATACCCGACTGGTGGCTTATGTGTCACTCAAAGCCGGTTTCGCTGTGGATGCGGCCAACCTTAAAGCCGCCATTGCGAGCGCTCTGCCCGACTACATGCTGCCCTCGGCCATCGTCATGCTGGACGCACTGCCGTTAAACCCGAACGGCAAAGTGGATCGCAAAGCCCTGCCGGCCCCGGAGTTTGCCTCAGTCGGCGAGTACGTCTCACCTGAAGGTGAAATCGAACAGAAGCTCGCCGCCATCTGGGCCGAGGTGCTGGGTGTGGCGCAAGTTGGCCGCCACGACAGCTTCTTCGAGCTGGGTGGGCATTCGCTGTTGGCGCTGACTTTGCTACAGAAAATACATCAGCAATTCGGTGAGGATTGCCTGACCTTACTGGAACTGATGCGCGAACCACAACTGCACGCAGTAGCACATCAGATCGGAAAGCGCAGCAAGTCATCACGTGTGCATGTCACGGTAAGCCATGCTGACGCTCAAGGTATTCCGCTGTTTATCCTGCCTGGCTTGATGGTAAACGGTAGCGAGTTTGCTGCCATCATTGCCTCGCAACAAGGCGTTCGGCCAATTCATTGCTTTGCCAGTCATGTACTGACACCTCAGCGCTGGGAGGGGTTGAATATTGCGCGCATCGCAGACGAGATGGCTGCATATATCCTCGGCATTGTCGGCAAAGGGCCATGCCACTTACTGGGTTGGTCGCTGGGCGGCAATCTGGCGTATGAAGTCGCCATCCGGCTCAAAGATCGATGCCAACTGGGATTGATCGGCATGGTTGATGTTTTTGACAAGAAACTGGCTACTGACGATGTAACCGGCTTGACTGACTCGGAAATCACACAAGCACAAGCCTTGCTTAATGCGTGGCTAAAATCTTCGAGCATGAAAGTACGCTGGTCACAACTCTTGCAGAGCCTGTCATACGACAGACTCCAAGAATCTTACAGGCAAATTCTGGATTGTCAGGGAGAAATGCCGACAGATGGTGATGGCATTGATGCAAAAGAGTACGAGCTATGGATGGTTACAGATTGTGAAGCCCACCTTGATGCATGGGCACCACAGCCTGTAGATATACCAGTTTACGCTTGGCTTGCCAGTGAAAGTATTGCTAACTGGAAGCTATACAACTGGTCTGGCTTGACCAGTCAACTGCAAACCATCCCCATCATGAACAGCGACCACATGAGCATCATTCACCATGATGACTTTATCGCCAGCTTACAGCAGCAATTGCTGAAGCTGGATAACACGCTGGTTTGATAAAATTGCGGCCAACCTTGCCCAAGGTTGGCCGCAATGTTTTGTCTTACTTGCCAGCCGCCAGCGCTGGCTCTGCCGCCTTGCCCTATGACCTCCCCCCGAAAAATGTTAGCGGTGGAAAGTAGAGATTTCTGGCAAATTTAACCCTATCCGGGTAGGAGATTTGTCATGAAAAAATCGAAGTTCACGGAAGAGCAGATCGCCTTCGCCTTGCGCCAAGCGGGGTCCGGTACGACTGTCGGGGAGGTCTGCCGCAAGATGGGCCTCTCCGAGGCGACTTTCTACAACTGGAAGAAGAAATACGGCGGCCTGGGCGTTAGCGAACTACGTCGTTTGAAGCAATTGGGAGAAGAAAACGCTCGGCTCAAGCGTATGGTTGCGGACCTGAGCCTAGATAAGCTGATGCTGCAGGAAGTCATCCAAAAAAAGCTGTAAAGCCGGCTAGCAAACGCGAGCTGGCCAACTTCCTGATCGACGCGTATCGCGTCAGTATACGCCGCGCCACGGCCGTTATTCAGCTGCGGCAAGCGACATACTTTTACCGACCGCACCCTCGTGACGATCGTGCCGAGCGGCAGCGCATTCGGGAAATTGCCGCCACGCGCATTCGCTGTGGTGCACGCCGCATCCATGTCCTGCTGCGACGAGAAGGCTGGCTGATCTATCACAAGAAGACCTACAGGATCTATTGCGAGGAGGGTCTGAACCTGCGACGCAAGCGTCCCAGACGGCGTGTGGCAGCGGCTCATCGACTGGCACGGCCGACCGTCTCTAGTTTGAATGCGTGCTGGAGCATGGATTTTGTGGCCGATCAGCTGTTTAATGGCCAGCGAATCCGAGCCTTAACTGTAGTGGATAATTTTAGCCGGGAAAGCTTGGCGATCACGGTGGATTTCGCCCTGAAAGCCGAGGATGTCGTCGCAACGATGCGGCATGTGCAAGCCATACGCGGGACGCCCCATCGGATTCAGGTCGACAACGGCAGTGAGTTTATTTTGCTGGCGCTGGATCAATGGGCCTATGAGCAAAGTGTGACGTTGGACTTCTCGCGTCCAGGAAAACCCACGGATAATCCCTTTATCGAGTCGTTTAATGGCAGCTTGCGGGATGAGTGCTTGAACGTACATTGGTTTCTGTCGCTGGATGACGCGCGTGACAAGATCGAGCCTTGGCGGCAGGATTACAATGAGTTTAGGCCACACAGTTCGTTGGGGGGTCGGACTCCCGGCGAGTTCCGGCTAGCCCATCTTGAAGCCCGAAACCTCTAAATAAGACCGCTCGGTTAGTCGGGAGGAGGTCAAAGGAGAACAAGATAATGGCGCATGCTGGGTGGAGTTCGGGGTAATGAGGGGCAAACAAGACAATGCGGCCAACCTTGGCAAAAGTTGGCCGCAAGCGTTACCACTGGTAGTGCTTAGAACTTGTAGCTGACATCCAGATTGACTGTTCGCCGACTACCTGGCTGATACCCCCAACCTAGATTGGATGCATATTTCTTGTCGGCCAAATTGCTGACATTCAAACGCGCGGTCCATTGCTGGTGCGAGTACCATAAGGCAGCATCTAACAAGGTATAGGCAGGATTAATAATCTTATTATTGTTTGAAGCATAGCTGTCACCGCGATAACGCGCACCTAGGCCAATTCCAAGACCTTTCAAGCTGCCTGTTTGAATGACTTGATCAATCCAGACCGATGCTTGGTGTTTAGGCGTTAATGACGGGGTTTTACCCTGATCACCATTATTGCTGCGAGTTATCTCAGCATCATTAAAGGTATAGCTACCGATGATATTTCCACCGGCCCAAACTTTGTAACGCGCCTCCAGCTCTAGGCCACGTACGCGTCGCTCACCTTCTTGAATTTGATGCCGTGGAGAGAGCGGGTCTGATGTCAGGATATTTTGTTTTAACAAGTCAAAAAGCGCAGCAGTGATTAATCCTTGCTCCGATTGATATTTTACCCCCGCTTCATACTGTCGTCCTGTGGTTGGCTTGTATGACGCCCCATAGCGATCCACGCCATTTTGCGGCAGGAACGAAGTGCCAAAATTCAAATAGGGAACTAGGCCATTGTCAAACACGTAGTTCAAACCAATTTGACCTGTAGTGCTTGAACCCCCGGTTTCTTGGGTTTTATTTGTTAGATGGTTGGCCGATTCTTGCTCAAACCAATCGTGGCGAACACTGCCACTAACTCGCCAAGCATCAATCATGGTTTGATTTTGTAGGTACAGACCAATTTGTTGGTTATCGATCTGCTGCTTGCTCATTGGCGTCTGCGGCTGAGGAATGGTTTGCCCGTATTGAGGGTTAAAGATATTGATTGCAGGCCCACTATCACCGTGTTCAGCCAGTTTAAAAGTGGATTTTTGTAAATCTACACCGGCTACGATCTGATGTTGCAAGCCACTAGTTTCGAATTTCCCATGTATCCGAGTGTCGATGGCCATATCTCGCATTTGTTCTTTGCCACGCACAGCGAAGCGTCCGATATCGCCATTAGGCTCGCTAGAAGAAGCCGAGTCTGCCCACAGATATGCGGTGTCCAGCATGGTATTGGATAGACGAGCATTTTGTTTGATTGACCAATGATTAGCCAGTTGATGGCTCAATTCATAGCCAAGCTGCCATTGCCGTTGATTGTGCTTTTCAAAAGCTGGTTCACCCAGCTTAATACCCGAGCTTGTAAGATCGGGGAGAATAAACTCGTTGTAATTCATCGGTGCTCTCAGATCTCTGAAGCTACTTAGCAAAGTCAACTCAGTCTGGTCACCTAAGGTCAATTTTACCGATGGCGCAATATATGCACGCTGAACTGCAGGCTCATCATAGTTAGGGAAGTCTTGCTGGGGTTGTTTGTGGTTAAACAAGGAAACAAATCGCCATGCATGATCACCTAGGCTGCCGCCAATATCGGCACGAGCCTCTTTTTCGGCATTATTACCAAAGCCAACTGCGACTTCATTAACGTGCGCATGATGAGGGCGTTTGCTGACCCGATTTACAATGCCGCCTACATCGGCAGCCCCGTACAAAGTAGACGCAGCGCCGCGTAAAACTTCTACACGCTCAAGCCCATAAACCTCACTTTGTGGCACCAAATTCCAGTGACCGCCCTGTTTTAAGCCATCTTGGAAGTTGAAATTGTAAAAATCGGAAAAACCGCGCATTGAGACCCATTCGGTACCGCGGTCTTCATGGGTATAAAACTGAGTTTGCACACCGCTGACATAGCGCAATACGTCGGTCACACTGCGCGCCCCGCGCGCAGTAATCTCCTCTTGCCCCACTACAGAAATAGACTGCGGCGTCTCCACAATCGGCGTATCGGTCTTGGTTGCCGTCGCGCTGCGTTTGGCGACGTAGCCTTTTACCGGGCTGGTCGCAGTTTGTTCGGTCTGAGGGGCTGTGGCGTCGACTTTGACGGTTGGCAGGCTGGCTTCATTGGCGTAGGCGCTGGTGCTCAGTGCCAGCAAGACGGCGAGGCTGGCCGGGCGCAGGGCAAAACGGGATGACATGGCTGTTCCTTGGGTGTGCTGAAAAGTGGTTTCTCATGTTTTGATGATTATCAGCTCATCATTGTCATGAAAACGCAGAAATATAAACAACAATCATTATCATTTCAATAGTTATTCATGTGTTCTTGTCGGGCAAACTCATGTTCCGCACGCCGCTATTTCTGCCCTAAACAAAACCGCTGCCAAAGCGTCCAGTCCGACATAGCGTCACCAACAAGGAATGGCCGTGAGCAAGAAAAAACTGGTTTATCTGTTCTCCCTGCGCAATGCCGCCGCCGATCTGGCGGGCCAGCAAGTGCCCTTCAAAGGCGAGCTGCGCTATATGCCCTCGCCGCTGGAGTATCTGGTCGAACAACTGAACAGCACTGATCTGGGCGACAAGTGGTCACTGGAGGCGGTGATTTATGACGACGACCCGACATCGCCACTGGATCGCAGCAAGTTGGGCGACTTCGGCTTCAAGCCGCAGGCCGGCGGCTTGTGGATCTATCCGGAAAACCTCGCAGTACAGGGCGTACCGCTGGATGGTTTGCTGGAGGCCATCCCCTCGGCCTATCGCAAGCTGCCAGCAAGCGAAACCGCCGCACGCCAACAGGGCAAGCAGCAGTTCGAACAGCGGCTGAAACAGCGGCTGGATGATATCGGGGCGGATCTGGTGCTGCTGGATGGCCTACTGGTGATTCTGGATGAGCTGGTACGACCAGGTGCGCCGTATCGCGGTCGCATCGTGAATATCCACCCCGGTATTACACGGCTGGATTCACCATACGAGCGACGCGGTGCCACCGCCACACTGGATGCCTTGTGGGGCGCACGTGGACTGAAGGTGACAGACTGGACAAGCATGCAGACCCGTCAGGTACCACCCCTGTTGAAGACCGGCGCGTCTTTCCATCTGGTAGACAACGGCATTGATTCGGGCGAGGTAATTATTGATGCCCTCAACACCGACATCCACCCGGACCATACGATTCTGGAACTGCGCTGGAATAATTTCCATCACAGCCTGTTCCCGGCCATGCGCGACGGCCTGCATCACATGCACGCGCTGCTGTGCCAGGTGGAGGGCGCATGATGAAGCAGCAACGTTGGCCGCAAGCCTTACTGCTGTCTGTCCTCGCGTTGGCAAGCAACGCACAAGCTGCCGTGGAAATCCGCCGCACCAGCGACGACATTCCGCACATCAAGGCCGATAACTGGCATGCGCTGGGCGTGGGTGTCGGCCATGTGCAGGCCGAGGCGGCACTATGCACGCTGGCCGAAGCCTTTGCCACCTATCGCGGCATGCGTTCGTGGTACTGGGGTGCCGATAACAAGCCTGCTGTCGATGCCACTTTCGGCCAGGGCAAAAACAGCGATCTGGACTTGTTCTTCCGCAGCCAAACGCCGGCCGATGTGGAAAAACGCTATCGCCAGGCGCAGCCTGCCGCCATGCACGAGCTGGTGAGCGGCTTTGTGGCCGGTTACAACCGCTATCTGAAAACGGTGAAAAAAGACCGCCATGCCTGCCACGGGCAGCCATGGCTCCAGCCTATCCAGACCATGGATGTGTACCGCCGCCTGTTTGCCAGCCAGCTGGCCGGTGGCGATACCCATTTTATCGAGGCGATGGCCAAGGCCAAACCGCTAGCAGCTGCCGACAAACAAGCCAGCCTGCCACCCGCCTGGGCTACACAAAACGTTGGCCGCCAAGCGGGGCTGGGCAGCAATATGCTGGCCTTTGGCAGTGAAGCAAATGGCGAGCAGCAAGGCGTGCTGTTCGGCAATCCGCACTGGTACTGGGGCGGGGCTGACCGTTTCTTCCAGATGCATCTGACCATTCCCGGCCAGCTGAATGTAGCCGGCGTCAGCTTTCTGGGCGTACCGGTGGTGATGATAGGCTTTAACGAGCACATCGCCTGGAGCCACACCGTATCCGAGGCGCGCCGCTTTGGCCTGTTTGATCTGACACTGGATGCGGCCAACCCTAGGCATTATCTGGTGGATGGCAAAGCCGAAGCCATGCAACAGCGCGAGATTCGCATCCCGATCCAAAAAGGCAGCAAGGCTGGCGAGCTGGTACGGGTGATTTACCAGACACGATACGGCCCGGTGGTTGACTTGTCCGAACATCATCCGGCCTTGGGCTGGAGCCAGCACAAGGCGCTGGCCGTGCGCGACATCAACCGTAACAACTTCCGCATTTACCGCAATTTCTTCCGCTGGAATCAGGCGCGCTCGCTGGACGAATTCAGCCGCATCCAGCAGGAAGAACGTGCCGTACCGTGGGTCAATACCGTGGCCATCGGCAAGAATGATGGCCGTGTCTGGTATGCCGATATCGGTGCCATGCCCAATGCGCCAGACAGCTTGCGTGAGCGTTGCCGCACAGCGGTATCTGACGCCTTTGCCCAGCTGGCTCCAACCACCCCGGTGCTGGATGGCAGCCGCAGCGAATGTAACTGGGCCAATGACCCGGCTGACGCACAAGCCGGTGCCCTGCCACTGGCGGCCATGCCCTCGCAGTGGCGGCGTGATTATGTGGCGAACATGAATGACAGCCACTGGCTCAGCAATAGCAAGGCACCACTGGAAGGCTACCCTTTGCTGCTGGGCGGCGAGCGTCGCGAACTCTCCTTGCGCAGCCGTCACGGCCACCAGATTGCACATGATGCACTCAAGCGGCAGGCTGGCTCGGCAGCCAAGGTATTAAACGGGCTGAAACAGCGCACACTGGACAGCACAGCCTGGTCTGCCGCGCTGTTCCGCGACAGCTTGTGGCAACAGGCTTGCGGCCAACAGCCCAAGACCGACATTGCACAAGCTTGCCGTGTGCTGAAAAACTGGTCGGGCAAGGCCGAAGCCGATGACCGTGGTGCCTTGCTGTGGGAAGCGTTCTGGCAGGCACTGAATGCCAAGCCGGAAAATCTGGTTTACAAGGTGCCGTTTGATGCCAGCCAGCCACTAACCACGCCACGTGATCCGCACGCGCCACAAGCCGCGAAACAGCTGGCCGAAGCCGCCGCCAGCCTGAAAAAATTGGGGCTAGCACTGGATGCATCGCTGTCAGCCTATCGCCACGTCAAGCTGGCCAAGGGCGCGCAGGGCGTATTCGGTGGTTGTCACGAGTTCGGCTACTTTGCCATCGCCTGCCAGCCAGATACGGCCACGCTGGATGGCAGCGCCGTCGCCAACAGCTACATGCAACTGGTGACGTTTAACGCACATGGCCCGCAAGCCTACACCCTGCTGGCGCATGGCCAAGCCGAAACGGCCATTCGCGGTGGCGCAGGGGCGGCGCCGGTACAACGTTATCTGCGCAAGCAATGGCTGAGTTTCCCGTTCAGCGAAGCCGAGATTGCGCGCGACCTTGCCCTGCGCATCGAGCGACTGCAACCGTAAATCTTTTCTGCCCGTCACTTGCGGCCAACCCTGGAGGTTGGCCGCAAGCCATGCCACGCTCCCCTGTCAGAAAGCTGCCCCATGCTTGATTGTCTTGCCCCCTACTTCCAGGGCGATTTGTACGACTACGGCGCGCCGGTCAAAACACAGGCGCAAGCCCCGGCTGATGCCCTGTCCTTGCGCCAGCTGCTGGCCGAACCGGCCGCGCTGCAGCGCTTGCTGGCCCGGCATGCCGCCAGCTATGGCCAGCCCGATATCGACCCGCGCGCCATTGCCTCGTCCTGGGCGGCCGGCTATCTGTGGGCCTTGCAGCCAGCCTGCCTCGTTGCCGCCTGTCTCGCCGGCCGAAAGCTACCCGTACACTCCGACGGCATCTTGCTGAGCGTGGGGGCAGATGGCCGCGTGCAGCAGATCTATCTGCCCGACGAGGGCGAGCCGTTTGGCGGCGAGTCACGCTATGCGCGTTATCAGGACTTGCTGCAACAGCATCTGGCCCCGTTGATCCAGGCGCTGCAACAGTGCAGCGGTGTCAGCCGCCGTACCGTGTGGGGAACGGTGGCACGTTACAGTGCTTACATCTTTGAGGAGTTGGCCGCCCATGATAGCCCGCAACATCCAGTGCTGGCGGACAAGGCCATGCTGCTGGACAGCCCTTACTGGCCGGATGCTGCGGCCAACCCCATGTATGCCAAAACCCGCATCGTCACCGACAGTGATGGCCAGCCACTCAGGCTGCATCGGCAATGCTGTTTGTGGCACAAGCTGCCGGGCGAGGGCTATTGTCAGGCCTGCCCCTTGAATCACGCCTGAAGACAGTATCAAGCACAGCCATCACTGCCTGTTTTTTCAGCAGGCGTATCAGACCTTGGCCCCATCTGGCGGCAAGCTGCTTGTCGACAGCCTTACCCACAACTTCTGTGGATAAACCGGCCAGCGCATGACAAATGTCGGCCGGCTGCGCCGCAACGGCAAACAGGATAAACAAAGCCGGCGCAAGAACGTCTGGATGGGTAAGTCCCTATCATCATGAGGTCGCCAGGTGTTTTCCTATCTCTTACAGAAGTCGCGCAATCTCTTCATTGCCGCCGCCTTCTTCAGCGTGCTGGCCGGTCTGGCCAATGTCTCGCTGATCGCGCAGATCAACCATGCCATCAACACTCCGTGGGGGCCGGCATTCCAGGCGCTGGCCTGGCCGTTTGCCGGCACGGCGGTGTTGATCCTGCTGTTGCAGTCGGCCAGCCACATCCTGTTTGAACGGCTGGGCCAGAATGCCGAAGCCCATCTCAAGCACTATATCTGTCGCAAGGTGATGCTGACCGACTACCGCCAGCTGGAGTCACTCGGAGGGCCGCGCATCCAGTCGGCACTGACCGAGCATTGCGAAAAGGTCAAACGTTTCTTCGTGGTGATGCCGCAGGCCATGGTGAATGCCATCACCGTGCTGGGCTGCCTGGCTTACTTGTCATGGCTGTCCTGGCAGGTGTTCCTCTTGGCCGTGCTGGTAATCGGCCTTGGGATGGTCGGTTATCATCTGGTGCATCTGCGTGCCATTCGCCATATCAACACCGCGGCCGAAGAGCAGGACCGCCTGCACGGCCTGTTCCGGGCACTGGTCGACGGGGCCAAGGAGCTGCGCTTGAACCTGGCCAAGGCTGGCCACTTCGAGGCCGGCCAGCTGCACCCCTCCATCGACGTGGTGCGGCGCGAACGCATCACCGGCATGTCGATTTTTTATCTGTCTACCTTCTGGGGCAGCTTCCTGATTTTCGGTTTTATCGGCTTGGTATTGTTTGCACTGATTGGTGACGTGCCGGAGCGCGGCAAGGTCATCACCGGCTTCGCCCTAGTCTTCGTGTACATGATGACACCGCTGGAAGCCCTGCTGCTGGTACTGCCGGAATTCAATCTGGCCAAGGTTTCCGCCCGCCATATCGACGAAATCAGTGGCGAATTGCAGGCCAGCGAGCAACAGGCCTTGCCCGCCATGTCACAAGCTTTCGGCAGCCTGCAGCTCAAACAGCTTTGCCATCGTTATTACAACGAGGCGGCCGACGAGATGTTTGCCATGGGCCCCGTCAATTTGAGCGTGCAGGCCGGCGAGCTGGTCTACCTGGTTGGCGGCAATGGCAGTGGCAAGACCACGCTAGCCAAACTGATGACCGGCCTTTATCAGGCCGAAAGCGGCCAGATCATCCTGAACGGGCAAAGCGTCAACCACGCGCAACTGGGGGCTTACCGCCAGTTGTTTGCCAGTGTGTTTTCGGATTTCCACCTGTTTGACACCCTGCTGGCCGGCGAGGATATCGACCAGCAAGGCAATGCCTTGCTGACCCGACTGCAATTGCAACACAAGGTACAAGTGAAGAATGGTGCCTTCACCACCCGTGCCTTGTCACAAGGCCAGCGCAAACGCTTGGCACTGGTCGCCGCCTATCTGGAAGACCGGCCGTTCTATGTGTTCGATGAATGGGCGGCCGATCAGGATCCGACGTTCAAGGACGTGTTCTATCGCGAACTCCTGCCCGAGCTGAAAGCCCGTGGCAAGACCGTGCTGGTCATTACGCATGATGATCGTTACTTCGATCTGGCTGATAGGGTGATCTATCTCGAACAAGGCCAGATCATTCGCGAGCAATCCCGGAAGAAGGGCGAAGTGGTTCCCGCCTGAAATGGCCACCTGCTGCGGCAAAATTATTAGAAATACAATTGAATTCACTAATGATAACCATTATCATTAGTGCCAATTGAATTTTGCCAGCACAATAAGATGTCAAACGTCATTTCATTCAGCTTGCTTGAACAGGTATTTGCCACGGAGCGCAAGAAATTGCGCTCCGTGGCTTTCAAGATCCTGGGCAGCCAAGCACAGGCCGAAGACATCCTGCAGGAAGCCTTCCTGAAACTGCTGGATGTGGCGATCGGCAAGCAGGTTGATTGTCCGCAAGCCTACTGCTGCAAAGTGGTGAGAAATCTGTCGCTGGACAATATCCGCCGCCAGCAAGTCGAGGGGCAGTATCGCGTGCATCTGGACGATGATGAGCTGCCGCAGGTGGACGGCGGAGGCAATCCGCAAAACATCCTGCAGCAACGCCTGCTGTTGCAAGCGATTGATCAGGCCATGAGTACCCTGCCCGAGCGCACCCGGCGGGCCTTCGAGCTATACCGCATCCACGAGCTGACCCAGCGCGAGATCGCCAAAGAATTGGGCTGCTCGGCCACCCTCGTCAACTTCATGCTGCGCGATGTCGGCCAAGCCCTGGCCGTTTGCCGCAGCCATTTGTAACCGCCGCAGCAAACCGTCCCCGACTACGTCACACCCCGCCGCCACCAGACCGGGGACGCACATCCAGCCAGCAATGCACCATATCGGGCAGCTGCAGATAAGAGACCGGCAAGTCGGGCAAGTCGATTGGCCAGTCATGCGGGTTGACCGGCTGAAGCCACAAACAGCTGCCGGCCGTATCATGCTCTGCCACTTCAAACTCGGTAAAATCGGCAAAGCGTCCAAGCAAGGGAAAAACCGCCTTGAACGCGGCTTCCTTGGCCGAGAACAACAAGGTGGCCCGCTCGGCAGCATCACCCGCCTGGATAAAGAGTCGATCACGCGCCGTGCAACATACAGCCAGGATAGCTTGCAATTGATCGTCACTGGCGCGCTTTTCGCTATCAACCCCCAGCCCGAAGCGCCCTGCACCGGCAACCGCCAGTGCCAGATCCTGATGATGGGTAATCGCGCCGGTCAGGCCAGCCGGCCACAGTGGCAACCCGGCTGTATTGCGGCCAACCCTGGCCGTCACGCCCGTCTGCGCGCTGGCCGCACGCTCGGCACACAGCCGCCCGGCCAGAAACGATAACTGCCGGCTACGCACCGCCCGCGCCGGCATCGCCTCGTGCAGCGCCGCCAAATCCATCCCGTCCAGACTGGCGGACAATCTCGCCATATCCACCACCGCTATAGTCGCGTGATCGAGCTGATAAGGTGGCAGCTGCCAGATGCTGGCCAGATCCGCCGCCGGCAACAAGCCGCCAAGTACAGCCATAGTCTGGCCATAAGAGACGGCTGCTTCAACGGAATGACTGGTTAGGGATACAACGCTTTGCATTTCATTACACCGAGACATGAGTCATCAGTAATGACGGCAAACGCCAGGCTTTGTTTAATCGCCAAACGTGATATACCGCTATAAGCCTGCACCCGTAAACCCAAGTCGCCTCACCGCGCAACACCTGCACGATCCCGGCTTACTTCACACCGGTAAGCTGCCATATCTGACAAGCATCATCATAAGCTTGCTGATGGCGGGCATCCGCTTGTAACCAGGCCAGCAAGGCTGGCGGGCATGGCTGTGAAAATTTTTCCTCGTGCCGCAGCATCACCCACTGCCAGGCCGTATCCCAAATCGGGTCAGCATTCTTCATTTCAGTCATTCGTCATTTCCGTCTGATGGCCTGCATTATAACGATCCCGCGACAACTGATACACAAGCCACATCAAGTTTGCTGCATTTGGAATCGTGCATGTACACCGGCATGCCAAACTTATCAGATGGGTGGATCGGCACCCCATAGTCTCCACTCCGGCTTGTGTAACCATCCGGCTATTTGCCGGAAAAACTTGGGGGGTGATCCATGGGCAGCATCGCCGTGATCCGGCTTCGCCACCGCGTGAGTAGCGAGAGCATTACCGCAGTCCCAATCTTTCTCGCCCATAAGGTGCGCCAACGCCTTCGCGTCGATGACTTGCTGACCAAGGTGACCGAGCGGGGCGGCGAGTTTGTCAATTCCGCCGCCGCTGCCTGCAGGGGTGGCCTCCTCGGCCACTTCCGCTAGCCAGACGGTTTTTTGTGGAAAGTGGCATGAAACCCGTAGTCTCTGCCTGTCTGACATGCCAGCAAACGTCCGTATCATTCCGATATTTGCAATAATCAATTGCGATAAACAGGCATTCATTTCTCCGACAGTACAAGGCACAGTGACCGCCTCTGCATCCTTATTCCGGATGCGCCACGTACCCGGAGACCGCCATGACCCGCTTGCCCGTCAAACTCTATACCTTCCCGCTGTCCGGCCATTCCCATCGCGTGCGCCTGGCGCTGTCCCTGCTGCAGGTTCCCACCGAGCTGATCGAGGTAAATCTGCGTGCCGGTGCCCACAAGCAGGCCGACTTCCTCAAGCTGAACGTATTCGGCCAGGTGCCGGTTATCGACGACAACGGCACCATCGTGGCCGACTCCAACGCCATCCTGGTGTATCTGGCGCGCCGCTATGGCAACAGCGACTGGTTACCAGACGATGCAGTGGGCGAAGCCGCCGTGCAGCGCTGGCTGTCGGTGGCCGCCGGCCCGCTGGCCTTCGGCCCTGCGGCGGCTCGGCTGATCACGGTATTTGGTGCCGGCCTTCACGCCGAGGAAGTCACCCTGCGTGCCCATAAATTGTTCGCGGTGATGGATAGCGAGCTGGCAAAACGCCCTTTCCTCATTGGCGACCACCCCACCATTGCCGACATCGCCAACTACACCTATACCGCGCATGCGCCAGAGGGCCATGTCTCGCTGGCAGACTATCCGCATGTACGGGCCTGGCTGGCACGCATCGAGGCCTTGCCCGGTTTTGTCGCCATGCAGGCCAGTGCTGTCGCCCCGGCGGGCGATGCCTGACAGGGGGCGTATCATGTCCAACCCCTCTCCCTGGCACCGTGGCGAACAGTTGCTGCAGGAAAAGCTTGGTGTCGCCGAGCAGATGCAGGCCATCGGCCAGCGTGTGATCCGTGACTACATGCCGGAACAGCACCGGACGTTCTACCAGCAACTGCCCTTTCTGCTGCTGGGTGCCGTCGATGCCGCAGGCTGGCCTTGGGCCGGCATCCTCGAAGGCCCGCCCTGCTTCGTGCACGCTCCCGATGAACGACTGCTGACCATTGCCGCCCGACCGCAGCCGGATGACCCGCTACACGCCTGCCTGCATCCGGGCGCGCCGCTTGGCTTGCTGGGCATCGAGCTGCCGACCCGCCGCCGCAACCGCATGAATGGCGAACTGCAAACCATATCGGATGCAGGCCTCACAGTGGCGGTGACGCAATCATTCGGCAATTGCCCCAAGTACATCCAGCAGCGCGCCATCCACACGGTACAACCCGCCGCCAGCCAGACCACACCCGCCGAACACTTGTCGGGCCTGGATAGCGCCGCACGCCAGCTGATTACCGCTGCCGACACGCTGTTTGTGGCCAGCTGCTTTCCCGGTGATGCCAGCCAGCAGGCGGCATCGGTTGATGTATCGCATCGCGGCGGCAAGCCGGGCTTTGTCAGGGTGGCGGGCAACCGGCTGACCATTCCGGATTTTTCCGGCAACCGTTTTTTCAACACGCTGGGCAACTTGCTGCTCAACCCCAGGGCCGGACTGTTATTCCTCGACTTTGCCAATGGCGACGTGCTGCAACTGAGCGGGCGCACGGAAATTCTCTGGCAGGACGACACCTTGGCCGCCTTCGCCGGTTGTGAGCGCGCCTGGCACTTCACCGTCGAGCAAATGTGGCGGCGGCGGGGAGTATTGTCCTTGCGTGGCGAGGCGGCCCACCTGTCACCCTACCTGCTGCAGTCTGGCGACTGGCCCGACTGATTTCGGCGGCACGGGCCATCAGGCCAGAGACAGACTGTCGTGCAGATGCGCCACCATCAGGTCGATGAAACTGCGCACCCTGGCCGAGCCATACTTGCCTTCGCGATGGACCAGATGAATCGGCAGCGGGGCACTTTCGTAGGCCGGCAGCAAGCGTTGCAAGTCGCCGGCTTGCAGCAGCCCGGCCACCTGATAGGACAGCAGCCGGGTAATGCCCAACCCGGCGCGGGCGGCCTCGATGGCACTGTCGTTGCTGCTGACCAGCAAGCGGGGCTGCAGCCGGACGGCCTCGGCACCGTCCGCCGTATCAAACTTCCACTCCACCGTCGGCGACACACTGGTGGCGGCAATAATGGTATGCGCCCGCAGATCGGCAGGGCAGCCGGGCCGGCCATGCGTGGCCAGATAGTCCGGCGAGGCACAGACCACCCGCCGCACTTCACCCACCTTGATCGCGCGCAGGCTGGAATCCGGCAAGGGGCCGATACGCACGGCCACATCCACCCCCTCTTCCAGCATATTCACCACCCGGTCGAGAAACAGCGCCGACACCGACACCTGCGGATAACGCTGCAAATAGGCCACGATGCCCGGCATCACAAACAGCTTGCCGAACAGCACCGGCGCGGTCACGGTGAGTTGGCCGCGCGGAGCGGCATTGATACCGGCCACCGCTTCGTCGGCCTCATCCACCTCCGCCACAATGCGCCGTGCATCATCCAGATAGCGTTGACCGGCATCCGTTACCCGCACATGCCGGGTGGTGCGCTGAAGCAGCTTGACCCCTAGCCGCGCTTCCAGGCTGGCAATGGCACGCGTGACCGCCGGCGGCGACATGCCCAGGCGACGGGCAGCGGCGGCAAAACTGCCCTCATCCCCCACGGCCACAAACACGGTCATCAAATGTAGTCGGCCCATGCTTCGTTCCTGCAAGTGGAATAATCAATTGCATTATATGGCTATTCTTCTGGCCAGTGAGGTCTGTCACAGTAGGGTCACTGGCACCGCACACGGCGATGCGCAGACATAACCCTCACCCGAGCAGGAGCACAGCATGAATCGCCTCAGCATCCCGACCGTAGAACAATCCCGCCCCGCCAGCCAGTCGCTGTTGGCCGCCGTGCAACAGCAACTGGGCGTGGTGCCCAATCTGATGAAAGTCATCGGCCACAGCCCGGCCGCCCTCGAAGGCTATCTGTCGCTGAACGGTGCGCTGAACAAGGGCAAGCTGCCGGCAGCCCTGCGCGAGCGCGTCGCCCTCGCCGTCGCAGAATACAACGGCTGCGACTACTGCCTGTCGGCCCACAGCTACCTCGGCCAGCATGTCGCCAAACTCTCGATCGACGACATCAACGCCGCCCGCGACCACCACAGTCCCGATGCCCGTACCCATGCCGCGCTGCAGTTTGCTTACCAGGTCGCCAGCCAGCGTGGCCATATCAGCGATACCGAGTTGGCCGCACTGCGGGCAGCCGGTTTTGACGAGGCGGAAACCATCGAGCTGGTACTGCTGGTGGCGCTGAATGTGCTGACCAACTATGTCAACAACGTCGTCCGCACCCCTATCGACTTCCCGCTGGTGACGGCTGGCCAGCAACAGACTGCGTAAAGCGCAAGCCCCCCCCCCCCCCGCCGCGGCCAACGGGCACAAGGACGGGGGATCACAAACGTCCGTTCGCCACGCAGGCAGCGCACAGCGTGGCGAACTCCGTAGTACTACCGCTGGAAAACACCTCCGCTATCAGCACCTTCCCTTTGCGTAAAACCAAGCTGCCTGTCCGGCAGTGAACCGTGAGGGGCTAAGCCCGAAGGGGCAAGACTCTTTCTGAGCTGCCTGTCCGGCAGTGAACGTTTAGGGGTTGGTCTGCATTGCTGCGTCGGTTTTCTGAGCTGCCTGTCCGGCAGTGAACTCCATCAGCAGCTGATGCGCCTCGCGGAGTTGTTTCTGAGCTGCCTGTCCGGCAGTGAACAAAAAGCTGAAATCCTCTATCGACTACGGGCATTTCTGAGCTGCCTGTCCGGCAGTGAACAAAGTTCTCGCGGCGGCCAACCTCCTGCGGCTTTTCTGAGCTGCCTGTCCGGCAGTGAACACATCATCGATGAACCATGCCTTGAGGCTATCTTTCTGAGCTGCCTGTCCGGCAGTGAACGCCCCGATGGTATTAGCTACGTTGGCCCCGATTTTCTGAGCTGCCTGTCCGGCAGTGAACCGATGTGACCTCAGTATCCTGGTGCCCCAACATTTCTGAGCTGCCTGTCCGGCAGTGAACGACAGCCCATACCCAGCCTTTACTGAGCGTCATTTTCTGAGCTGCCTGTCCGGCAGTGAACGCCCCGTTCTGATCGAGGGCGCAAGCTCCAGCTTTCTGAGCTGCCTGTCCGGCAGTGAACCTTTGGGTCCTGGGCGCGCTGACGGCCACTCATTTCTGAGCTGCCTGTCCGGCAGTGAACTTGCTCCGTGCGTGCTTTGGTGATCGCGTTCATTTCTGAGCTGCCTGTCCGGCAGTGAACAGGCTGAAGAGCGGCTGGCGCTGGAAAAATCGTTTCTGAGCTGCCGGTCCGGCAGTGAACGGCCGGAACATCTTTGATGATCGTGCCCTGCTTTTCTGAGCTGCCTGTCCGGCAGTGAACCTTGTTCACGATCTGCCGAACGTGATTATCCATTTCTGAGCTGCCTGTCCGGCAGTGAACTTTTCCCGGTCATTGCATTCATGGTTGGTATCGTTTCTGAGCTGCCTGTCCGGCAGTGAACCTGTCAGCTTTGACGGCATCATGCTCACGCCGTTTCTGAGCTGCCTGTCCGGCAGTGAACAAGACCCGGAACCAATTCCTTTCCCGACCGTTTTTCTGAGCTGCCTGTCCGGCAGTGAACTTAACGATGCGGTTCCTTATCTCGAAAATTTGTTTCTGAGCTGCCTGTCCGGCAGTGAACAATTCTGAACCGGTGCAACGGGCGGGACGGTATTTCTGAGCTGCCTGTCCGGCAGTGAACCCACGCCATGGACGGTACAGTTAGCCCATATTTTTCTGAGCTGCCTGTCCGGCAGTGAACTCGTGCCAGCCAGCCTGCTGGCCGCTTACTTCTTTCTGAGCTGCCTGTCCGGCAGTGAACGATCCGGAAACCGGCGAATTCCCGCTTGATGATTTCTGAGCTGCCTGTCCGGCAGTGAACTTTTTGACTCAAGATTTGGCGGTATTGCTGCTTTTCTGAGCTGCCTGTCCGGCAGTGAACCTAAGTCTTTGACTCTTGGCAGCCAGGCAAAATTTCTGAGCTGCCTGTCCGGCAGTGAACGGTTCCGTTAAGCGGAACTGGAAGGTGCGCGATTTCTGAGCTGCCTGTCCGGCAGTGAACCACCCTCAACGCCGCTTTGCGCAGCACCTCCTTTTCTGAGCTGCCTGTCCGGCAGTGAACCGGGATCTGACTCCCGCTTGCCATCGCACGAATTTCTGAGCTGCCTGTCCGGCAGTGAACAAGCCACCAAACACGCCATGCGAATTTGTATGTTTCTGAGCTGCCTGTCCGGCAGTGAACGGCCAACCTTCTCGCCTCCGCCTGCCTGTCACTTTCTGAGCTGCCTGTCCGGCAGTGAACTTTCGGGGTCAAAGGTCGGAAGCTCAAACGGTTTTCTGAGCTGCCTGTCCGGCAGTGAACCTTTTGTTCCTGCCGGTCTTGGCCTTCTTGGTTTTCTGAGCTGCCTGTCCGGCAGTGAACTAGTAGGTGGATTTACAGGAGGAGCCGGATCATTTCTGAGCTGCCTGTCCGGCAGTGAACGTCGCTACGGCGATGACGTCAAACGCATCAAGTTTCTGAGCTGCCTGTCCGGCAGTGAACTTGACCTGGCTGGCGCTATTTCTGTGGGGCAATTTCTGAGCTGCCTGTCCGGCAGTGAACTAGGCGGATTAGGATCAGGTGGGAATGCATTAGTTTCTGAGCTGCCTGTCCGGCAGTGAACGTTGTGATACTGCACGCGGCTAATGATCTTCTTTTCTGAGCTGCCTGTCCGGCAGTGAACGCGTGCCGGTGTCGGGAGGCGTGCCGGTATCTTTTCTGAGCTGCCTGTCCGGCAGTGAACATGTGCACGCTCCTTTCGGCACTGATCCCCGCTTTCTGAGCTGCCTGTCCGGCAGTGAACTTAGTTGGGGGCTTAGGCTGAGTCGGACTTTCATTTCTGAGCTGCCTGTCCGGCAGTGAAGGTCGCGGATGTTGCCATTTATCGCACCGACGATTTCTGAGCTGCCTGTCCGGCAGTGAACATACGCTTTGCAATGTGCGCAGCCTGCTTGATTTTCTGAGCTGCCTGTCCGGCAGTGAACTGGCGTGAGTTGCGCCGCCTGACTCCTGATCATTTCTGAGCTGCCTGTCCGGCAGTGAACCAAGCCTGTAACCGAAGTCCCGTCCTGGTACTTTTCTGAGCTGCCTGTCCGGCAGTGAACGCTAATGGTGCGTATCAAGGGGCTTGAGCAGTTTTCTGAGCTGCCTGTCCGGCAGTGAACACGACCCCCGGCACTGGCACGACTCCCGGTACTTTTCTGAGCTGCCTGTCCGGCAGTGAACAAAATCTGGAACAGTCCAATCGCCAACCGTCGGTTTCTGAGCTGCCTGTCCGGCAGTGAACGACTGAATGCAGCCGGTCAATTGCGGGAACGTTTTCTGAGCTGCCTGTCCGGCAGTGAACGGGACGATGGGCGCTGGTGCAGTCGGCGGCATTTTCTGAGCTGCCTGTCCGGCAGTGAACAAGAGAACCAACCGTTCTCATCTCATCCCTACATTTCTGAGCTGCCTGTCCGGCAGTGAACACTCGCCGGTCAAAAGGTCCGAAGGTGAGGTCTTTCTGAGCTGCCTGTCCGGCAGTGAACTCAGTCACCTCAGCAGGAGCGTTTCGGTTCATTTTCTGAGCTGCCTGTCCGGCAGTGAACCTGACCAAGCGACTCTTTAAAAATCTGGTATTTTTCTGAGCTGCCTGTCCGGCAGTGAACACGGGCACACCGTTATCGGTTGGCTCGTCAAATTTCTGAGCTGCCTGTCCGGCAGTGAACTTACGCCGTAATGGCACCGAAGTCCCCAAGAATTTCTGAGCTGCCTGTCCGGCAGTGAACGAGGCGGGGCGGCCGCGCGCCAAGACGCGGCTTTTCTGAGCTGCCTGTCCGGCAGTGAACGGAAAAGCAAAGCCGCCAAGCGGAGCGCGGCATTTCTGAGCTGCCTGTCCGGCAGTGAACGACATCATGCGCCGCTGCCAGGGCAAAATCATTTTCTGAGCTGCCTGTCCGGCAGTGAACGGCCACTGGCAGCACCCGGGCATCCCCGACTTTTTCTGAGCTGCCTGTCCGGCAGTGAACGAGATTGCGCTGATGGAAGCCAGCGGCGATGCTTTCTGAGCTGCCTGTCCGGCAGTGAACGGCAATGCAACCGTGACTTTTGCGGTTGATGATTTCTGAGCTGCCTGTCCGGCAGTGAACTTGTCCCAAGTACCGCGTGGATCAGTACCGAAATTTCTGAGCTGCCTGTCCGGCAGTGAACTAAAGCGGTACTCAGCCGCGCCCCTCTCGTCGTTTCTGAGCTGCCTGTCCGGCAGTGAACTAGCGGCCTTCCGGCTGCGCGCCTTGACTGGCAAGGCGTGCAGCGATTTTACCGCTAAAAACCCTTTTTTCGCACCCTGTTCTAAGTCTCTGATTTTTAAAGATCAGCATTACCCCGCCCAAAAAAGGGTTGCGGCCAACTTTGCGCGCCTGCTTGCAAGGTTGGCCGCAAGCTTTTGCCCTTAAAACGCCGGCAAGGTGGCGGTCTGGCTCAGGGCGTAGGCGTTGAATTCGCCGTCGGCCGCGACACTTGCCGCTTGCTGCGCGATGAAGAGCAGAAAGCGTTGGCCGCTGCTTTGGCTGCTCAGCGTCAGGTAGGGCAAATCCAGCCATTTGGCCTTGTCGTCGGGGATCAGCCGCCGCGCCTCGGCTTCGCTCACGCCTTTGCGCCGCATCAGCCGCTCGCGCTCCTTGGCCGGATTGCTCTTGGCCTGTTTGCGCTGCACGCGGACAAGGTTGGCCGCAGCCGGCACCGGCAGGATGTGGCCCAGCGTGACGTGGTCGCGCATGCCGGCCAGCCAGTTGGCGGCCATCAGGCTATCGAGCGCGGCGGCGCTGCCGTGCAGGCGCAGGGTGTCGCCCAGCGTGGGCGGCACGGTTTTGCCTTTGTCGGTTTGGCTCGCCAGCGCATAGCCGGGGAAGCTTGCGCCGATGTCGCTGCGCTGCTGCACGGCCAGCACGCGGTGCAGCTTGGCGTACAGCGCGCCCAGCAATAGCGACAGGGCGAATTCCGGGTCCGGCCTCAGGCGGATGTCCAGATAGTGGTCCATGATTTAGCCCGCCTCACCGAAGACGCCGCCGCGAATCAGGGTGGCGATGACGAAGTGCTGCTGTTCGGCGGCCGGTACCACATCTTTCAGCACCCAGTTGTCCAGCAGGGTGTAGAAGTCGAGCTTCTGCTTGGGCTGGCGGTAAGCGCGGCCCTGGGTGGTGACGGAGCCGTAGGGTTCGATGGCGATGGGGCCGTTGCTGTCGGCCTCGTCGTACCAGGTGTCGATGGTGCGGATGGCGTTGCCGACTTTTTGCGAGTGGATGGCGGCGATTTCGCTGTCCTTCTGCTTCACCGCGTACAAGGTCTTGCTCTTGTCGCCACGGCCACGGTCGAGGATCAGCTCCTGGCTCGGGAACACTTCCTGCCCGCCACCGATGCGTACAAAGGCGGTGATCTGCAGCAGCACATGCGCCTTGCCGGCGAGGCCGTCTTCGATCAGCGCGCCCAGCTCGGTGATATTGCCGCCAGTGGCCAGCTCGTTCAGGCTCAGCGCCAGTGCGTCAAAGGTCCAGCCCTGCACCGCCTTGCCGTCTTGCAGCTGGGTAACGTGGACTTCCACCTGTTCGGCACCGGCACGGTTGCGCCACAGATAGCGGCCATTGGCCAGGTTGGCCGCATAGCGTTGCGCCAGCTCGCCAAAGCCGTGCGCCTCGCGGTAGGCGGCGACGGTATCCAGCAGTTTGGCGCGGTAATCAGCCTTGTTGCAGGCGGATGGCTCGCCCACGCCGGCCAGCACGCGCAGGGTGAAGCGCACTTTCAGGGTGTCGGCATCGTGCGGCAGCGTGGCCACGTCTACCGTTTGCAGATTGGGGTTTTCAATCGCGGCGTCGAGCTTGGCCGGGTCCTGGTCTTTGGTTTTCAGACGGTTGGAGATGGTGCCACGCACCGATTTTTCGCGTACTTCGATATGCGGCCAACCTTCGCTCACTTTTCGATCGGCCCAGTTACCGGCAAAAAACAGCGCGTCGGACGGGTCCAGCTTGCGTTCAAAGGCGAGGACGGAGGCGTTTTCCAGTTTGCTCATGCTGTTACTCCTGTAGTGTCGTGTTCGGTCTGGCTTGCGGCCTGGTAGTCATTGCGGCAGCGGTAAACGCCGCTGTCCGGGTCAAAATCGGGATACCACAACAGTTCAAAAACATCGTTCAATCGGTGTGGGCTGCGCCACTCACCCAGCGAGTACACGCTTTCCACAAAACGGAAGGGCGTGCTGTCATCACGAGCATTGGCTACGCTGCCTGCGGGGTGAATGTCTGATAGCGCGCCGTAGCCCACCGGAATTGGCACGATCCAGCCCTCGCCCTGCTGGCGCGAGTGCTGCCAGACGGTATCGCCCTTGTCGTCGGTGACGGGGAAGTGATTAAGACGAGACTTGTCCAGCCAGGCATCCAGCAAGGTGGCGTCGGGATTGTCCTGTTGCAGTTTGACGTGATGGCTGTGCAGCAGGTCGTCACGCGAGAGCAGCGCAAAGCCCGGCAGCCACTGGCGGCACAGCTGGCGGAATTGTTTTGCGCGGTCACCGCCTTCGCCCAGCGCCTGAAGCGTGGGTTTGAGGCGGCTGGCGGGCTGGCCGGTTTGCGGTATCACGCTGCCACCGCCGATGCGCAGGGTGGCGACAATGTTGGCGATGTTGGCCGCAAGCTCGTCGCGTTTCGCTTCGTTTTCCGTCAGCGCATCCCCCGCCACGCCAAATACAAGGGTGATGTCAAGGTGAATGCGACCTTCTTCGACAATGGCGGCGGTGCTGCCGTCTTTCTCTATCGGGTTGCGCGTCAGGTTGAAACGCTGCACGTAGTCGCCGCTGGTTTGCGCCTGATAGCCGTGGCAGATCACGCCCACACCGTAAAATTCCAGCTCAATTTTGCCTGCCAGCTTGCGTTCCAGTGCGGTCATCAGGCCGCTAAACGCGCTCATGGCGGGTGCGCCCCAGGTATGCTGGCTGGAAATGGCATTGGCGTTTTGCACGCGCAGATGCGGCAGGGTTAGCAGGCCGGTGATGTTAGTCAGCATCGTTGCCCCCTTTCAGAGCCTGAACTTGATCCAGCGCGATCAGCGTGCGCTGTTGTTCATCTTGCAAAATTTGCCACTCCCGATCACCGGCCAGCTCGCGTGCCCAGTAGCGAAATTCTGCATCATTGACCGGCAGTGTCTTGTCCAGCTTGCTGTTGAGCCAGCGGGCAAAGCGTTCCGCAACTTGCAAGGGCCAGTCTTGCCACTGCCATGTCTTGTTGAAGTCTTCCTCTTCGGCAGCGCGCCACGGGTCTAGCCAGCATTGCTCTTCAATGGGCAGCTTGCAGTCGGCGTGCGCTGTCCAGCCTGCCGGCAGGTTGTTGATGATCTCGGCGGAGTACAAAACCAGCTCGTCGAAAATCTGGTCTTGCAGTTTTTTGCGGTGATCGCGGATATGGACATTGTTTGGGGAGTGGTCTTCTTCTCCCTCTTTAGGTGCCTTGTAGTGCTTTTGCAGCCAGGTGCGCAGCTCACGCAGCAGACGCTGTATTTCGCGGCGACGGCCAAAGCGATTGAAGGCGCTGTCGGTGTGGTACAGCGGGGTCAGCTCGCTGCTTTCCCATATTGGCGGCAAGGAAGCCAACAGGTAGTTGCTGCCCTTGCGTTCGGAATTCAGCTGGGAAATGTTCTGCGGCTTGGTGCCGCCTTTTTTCTCTTCAGCCAAGTGCGGGTAGTCGCTGTAACCCTGCGGATGACTGACCCCGTCACGCTTCGCCTGCCGCGCGGCTTTGGCCTCTTCGCCAAAGCGGTGCTGCTGGATGGTCTGGTACACGTGATGGGAGAAGGCACTGGCGTACAGCGGGGACAGCAGATGGTAATGGCTGTCGTCGTGCGGATTGGGCAGCTCGTCGGCATCGGGGCTGACCAGCCAGTACAGCTGTTTGGCACGGGTGTGGCTGGCTGGGCCGCCGTTGGGTTCGGTGATGCTGACAAAGGCAGCGCGCAATGTTTGTGCCTGCTCTGTGTCATCGCTCAACGCAGCCAAGGCATCGGCATCGCCTGCTTGCAGCAGGCTGAGCAAAGTTTGGCCGTCGTGTTCCAGCTTGAGGAATTTGTACACATCCAGCGCAGCTGCATTGCCGACGACATCGCTGGCGGACAAGAGGGGAAGGCAGTGGCTGCCAACGACATCCCGGCTTGGCAAACTGCTTGCCGGGGCAAACAGGCTGCTACCCTTGGCATCCGGATGGATGGCCTTGAGCGTGTGGGTGACCATTTGCAGTTGACCCACCCGGCGGGCCGCGTCAAGTAGCCAGGCGGCTGGCTGGTATTGGGCTTTCAGGCCGTCGCGCTTGGCGTCGTCTTCGGCCAGTTTGTCGAGCTTGTCAGACAGTCGCTGGAGGATAAAACCTTCAATTTCAGAGCGTATTCGTATAGCCCTTGGCGAAAGGGTACTCATGATTGACCTTTTCTCGGTTTTGTTCGCGTGGCATCAAAACAAGGGATCAGCTACACTCACAAGCTGCATAAGCAGGATGAGCGTGCGCTGATCGCTTGCGCTGTTTGGGCTGAGACTCTTCTGATCAAATGGTTGCTAGTCATCATGTCCTCCTTCCTGCTTGCATCAGGCCCTGCAAATGGGCTGTCCCGAGGAGCAATCGAGACGTGTAGTTTTCAATGTGACCATGAGGGTGCGGACACACCCTCATGGCCAACTTGATGCCAGCATAATCCCTCCCCCAAACCAAAGTCAATCCATTAGAGACTTAGATTCATAATCTTATATGTAATTAGCTTCGGTAGACACCTCCAAGCTGCTAAAATCAATCTACTACCGGTTTTGGTAGCTCAGAAAATTAGCGACTCGGATTCGAAATGTGTCGCTCCTCACTGCCGGACAGGCAGCACGGCCAACCCTGCAAGGTTGGCCGCATTCATTTTTTCTTGCTGAACCCCAATGCCGGATGAAACCACCAGCCTTGCGTACTGGCGGGCAGCGTTACCGTGCCGAAGCGGCGGGCGCATTGCACCAGCGGCATATCCAGCTCTGCGGCCAGGGTTTGCAGGGCGCTAAGGTAATCGGTTTCCGCCCACGCGGTGATGCCCTGGCTTTGCAAGTCGCTATCGGCAATGCGGTGATGCAGGCTGCTGTCTACCAGCAGCACTTTCTTGGTGAAACGCCGCTCGCCGTCCACCAGTTTGATCAGGGCGAAGTCGTCTTCGTCTTCGTTGGGCAATAACAGCACGTCCACGTCTTCGCTCAAATCCAGCCGGAACGGGTGCTTGCGTTGCAGCAAAGCACCGAGCATCGAAGCAGGTTGCTTCCAGCAATTGCCGGCATGGATTGGCGGCGATGGTGGCGCTTTGCCGGCGCGGGTCTTTGCGGGCTGCTGGCCATTGTCGCCAGACATTTTCATGCGCAGCCGCGCGTGTTCCAGATCGACCAGGCTGGTTTTTTGGTGCAGCTTTTCCCGCGTCAGCAAGCGCGGGCGAGCGTCGAGATGGCGGTATTCTTCGGGCTGCAGGATCTGGTGCAGGTTGTGTTCAGCCAGACAGAAATTGCCATCGTGCTCGTCTTCAAAACCGGGTCGCAGATAAGCCGGTTTGCCGGGCCGGGTCAGGCTGCGAATGTTTCTTTCCAGAATCAGCACATTCACTTTGTCCCACGCCTGTGGCCGATGGCGGCGTACGCGTCCGGCCAGCTGGATCAGCGAGCGCATGGAGGATGGCTCGGCGATGGCCCATGAATAATCGTGGTCGCGCCCCACTTCGGTGACGGGGCTGCCGAGCACGATGAAGATTTGCTCCGGCTCTGGATGGGCATCCAGCCGTTGGCGGATGTCGGGCAGGCTGAAGACGGCTTCCGGCGTGGTGCGGTCCAGCGCCGCGTCCAGCCGCCGTTCTATGGCGGAGCGCAGCAGCAGCGGGTATTGCGAGTGATAAACGCACAGGTGGATGCGTACGCCGTCCGGCGCGCCCTGCCGGTAGAGGGCTTGGGCCAGCTGGTATAGCGGGCCGATATTGGCCAGCCGGATCAAGCCAAAGCTGACGCGCTTGCCGCTGGCGGGGTCGGTTTCCGCGTTGTCGCGGTGCAGGCGCAGGGCGGCGTCGCGCAGAAGGATGGCCAACGGGTCGTACAGGTCGCGCTCGTCGCGCGGGATGCCAGTGAGCGGCAGCAGTTCGGCACTGCGGCGCACCGGCTGGCTGGCGAGCCAGGCATGGCGACGGCTGGCAAATTGCTGATGCGCCTGGGCAAAGGCGGCGCTGTCAGCGCAATCGGCGGCGCTGGCAGTGCGCTCGTCCAGCCAGGCGCAGCTGATATTCAATGGCAGGCCGGGTTGGCCGCGATTGTGCTGGTAATGTTGTCGTCCGGCCAGATAGGCATCAAACAGCCCGCCCACCAGTGCGGGCGGCAGCGTGGCGGAGGATAGCAACACGCGGCTGCCGAGCAGGCCGGCCCAGTAGACAAGGCGGGTGAGCGCGGGCAGATCGTTGACGTCAAATTCGTCTATTTCATCGAAAACTATATCGCTAGACAAAATCCTCAGCATGGGGGCGATTTGCCGCCCGCCGCGTTCGCTCTCCGTAGCGGGGATCAGGTGGTCGATGGTGCAGACCAGCACCGGCGCGGCCAGCATGGCCTGCACCGCGCTGTCTTGCGTCAGACGCACCAGCAGCGGGTGGTCGGGGTTACCGTCAAAACGGACATGGCTGGTTTCGTCCAGCAGGTCTTGCCGCGATGCAGAGCCGGTTTCCTCGGCTTGCGTCTGATAGTGCTCGAACAATTCGCGGCTGGCCACACCGCCCACGCGGATGGCCAGATCGCCATCATCCAGCTTCAGCTTGTCGCGGAAAGCCTGGCCGGTTTGCAGCGTCAGCGTGCGTAGGCCCAGCGCAAAGGCGCAGCGCATGCCAATGGCCGGATCGGACAGGCCGTACATCACTCGCGCATTGCCCAGCGTTTTGCCGCAGCCGGTGGAAGCCATGTTGACGATGAAAGCGCCGTGCTGGCGGGCTTTGTCGCGCAGGCTGCAGGCCAGATCATAGGCTTTGTCCTGCCAGCGGAAGCGTTCGTTCTGGCTGCGTTGTTGCAGGATGCGATGGCGTGCCAGACGTAGCAAGTGTCGCTCGAAGCCGGGGAGGGCGTGGCAGACGGCGGCGCTGTGTTTGGCTACACCCAGCAGGTGCTCGGGCAAAGTCTGGTTGAAGTGGCGTTTGGAATCGACTGTTTGGGTGTTGGCAAAGGCGATATGGTCTTTTTCTGACGCCTTCCAACGCTGTTCGACGATTTGGCTGGAGAAATGATGGTCGGCCAGCATCAGTGCCATGCGCGAGACATGCATCACGTAAGGGTTTTCCAGCCATGATTCGGTCTTGCGCTGCGCCAGTCTGGTGGCCAGTTTGGCAACGTGTTTGCGCCACGCGGCATCATCCACCGGCAAACCGTACGGAAAGCGCCAGTAGGGCTCGGCTTCAGTCTGGTTTGTGCTGTGGAATGGTTGGTTCCACTGACTATCCACCTGTTGCAGCCCTTTTTGCAGTAGGGCGGCATTGAGGGTTTCACTAGCGGGTGGCAAGGGCAGCCGGTGATGGCTGAGCACCAGCCAGCACACGGCGGCGGCCAGCGGCGGCAGAACGCCGTCGGCAAAGGGCTTGTTGTCTTTGGCTTTGACATCTTCGCCATCACGCAGCGCGGCTTGTTTCAGGCGTTTTTTCCAGTTGTCTGTCGTCATCTCTTCCGGCTCTTGCAGCCGCGCCAGCCAGCCGGCGTCGTCATCCTGGCCGACAAAAGCCTGAATCAGCCGCAGCGACACCCATTCGTGGCGGTAAAGGTTGGCCGCATGCGGGCCTTTGCCGCGCAAGCGCGTCTGGAAGGCCTCGCAGGCTTTACCCAGATCGTGAAACAGCGCCGCCAGGGTGGCGACGAGGCGGATGTCTTCGCCGCTCAGCCAGTCGTTTTCGTCGTGATCGCGCAAGATATCGCTCTTGGTCGTATTGGTAGGCACGCTGCCCTGGGCATTGAAGCGGCGCGCATCGCCGACGATCCACAGCAGCTCGCTGTGGTCGCGCCCGCGCAGCCAGTGGCAAGCGACGGCGGTGTTTTTGCGCGCGCTCTTGCGCAGCAGCTTGCGCAAGGTGTCTAGGCCGGCCAGGGTGATCGGCGTCTGCCACACGCGGTCGCCGCGCCGTTCGGCAAACTGGTCGAGGATGCGGCGCGTCTCGGTCAGCGCGCGCTTGTCGCATTGCGAAACCAGCAGGATGTTCATGCCGCCCTCCCCTGCTGTTCGGCAATCGCTTTGAGCTGGTCGATCATGAAATCCAGTGCCTCGCTGCGGGTGAGCTGGCTGATGCAGTGCTGGCGGAAGGTTTGCTCGTCGTCGCCACGCATGGCGCTGAGGAAGGCTTGCGGCAGGATGATGGCGTCTTTGACGAGATCAGCCACGTCGAAAACCAGGCCGCCGCGCCGCGTCTTGCCGTGCAGAATGGCCAAGCCATGCGGCAGGCCAAGCACCCAGGTCGCCGTCGCACCGAGGCCGTAAGCCAGATAGTTGCCGTGATCGAGAAAGCGGTTGGCCGGGTCGGCACCGCTGCCGCGCTTGGCGCGGGTGAACTCGCCATAGCGGGTGGCTTGCGCGGCCAGACGGAACAGCTGCTTGGACAGCCGCGCCTCTTCGGTGAGCAGGCTCATATGATCCGGCGCGTGGTTGATGGCATGAGCGCAAGCCGTCAGCATGGCTTCAAGCTGGGCCGCATCCACCGCAAAACCGGCCTCGCGCAGCTGGCGGCTATCCAGCCAGTGCTGGCGGATGCGGGCCAGCCGCGCCTGTTGCAGCTGTTTGGCTGCGGCCAACCTTTTGCCTTCGTCAAACCAGAATTGCACCCAGCATTGCAGGTATTCGGTGGGGCGATATTCGGACTGCGGCGATTGCCAGGCGATGTCGGTTTCGCGCTCGCCAGCGGTGAACAGCGGCGTGCCACCGCCGCCGCAAAAGCCCACCATCACGCCCGCCTTGGCCAGCTCGCGCATGGCCGCTTGTGTCACCGAGGTGCCGGTGCCCAGCAGCACGGTGGTGGTGTTGGCGATGGGGATGTTCCAGTACAGCGACGCCTTGCCCTGCTCGGTCACGTACTCGACACGGCCGCCATTGACCAGCACGCGGCAGTGTTCGAGGTAGTAAAGATTCGCCCGCTTGGAATGCAGGATGGTTTTGAGATCGCTTGGGGATATGTCTTGCATGGCCGGCTCCGCAAAATGACCGGGGCATGGTAGCGGTTTATGTCGGCAAGATATAGCAGGACATTTACGGCGAAATAGCAGACCGCGCTTTAGCCCGTCCCGGGTAGCGAGAGCATGATTCCGATGTGATGGCCTTCACGGTGTTTGCGTTTTGGTATTTTCTAATTGGAATTTAACTGAAAAGGTATACCGGTATGGTATTGGTTTGCCATGGCGAGTTGCCGGCGTAAAAATCCATGTTTCGACTGTATCGGCAGCCGCTTCGTCCAGACGTGGATAGCCACTGGATTTCACGATATTGAGTTCGGTGACACGCCCCTTTTCGTTGACCTCCACGCGCAAGCCGACTTCGCCTCGTTCATCCAGCCATTTTGATAGCCAAGGGTACGTAATTTTGGCGTTGTTTTCTGCTTTGTTCGGCTGCTGGCTAGCAGTGGATATCGCTTGCGTTACGGCCTGGGGCTGGCTGCTGTCGTCTGCCAGCGTGTACGCGCTTAGCATGAGTTGTGTGATCAAGAGGCTGATGGTGCGTGCGAGTTTCTTATTCATGATGTCTGTTGATGCTTTTCGTTTTGTCCGGTGGACAGTTTGTATTCGAGCATGTGTTTAGTCGTGTTCCGGTGTTTGTCCGAGCGCTGTGCTGACTATTTGCACAGTCCTTGCCTAAGGTCTGTGGTGTTACGCCGTGCGACCCCTTATCCGTAGTGCCCTTATCGACGGCAGAATGGCGCTACTTGGCTGGTCAGGCGGTCTGATGCGCTTCGCTGTCAAGGCTTTGCTGATTACGGCTTTGTTTTGGCAGTACGCGCGGTTTAAGCGTCAGCTAATCAGCTTGTACCGTTCGATTACCGTTTCAGGGCAGCTAATCGCAAACGGGCTTGCAAGCATATACAGTTGAAATCCTTATGTCATTCCGTTGCTGATCTGGCTGCTGCACGATATTGCACGGTAGGCCATTAGCCCATGTGCTTGCCGTGTTTATATGCCCGGTTCAGAAAACACCATCCGTTTTAATTTCTTTTATCTTGGTCTGACGGAGTCAGGATATATAGCCTCCATATTCTGGACTCCCCCCTTTTTTTAGGTGCGTTGCCAGCTGATTTCCGGGTCGGCCAGTGCGGCTTCGGGCACGGTGCAGACCTTGCCGGCTTGTTGGCCACTCAGCACGCGCAAGGCGCAAACCCCGGTGTGGATGCTATCGACCAGATAGTGGATGCCACGGCGGATCAGCTGCCGGCCCAGCCGGCTGTCTCGCGGCTGCGCGAAGCTGACTTGTCGTGCGGAGGGTGGCAAGGCGGCATACAGCCCGTGCCAGCTGCCGAGTAGCTGGCGGCCATTCTCCAGCATCATCACGGCTTGTCCCTTGTCTGCGCAGGCCGCGGCATCCAGCCGCATCAGGCCACCAGCCTGACTGGCCACGCACCAGTCGGGATGCTCGCTGACGTGGCGCAGTACGGCAGCACGCATGCGCTGAATCAATATATCCACGCCTTTACTATCAATCTCTATGTTTTGATAGTCATTATCTTTGTGCGCATAGATCAGCCTACCCTCTTGCTGCTGCAAACGTTCGCCGGCATCGAGTATGCAATCTGCATTGTCGAGTGCGGTGCGCAGCAGGGCGCTGTGTTGGCGGCCGCTGGCCGGGGTGGCTTGTGCCGGTGCTTTGTCGGTTTTGAGATATTTTTGCGGTTTTCTCAAGATGTCTCGAATAACGAGGAAAAGAATTTTTCCGTCGTATCGGGACAAACTGGTCTCGAAATGGCGCAAAACATCCTGAATGCGTGTTGCGGCTTTTTTGGCCTCACTCAGCAAGGCGCGTAATTGTTTTTCGGAAACGCCACGATTGATGAGTTTCAGTAGCTCTGCCGGAAAAGTGCTGCGGCCAACCTTGAAGGTCGGTTTCTTCTCGCGCGGTGTTTCTTTCCAGCGATCTGTCTGTTTGGTCCAATCCAGCTGAATCAGTGCAATCGCCTTTTCAGTGAGGCGGATCGGTAGCTCGCCGGTGACATCTTCGATCAGGCCTTTTTCTTTTAGACTGCGCAGTTTGTTGAACAGTGTCGATCGCTTCACACGGATCTGCATGCCCAGGGTTTTGCGGGCGATGGTGATGGGGGTGCGGAAGTCGCGGTTGTTCAGATAAGTCAGCAATGAGGCAAACAGGGACTTTTCTGTCGGGTCTTGCAGTTGTTCGCAGACCGGTAGTTTGTCGGTCTGCAGGGCAACCAGCAGCAGGGCGAGCTGGTGCGGGTAATTGGCGGAAATGCTCATTTGCATGCTCCAGAAGCACTTCGCCCGTCTGAGCCAGGTTGGCCGAGACGGGCGAAATTTGTTTTTGGGGTACCAAGTAAAAACCCCCGAGGGTTTCTCGGGGGGCTGGGTCTTGCGCTGTCAGTTTGTCTTTTTCTTCTGCCTGGCGGCGCTGTTCGACTAATGCAATTTATTGTCAGGTTTTCAGAAAAGCATAATGGTGGACTGAGGCATGTAACGTTACACGCCACTGAAAAGACTGATTGATCGATGGGCAAACCAGACATGGACAGGCCGCGTGTAACGTTACACACATCAGGAAAATCGATCTGAGTCACAGCAATGGGCTGCTCAGTTGTGACGTCACAACCAGTGTTGATCTGGGGCGCGGAAACGGTCTGCTCAGTTCTTACGTAAGAATTGCCGGCCGACTGGGTGCCGGTTCTTCGTTGCTCAATCAAAACGTTCTTACCAGCAATATTTCTCAGCACGCGTGCTTGCAAGCGGATTTGGTGGGCTGTAAGTACGTACTTACTGGCGCCGGTGTCAGGCAGGCAGAACGCGGCAAGTAAATAGCCATTTACATCAGTTGAGGCGTCTCGTGAACTGACCGCGCAATTATTGCGGGGTTTGGCATGACGCTGTGCAAGCCGCACTATGTCGGGAGTAAGTACGTACTTACTGCTCGCGGCTGACTTGTATGCCATGCCCCCATTGGTTGGGCGCGGGTAGTATTCGGTAAGTACGTACTTACCGCGGCGATCGTGGTCAGCGTAGCAGCATTTGCATTGTGTACCCACGCCAAAAGTGCTTACTGCCAGGCGGAGTTGTGCGACCAAACTTTTGTAACGAGTAAGTACGTACTTACTGCTCGTGGCAACCTGGCATGATGTGATCCCACTTGGTGAGTGTGGATGGCATGCGGTAAGTATGTACTTACCGCGGCAGTCGTGGTCAAGGCCACCACCATGCTGGCATGATGTACTTGCATGGAAAGCGCTTCGCTCCAGAGCAGATTGTGAAGCCACACTTTGGTAAGGAATCAGTATGAGCTGACCCCTTACCAAAGCACGCTGGAATGAATGGGGGATAATCGGATGCGGCTCACCCCCAGTAAGTACGTACTTACTGGGGCGGTGAGCGTTGCCAGTAAGTACGTACTTACCGGCAAAGAGCGGCTTCAGCCTGAGCCTTTGCATGTCAGTCTTGCTCTTCGCTTGCGACAGCATGGGCGGTTTCTGACGGGATATTGCTTTTGAGAAAATCCGTCAGAAACTTTTCCAGTTGTTCGACCAGTAGCGGGGCTACGCCGGCAGGCAGGCTTTCCAGATCTAGCGAAATGGCGCTGTCGGTAGCGCGAACTTTGCCGTAATCCAGAATGCTGCGCGATTCCTTGCGGATTTTCTTGGGGCGATCAAGCTGGCCTTGGTACTCGGAAACAAACTGGCTGAATTTTTTCCAGCTGATCTTGCCGTCACGGATTTTGCCGGCAACATCGGTGACATCGTTGATGTCGGCCTGCTTGTTGAGCAGGGTTTGCAGTTTGTAAGAAAAGTTGTGGGAAAACCGCGATGGCTCGTTGCGGATAATGTCGAGCAAGGGTTCGGGAAAGTCGGCAAAAGCCAGCAGGCCGGAGATGGTGACTTTGTCGACACCCAGTGCGGCAGCCGCTTCGGTCCGGTCTTTGTACCAGTTTTGCCGGAAGGCTTCGCTGAGAGCCATGCCACGATCAAAGTCGGACGTGCCGTTGCGGTCTACGTTGGCCGCATAGGCCATGGCAAAAATCTGCGCTTCGCTCAGGCCGTGGCGGATGGTGGCCTTTATGTCATCCGACAGAAAATGGTCACGAAATGCCTGGTAACGGGTAAAACCGTCCACCATCACATAACGGTTTGGCACAGTCGGATGCGGCACGACGACGACGGGGTGAATTTGGCCGTCAAGTATCGAGGCTTTGCCATGCGCCTGGCGGCGAATGGCGGTTGCCATCTGGTCCACCATGTCGCGCGGGTAAGACTGCCGCTGCGAGATGGTGGGCGGGTCAATTTGCGTCAGTCTGATGATGACGTATTCATCAGCCGGGCTATTGTTTTGATTTTGTACTTTTTCAGAGGGCGCACTCGCCGGCAGCTGGGCCTCATTCGTGCGATTTGTCTGCGCACGTTCCAGCTCGTCACGCGAGATGGGCGCAGTGAGTTTTTGCGGTTTGCCCGCTTGTTGTAGCATCAATCGCCGCATTTCCTCGGGTGAGGGCAGGGTGATTGCGTTTTTTTCGCCGCTCATATCGTGAATCCTTGCTTGCTACTTATTTCTTGCCGGCAATGCGGTGGGAACGTTCGAGTATCTCGTTGACCAGATTCCTGAATTCTTGCAGCACAATCTTGGAAGTCGGCTTGGACAGCGCCAGTGGCGCAGCCTCGATCAGGTTGGACGGAATCTCTTCGCTCTGCGGGATTTTGACCGTGGCCAGATCCTGGCCGTAGTGCTGGAACAGCTTGGCCTGGGCCAGTTGTACGCGACGCAGTCTTTCATTGTAAAAAGTCGGCAACAGCATGACTTCGGGCACTTTGCCAAAGCCGCGCAATTGCTGGCGCAGCGCGGCATACATCAGTGACAAGCCCTTGATCGACAGCTCGTCCATGCGAACCGGCGCAAGCAGCAAGTCGCAGGCCAGCAAGATCGGGCGGATGACCGAGTTGTGGGCGGCTTGCGGCGGGCAGTCAAAGATCACGAAGTCGTATTTGCGGGCGTCGTGAATGGTAAAGTCACGCTTGGTGCTGGCTTCTTGCGGGGTGTCTTCCGGCATCCTGGCGTAGCGCAGCATCAGGTCAACCAGATAGTCACGGTTGGCCGCAATGCCGAAGGCGTTTTCCAGCACCGACAGCGAGGTGTCGGCCGGAATGATGTCGGGGCCGAATTCGGAATAAGGCTGCTTGATCACCTGATGCAGCGGGACATAGGTATTGTTTGACGCCTCGTAAAACGGCGGGATGTCAAAAAGGTTCCCGAAGTGATGCTGGATCAACCTTTCCTCCGGCAAGTTTTCGGCAATGATGTCCTCGCGGGTCAGTTCGGAGTCATAACCGAACATGCTGGTCAGGTTGGCCTGATGGTCGGCATCAATGCCAAGGACGTTGTAGCCATCCAGCTGCAGCATGGTAATGATGTTGCTAGCGATGGTGGATTTGCCAACCCCGCCTTTCTGGGCGTAGACCGCAATGGTGATCGGCCGGCCCAACGGCTTCCACAGACGGGAATCGCGGCGCAGGCGCGACATGGCGTACAGGTCACGAATGGAAAACTGGCGAACCGCCGGCCCGCCATCGGTCTTGCGGGCGACCTGAATGCCGAAGCGCTCTTCGAGTTGTCGCTCGTACGAGGCTACAGCGGTATCGCTGACGCCCAGCGCAGCTGCTACGGATTTTGTCCTCATGACAAACTCGTTTGGATTGTGAGAGTTAAGTTCATTAGCAGCCATGAGAGCCCCAAAGTGTTCATTATTTCCCGCATTATGGCACGGTAGAGTGTTTTTTGGCTAATAGGCCAAACTTTGACCGCAATATTTGCCGCAAAGTTTGGTTTGATTGTGGGGTTTAAGTATAAAAATGGTTGTTTTATGCTTGAAAAAAACCATGTTCTTGATGTGCCTACCGCTATGATTCACGATGTTGATGAAGTGACAGCGTCGCCGCGGCCAGTTGTTTTCTGCTAGCGAGCGTTAGGTGTGCTGCTGATGCCGAGAGGAAAAAAATCGAAACGTTTCCGGAGTTGAGTGCGTCGAACATGAGATTTGCTGACTACGGGCAAAGGAAAATACTATTTTGAGGGTAATTGAAATTGCTGTGGTCCCTGAAATCCACTCAAAATACCCCGTTTTTCGAGGGACCGATCTTTCAGTCAACGCCTCGATGGCGTGGGTGTTTGGTTGTCTGAAGAATGAGTGAACCCCGACCGGAGGCGCAGGCCATGAAGGATATCGCAGCCTATGTGATGGACTGTTATAACGAGTCCATCAATGGAATGACAGGTTGCCGCCCACTGTTTGTGAGCGGCAACCTGTTGCTGTCCAGGAATGCTTGACTACTACATTCATGTGGTTTGGAAGCGATTGATCAGCTGCCAGACAGCATGCTGGATAACCGCTTGCGGTGGTGCATCGAGCATTTTGCATTGCTCGAGGAAGAAGGGCAGCGTGCATCTCCCATCTTCTTCCTGTTCTGGGAATTCGACATCAATCCTGGCATTGCACAGGAAGGGCGCCGGTTTCTCAGTCGACAGACCAAAGCTCTCGAATAGCGCCTCAAGTTGCTTGAATGGCTGACCGGGCGTGGCCGCCATTCCCAATCGGCGAAATTCAGCGACCGGAAACAGACGTCCATCGTCACTACGCATCCCATCGAAATACAAAGCAATGGCTTTATGTAGTGCAGCCTGCAGGCTCAACTTCCGTTGGGCGCAGTAGTCGTGCAGTTTTGCCAGCGAAACAGCCTGATGTCCATCTTCGCTGGGATAGGCAAAGCTTGCGATTGGCATGGCACGGTTCCCGAGAGAATGTGCTTGCATGGTACGTCAAGCTCGCCGGTTGTCCAGATGTCCCATGCTGGCCTCCAGTCTGGTTGAGCGGCATGGCTCGTTGAGATCGACACCAATGAAATCGGCTTAGAAACAGTCCCGCGCCGAGCGCGGGAACGGACTGATGGCATCGGTCAGGCCTGTCTAGGGCAGCTGGAAATCAGTAACAGGGGAAAACCATTTCGCAGGATCACGGCGAAGACAGCCCAGGCGCAAGGTGCAGTGGGGCTTAGGTCAATCGCTAGGGGGTAGGAACGTTGCCGGTGGCAACAAGGCATGGCCGCAAGGCGGCATCAAGCAGCCACACGAAGTGACGCGCGACAGACGTTGCATGGGTTTGATCGTCGGAACGATCTAATCGCCAGAGGCGTAGCAGCAATGCTGCCGGGTGAAAGGCCGGTGCGTAACCGACAGAGTGTAGACATGTGGGTCTACGCTTGGGAAAACTATTATATGGCTGATTTAACCGTCAGTACGGCTCAGCCATAATAGCCAGCTTTCGGATTTCATGCAACAAACCACAAAACACGAACTCTTCCATACCCTAAGTTAGAAACCCCCTGCAAGCAGGGGGTCACTGATCACTAAATGGCTTGGTCTTGCCACAAAGTTGCAGTGATGAGTTTCTATCTGTTTTCACAGAAGGTTTTATTCGACGCGGCCTTACATCTGACCACTGTAAAATTTTTACCTTTGTGCCGGGCTCTCTGGATTCACTTACCGCTTCAGGTTGCCTTGTCTGGAATCTACGAATCATAGTCGTGGCGCCTCCTTGCAGGTCAATTGTATATTGGTCTAATTGGCCTGCAAGCCCCCCCACTTTCTCTTCTAGCAGGCTGTTGAAATACCCGTTGGCTGAGAAAATTTCTGCCTCATGCTTGCGCATGACGCAGCTTTGATTCGGTCGTCGCGTAGCACCTCGCAGAGGTTCCAGCGCTTCTGGACGATCATGGTATTGCCTTGCCGAAAGCATCGCTGAAGGACGATAAGGCCATGTCCCGCCATCCCAGGCTATTCATCCGCTTTAACTTGCGCTGAGCCGCGCCCGGTTGACCGCAATAATGGCGGCGAGGTCTTGCTGTGTGGCGCGGCGGATGGCGTGGTTTCTGGCTTGCGCGGCAAAACCGGCAGCCACGTTACATTGCCGCTCTATCGCCTCTGCCGCCCAGCGTGCATCAAGCGCGTTTTGCGTCGCCAGTTGCAGCAGGTGGGTGCGGCTGATATTGAGCGCTTCGCCGCAGACGTCCATCTGGTGGTAGCCGCCCGGCCCCGCGCAGTAGGTGAGGTCGTAAGCGGGCGACAGCTGCCAGCGGCGGTCTTGGCCCAAGAGGTAGCTGAAATTCTTCGGGTGGTCGTCGCGGTTGTTGAACAGCACATTGAACACCGTGCGCTGGTAGGCTTTTTGCACCTCGCGCTCGTCACGGCTGAGAAAGCGGGTGGCGCGCAAAAAGGTGCTGTAATCGACCGAGCCGGGCAGGCGGAAATCGGCGTGCAAGAGGCCAGCCAGCGTATGCGTTGGGATGCGCATGGCGCCTGCCACATCAAAACGCGCAATACCGAATGCGGCCAACTGCGGGCTGAGGTCAAAATACTGCGTGGCGGGGATATCCAGCCCGCAATCATGCGCCAGCCGGGCGTAGAGATGCTCGATGGCGCAGACTTCCTTGTGCTCGTTTTGTGCCTGGAATTTCACCAGCCACGGCACGCTACCGGCGAAGGGCTGCGTGCTCATCTGCCCAGTGGCAGTGTCGTAATGCACCAGCACCTTGGGGCGCGCACCGTGCGGCGAGCCGCCCATCAAGGCGAGCTGCCGGAGCAGGGTGCTGTCTTCGCCACTCAGCTGTGTTTTCGCTTGCTGTGCCAGATTCAGCAATTGCACCTCATCCGCCGCAAGGTTGGCCGCGGTGACCGGCTGAAAGCGCAGGGCGCCCATGGCGCGATTGCCGATGAATGACAGCCTGTCGAGTACCGAGGCGCGTGCCGGGTCTATGCCGTTCTGGCGAAACAATCTGTCCATCAATAGCAGGCCCCAGCCATCGGGCAGCGCATCGGCTATCAGCCCCGGCAGACGCAGCTGGTAAGCGGGGAAATCGCTGTAGGCGGCAGTTTGCAGCTTGAGATGGCGCGGGGACAGCTCCAGGCCTTGCGCCAGCGCGTCGGCGCTGTATTCAAACAGCAGCGTGCGACCGTCGTCGGCGAGCGTCGCCAGATGCCAGCGCTCGTCCCAGCCTTCATAAAAGACCTCGACTTTTTTGATCATGGCTTGCTCGCCGGTTTGGCCCGACTGGGTGCGCGTTGGCGCTCGGCGAGCTGGGCGCGCTCCATCTGGGCAATCGACTGTACGGCCTTGAGCGCGAACAGTTGGGCCAGCTCATCCACCAGCCCCAGCGCCATGACGATGCGAATGGTGGACTCCAGCGAGGACACGCCTTTGCCTTCCAGATTCTTCACCGTGCCCGGTGCCACGCCAGCGCGCTCGGCCAGGTCTTTCTGCGTCAGCGCCTGCGCCAGACGCTGGCGCTTGAGCCGCTGGCCAAGCTCGGCGCAGACCTCCTGATAAGAAGCAAAAGCAAAGTCCAACATAATATTCCTTAACGGCCATTTTATGGCAATACGGCCACTATTTTAGCTCTTATACAGGACGCGCACCAGAGTTAATCCAGCAATGGATATTATTTTGCTTCTTGAAGATGTAAATCTCAAACAAAGAGCAAAATAATGGCCATTACATAGTAGACATCCAGAGCTCTTCAGCCAGCGTATCAAGCACCACCGGCAGTTTCGTACCTAGGATTTTTCCAGCTGCTGGGCACCAGCATCCGGGTATTGAATATTTAATTGGCATTATCGAGTGTGGCGCGAAGCATGGGCACGGAGCTGGCTGTGAGGCACGCTGGTAGACGACCCTTTCCACGGTCTGCAAATGTTTACGAACGGTCGGACGTGATAACTTGAAACTGCAGGCAATCGCGGTAATGCTCTCGCCACTGACGAGGTGACAACGCCGGATTTCGGCGATGATGTCCATGGATAACACCCCAGGTTTCTCCGGCAAATAGCCGGATAGTTACACAACCCGGGGTGGAAACTATTGGATGCCGATCACCCCCGATCAAGGAGAAGCAACTTAATTTACTGTCCGAAATTTGTTGACCACAACACTTGGCCATTGGTCGGGATACGCCAGAAATCCATTTGAGTAAGGGGGAGCTCGATCTGTGAATGGCCTATGCAACAAAGCCGGTCAGGGCCAGAAGCTCCGCTCGGGTATTGGCGGAGTCTTGACATTTCTAATGCCATAAACATAAGGCATGAGTTATAGTTTCTAGCAATTTAACATGGAGGTTGGACAGTGATATTTAAGGATTTGTTCAAGCTAAATACGGAATCAGCGGTACCGGTTATTCAAATTATCAGTCACGAAACCCTGCGGATTCGCGCCTGTTGTATTCAGGCAGCCACAGACCTGAATAGAGATCTATACAAATGGAATATGCCGCTGGGTTTGAGGAAATATGATTTCGATGACTATTCCTGGGAATCAAAGGAAGAAGGTGGACAGCCTCAGGAAGTCATGGAGTGGCTGATTGAATCTTCGCAAGACCAATCTGAATTCATCCTGCTTCTGGAAGACTTCCATCATTTCCTGAATGAGCACACCCTGATCAGCCGCTTGCGTGCATTTGCGATCGCCGTTGCCAGCCGTGAAATCAATAACGTCACTGTTGTGTTATCCCAGCCTGTTCCTTTACTGCCTCCAGAATTGGAGAAAGAGGTACAGGTGATGGAAATGCCATTACCGGATACCGATGACCTCAAAACCCTGATGCGACAGGCCAAGCATCGATATGAACTGGGCGACAGGGACTATCAAGAGTCGTCCGCTCTAATCGAGTCTGCACTTGGCCTATCAACCAGCGAAGCTCAGCTGGCCTTTTCAAAAGCTGCTTGCCAGTTCAAGCGTCTGACCGGATCTGAAATCCCTTTTATCGTTAAAGAAAAAGAGCAGGTGATTCGCAAGAGCGGACATCTGGAATACTTTCATCCGAAAGCCACGCTCGACGATATCGGAGGTCTCGATAACCTCAAATCCTGGCTGAACCGTCGCCGGCAATCGTTCAGCAAAGACGCCCGGGATTTTGGCCTGGAAACTCCCAGAGGGGTGTTGCTGCTCGGTTTGCCGGGCACGGGTAAAAGCCTGGCCGCCAAAGCAGTGGCCAATGCCTGGCAGCTGCCTCTGTTGCGTCTGGATATGGGCAAAATCTACGGCGGTATTGTGGGTCAGTCTGAGGCTAACATCCGTTCTGCACTACAAACCGCCGAAGCGCTGGCACCCAGTATTCTCTGGGTCGATGAAATCGAAAAAGGCCTGTCGGGCATGCAAAATTCTGGTGCGACCGATGGTGGAACCACTTCGCGGGTGTTGGGGACTTTTCTGACCTGGATGCAGGAAAAGGAGAAGCCGGTGTTTGTGGTCGCGACTGCCAACCATATTGCACAATTGCCGCCTGAGTTACTGCGCAAAGGCCGGGTCGATGAAATTTTCTTTGTGGATCTACCGGTGCAGGAAGATCGCAAAGACATTCTCTCGATTCACCTGAAGCGCCGAAATCGCCTGGATGATTTTACTCAAAAAGAATTGGATGAGTTGGCGATTGTCAGCAAGGGCTTTACCGGGGCAGAACTGGAAGAAGCCGTCAAGGAAGCCATGTTTCTGGCCTTCGACGAAGGCCACCAGTTAAACAAGGACGATATCCTCAAGGCCATTAAGGCCACCTCTCCACTGTCTTTGACCATGGCTGAAATGATTAAGGACTCTCGTGAATGGGCGAAGGGACGTGCAGTGGCTGCCAGCTCTGCTGTGCCGGAAGCTCTGGAGCTTTCCAATAGTAAAAAGCCCCGCCTCAAACAGGAAGGCGAAAATCCTTTCGTGAAATAATGATCTGGGTAGCTTGTTATGGAAAACCCGTTTTTTACTGCCCTTGAACAACAAGGCTTCAACGCAGACACACTGGCCAGCCAGACCAACAGTGTCCTGATGCCGTTTATGCATTACCTGAATAACAGCATCAAGGCACTGGAGAACAAGGAAGTCAGCTGTGAATGGAAGCCTGTTGCCAGTAAACGCTATCAGCTCAAGCCTGACAAACGTATCTGGCAACTGTTGCCAGTGAGCGAAATAGATGTTTTCGTCGGCAAGGAAGGCTGGTTTGAGATTCTTACTGTTGATGGTGAGTTACCTGATGCTGATTTTGACCCGGATGAAAAAGATCCGATTCAGCAAGGTAAAGGTAAAGGTCGGCGGGAGACTGAGATATCTGATGGTGGATATATCGCTTCCGCTTACCAACTGTATTTACCCAACCTTGAGTTGGATGACGATCCGATTTCATGGAGCGGTTATCAGCTGGAACTGCGTCCATTAGCTGTTCAGCTTGACCAGTTAGAGTCGGTTTATATCGACGGCCAGCCATGTAAGGTTTCGAAACACACGGGTGCTCGTCTGGCTCTGCAAGGCCATGTAAAAGCCAGCAGTAAACTGTCTATTGGTGGGCAAGATACGCCTTTCACCTTGATTAAAGGACTGGACGAAACCTGCCTTAAACAATGGCAAGCCAAATCCAATGGTAATGGTTGGCTGCTGTTTTCAGAGGCGCGTCCACGGCTGGATGGCCATAAGCTGGACGACATTACAGAGAAGCAACTGGCTGGGCTGAGTTGTGGTCACTTTCAAAGTCAGGGGCAATCCCTGCAAAGTGATCACTGGGAGCTACGTGTAGAAGGCAACAAGCAGGCGCAAAGCCTGATACTGGAAAGCCGGGCTAACGAGAAATTCAAGGATTCAGATTCTCTTACCTGCTCCGCATTTCCAGCTCTTCTCTGGCAACTGGAGCCTGCCAAAGTAGAAGAAAAGTGGATTCAGTTGATCGAAAAAGAAGGTGGCGAGGATACTGGTAAATCCGATCTGGACTATTTCTTTGACGATAACCAGAACATTAAAATCCTCGACTCTACTCAAGGCAAATTTGATGATGGCTTCCGCGTACTCAAGGCTCGTCAGGATGAGCGCCAGATCTTGCTGGCCAGAAATATCAAAGGTAAGAAAAACTGGAATAGTGAGTATCCATCCCAACAAGGGAAGTCCTGCGAGATCCGCGTGAGCGTGGATACCAGCCAGCTCAAACGTCAGAAGGATGCCATCAACCAACTGATGAGCCGACCATCGGGTGGTCATTGGCCTCTGATTCAGATGTTGCAAAAGCGTGAGCAAACGCGTTGGCCAGACATTCCGCCTGTACGAATCGTTGAATCCGAGTGGAAAGTACTGACAGACCCGAACTTCGATGGCTGTGATCGTCAGCGCGAGTTTGTTACCAAAGCCTTAGCGAACGAAGATTTCACCATTCTGGATGGCCCGCCAGGTACGGGGAAAACCACCACCATTCTTGAACTGATCATGCAGCTAGTGTTGCAGGGTAAACGCGTTCTGTTGTCGGCCTCAACCCATGCCGCGATCAACAACGTGCTGGAACGCATCAAGGAAAATCCAGCGCTGTCAGCACAAATATTTCCGCTGCGCATCGGAGATGAAAACAACGCCATCGGTGTTGAAGAATTCCAGTTCGATAATCTGCTCAGCGGTCTTCAGAAAATCCAAGGGTGTGATCAACTCAGCAAGCAGTTAATGGTGGATTCTTCCAATCTGGTCTGCGGTACCACCATAGGTATTCTGAGACTGTTCAATGATCGCGAGGTGTCACTGGATACCGGCGAGCCACCGTTTGATGTGATGATCATCGACGAGTGCAGTAAAACCACCTTTCATGAGTTTCTGGTGCCTGCCCGTTTTGCCAAACGCTGGGTATTGGTAGGCGACGTGCGTCAGCTATCGCCGTTCACTGATCGTGAGCAAATTGTTGCCAACCTCGATAATCTGATGCTGGTTCCGCCCAAAGGCAAAACACCAGGCCAGAACCTTTCTGGAGCAGTCCAACAAGCCTGTTTTCTTTTGGAAGAGCTGCGAGGCAGTCATCAATCTCCGTATTCACAGCCAATGCTGATGCCTGTTACACGTGACGTTGCAAACGCATTGGTTGAAGAAGTTCGAACACGCACTTTACTTCCAAAACTTGCCAAGGGCCTGGATAACCTGTTGGTCGTAATGGCAAGTGAGGGACGTAATGCCGACCGCCATCAAGTTGGTCTGAAACAGATCCAGCAGAAGCCTGATCAACTGTATCGTCACAATCTATGTTTCGTCGAAGAAGGTTGCCTGGGCGAGATTGCCCAATGGATTCCTGACGATATGTTGATTCTGCATCCCGATTGGCGCCACACCTCCCATGCAGCGCGCCATAGGGTTTCGGGAACTGGCTGTAAGTCGTTCAAAGTTAAAACCTCTGATTACACGGATACAGTGCAGGTTCATAAGGAACTACTCGACCGGTTCGACAGCACCAAATGGTCGGAAGAGGTGTGTTGGCGTCTGGAGCGCGAGTACTGGCTGCGGCTATCCGCCAACCAGAAGAAGAAAACCGGCTATCTGGAGGACACACTGGAACGGCTTTTCCCCAAGTCAGTATCAGCTGATGGCCGAATTCATGTACTCAAGAATATTGCTTTCCCGTCGATTCTGGAGGCCCTATCGGGGGATGGTCTGGTCAAACGCAAGAATGATGATCCAACGACCTTGAATCAGGGGTTTGATGCTTCTGAGAAGTCCCAACGTTATACGACGCTGACCTATCAGCATCGAATGCACCCGGATATTTCAGCATTCCCTCGACAGCAATTTTACCCACAAGGTGTTTTGAAGGATGGCGGTAAAACGGCTTCTGACCGAGCATGGCAATACACAAGGTATAAGTCTCGTAATATCTGGCTGGATGTTCGCGGAATAACCTTGCGGGGCAATAGCAACAAGCAAGAAACTCTGGCTCTGATTAGTGAACTTGATGCGTTTTGTGATTGGGCTGCAGGAAAAAGCAAAAACAAAAAAGGCGAAACATTCGACGTTGCGATTTTGACCTTCTACAAAGGTCAGGAAAAAGCCTTGCGGGAAGCCCTTCAAAAGCTGCCGGGTAATGCCAATCGTTATGCACGGTTTAATTTCAAAGGTATATCGATCAAGTTGGCGACAGTGGACTACTTCCAAGGTCAGGAAGCAGATGTGGTGTTTCTGTCGATGGTGAATACCCATCGTGATGGCTTTATGGACTCACCTAACCGCCTTAACGTCTCCATTACCCGTGCCCGCTATCAGTTAGTGATTGTTGGGCATCATGAATATTTCTCTCAGCAGTCTCGTACTCTGGAATTAAAAAAACTCGCAGAATCCTGCAATGTTGTGACTGAAAACAGCCAAAAACCGTCTCATCATCCTGCAGGTAAGAAAGGGACATCTCATTAATGAGTGGCAATAAAAACAACAGAATGAAGCCGTTGGCGGAACGTAAAGGGAATGCTCCTGCAGATGCTGCTAATCAATCGAGCCCAGGCAAACAGACTGATGGCAAAATAGGCTCGCTAGCCTTAACGCTCGGCAGAACCGTTCAGATGAAACGTTATCCCATCATCGCGAGAGTTACGTTTTTACGGGAACGCCCCGATCTGGTGTCCTTGTTAAAGAGTATGCAAAACAATCCGGCCTATCTACCGCCTCGACTGAAGGCATATCTAAAGCGAGAAGCGCTTTGGAATGAATCAGGCATTACAGATAAGGGCCAGCAAGTCATTGATAGTGGCCAGTTCGAAGCCAAAGAGCGCGGTCTTTTCCATATCTGGTACACAGAGAACGACCCGCTTTTGGGGAATCGTCCGACGTTTATTCAGAGGGATACAGCGTTCTTTGAACCCAATATGCAAAGCTGGAAAAAAGGATCTGACGCGGCTCGATCAAAATTCCGGACAGATGAGTCGTTACAATTGAGCGTTCTAGAGGAATCCTTTGTCGATCGCAACAAGACTGAACTGAAAAATATTAGTTTGCAGATCGTCTCGCTTGAGCCTGAAGTGATTTGCTCACCCGAGAAGTCCGCAGAGATTCATCTTGAATGGACACTTGGCTTTTCAGCATCGCAGCTCAGCCTGAAAGGCCAGCTGGATATGTTGCAGTTCAATCAGAATAAAACCAACTCACGCCCCGAAACCTTGGAACTCTCCATTAATGATTTTGGTGATCGCCTGAACGATGTTATGACTGCTATCGCTGGAGAATTCGACGGTAACTGGCTGCCTAAAGACCGTTGTATGGCGACTCAGCTTGAACATATTCAGCGTTATCCATCTGCTGTGCAGAAATTCCAGATCGGCAGTTTGAATCGCACAGGTCTGAAGACCAATATGGGTGAATTTCAGTCGGTTCAGGCCAAATATATTCCCATTCAGCCAGCTGACCAATCTGATGCTGAAGATTGGCATCGCTTTTGGTTGGAAGACTTCTACAGCAGAAAGTACCACTCATCGGCGGAGGCCCGTAAACAGCAGTCTGAATGGCTGGATCATATCGCCTTACATGATTTTGAACTGCCACTTAAAGAACAGCAGTCCCTGTTGTCAGCGCTATCTCGCGAAAGTCAGCCACAGGCCTATTGGCATATTGCGGCGATGGCAGACTTGACTCCATCCAGAAGCCGCAAGCTACGCATGCCGATCAGTCTGGTAAACGGCGAACCATTGGCTCTCGAGGACCTGCTGAAACAGTTGTCAGGAGGCGAATACATTGAACACATCATCTATTCAGATCGTTATGTACATACCTCACGTCAGAGCCGCAACCTGAGTTATGTGGCTGCTTATTTTTCTGATGCCGAAGGCTTACTGTTGACGCTGGATAAGCTACACGGAAAAGATGCAGAACTGCCAGCAAACTGGTCGCGCGACATTCTGCACAAACAACATGATAACCACGGTCGCTACTGGATTCTGGTCGGTACGGAGCATACCTGGTGCTGGGAATGCAGCAGCGGGCTGGATTTTATTCGCGAGAATAGTGGGAAATTCATTGTTGCTGGCTCACCGACCTTCACTCCGAAAGAGGTGGCAACGCTGCCTCGATACTTGCAAGACCAGATCAATAACATTGCAGTGGAGGCTCTCTGATGACACGGATCGTACCTCGTCAGGAACAATTTCGAATCGATTACCAGAACGAGCTTTTACCGGCTTTGTTCAGCAAGCAGGCGTCTGATGCAGATTTCAGTAGCGCTTTGCCGATGCTGAATAGTGAGTTTCTCAGCCGGATTATCTCCATGGCTCGTCTGACCCTGCTGATTGCCTGTGAGCAACTGAAAGACGAATCGCTGATTCAGACCATCAAAGAGCTGGCAGAAAAAGGTATTCGTATTTATCTACTGCTGGGCGAGAAAAACGCCAACAAGGTGGCAATTGACGTGTTGTCTGGCCGCTGCCTTATTCGCACGGGTGTGCGCCAGAAAGGTGTTCTGATGCTGGTGGATCACACCACCACTCAGGCTCAAGGGTGGCTGTTGATGTCTGGTCAGCCACTGGTATCTGCTGATCAACTTGCCTGGGGAATCCAGCTGGAGCGTCAGCAGATCGATGACAGTTTCCGCGGCTTCTGCAAACTGTTCTGGGAAAGTAGCAATGATGAATACCTGCAACAGAACCAGCAGCAATCCAGCGTTCAGCACCCGGATGGCGAGGTCGTTACCAACCACTCCCATCAGCTATGCGGCACCTTACACGATTGCCTGAGCGATACCCTGAAGCAATTACAAGCGGCCACTCATTCCAGCTTTAGTGCTTCCGGTAATGGCTGGCGTTTGTTGCTGGGCCTTCAACCGGGAGATATAAAAAATAAGGCGCGTACCGGCGTAGCCCTGACAGAGAGTCGGATCCCATCGCTTTTGTTATCGAACGATGGCAACTGGTTATTGCCAGATCAAACAGAATTTGCTGTTGCCAACTGGTGCTTAAAGCTATCTCCTCAGCAAAGCAAAAAGCTTGAACAAGCCTACGATCAGGCCTTTGGAGAGGCTGCATGGCAGTATCAATCCGAAACTTTGATTAGCGAATGTTCAGATCAGCAGCGACTTCGTTTCGCTGATCAACCGGACTTGGAATGTGTGGTTGAGAATGTTCGTGAAATCGAGCTTGAGGATATCAGCACCCAGAGTATCGACAGTTTCCTGAATGATGATGCCGAGCAGCTGGCATCAGGGGGGACGGGCTGGCAACGCAGCCAGCTGGCCCACTTTATTGATTATAACGTGGTGGTACACCCACCTTACTGCCCAGAGTCTGCAAAGCCGGATGGCTTATATCAGGCCTGGAAAAATTCAGAACAGGATTGGCAGCAACGTCTTGAGCTACTGAACATTGCCCAATCCAAGATTGATCAGCAGCAAGCCAGTGTCGCTGACAAATTAAGAGGCTTTATCAAAGGGTTCTTACTCGGGCAGGGACAATCGGTGAAATCCTTGAATCAAGAAATCGATGTCCTCAAAAATTGGTGCGTTATTACAGCAACGCAAGCGGAACGAGAGCAATATCGTCAGCGTCTGGAATCCTTGCAGGATAAAATTCGTAAGCGTGGTGCCGATACCGAGCAGGAGCTGGATAAAGCCGAGAAAAACCAGCGCTGGGAGCAGCGTCGTGATGCATTAAAAGCTGAACAGTCGAAGGTTAACGAGCTGTTTAAACAGAAGTTGTCTGATCTTGAACGGTTGGAAAAGAATAAGGCCGAGGCCACTTCGCAGGTTGAGCGAAAATTCAGCGATAGCTGGGTTGCAGCTGCCGAAAAGCTGACAGATCAGCAGATGAATGAGATCGAAATCAACGACCTCAAGCCTGAGCATTTTCTGACTGAAGCTTTACCAGAGATACCTCTGGCAGTGCCAAAAGACGCTGATGAGCTGGAAAAGCAGGCTAAACAGGAAGCTATTCAACAAGCCAAATCCAGACGTGAAGAATTAAATCAACAGGCTCGCCAAGCCTGTATAAAAGTCAAACGAGAAGCTCTGCAAGCCATGGATGTAAGGCTGGCAAACAACTGGAAAACATTCATCAAGGAAAAAGTCTGGAAAAAGCATTACAGTGCTTTTGAACACTGCCTAGCTGATCGTGAACAAGGCCTGAAGAAAATCGAGCGTGATATTCAGGAGGCTCAAAAAACACTGGATAACAGCAAATTAGAACAACAGCGAGCAGAAAAAGCATTGAATGAACACGGTGCATCGTTTGTGTATCACCAGAAACAAGCATCCGATGCCTTCGCCAAACAGCTCGGTCTGAAAGGTAATACAGCTGTTGAAAACCAATTCCAATGGCCAGCAGAGGAGCTGCCAGCAGAAGGAACAGAACTGCGCACACATCAACAGGATCGTTATCTGGTGATATTCTATGACGATCATATTGATCGGGCCAAACTGGATGCTGAACGTTTGAATGCAAAAATCGTATGCAACAAGGAGTCAGCGAATGCCTGAACAAAAAATCACGCTTACGATTGATGATGACGGGGCGATTACCGCTAAAACCAGCGGCTTCAAGGGCGAAAGCTGTTTGGAAGTGCTGGATGAGCTTCTGAATCTGGACGGTGTCGTCAGCAACGTCAAAAAGACTGATGAATATCATCAACTGCAGACCCAGCAAACGACTCGGGCTCAGTCGCTCAGCGGGAAATCCTGATGAGTGCCGTGATCAAAACAGCTACGCCATTTGTGATTGAAGAAGTGCTGATGGAGGCTCTGACAGCGGTTGGGGCTGAACCACGAAGAGCCACTTCAAGTGATGTTGATCTTGTTCAGCGCAATCGACTTCAGATTGGGGATATTCTAACGAATCGTAGTGATTACAACGGCCGCCAGCTATTTCGGTTTGAGCGAGATCGTTGGGTAATGATGCATGATTCAGATGAGTACGCAGGTCGTACCGTCGATCGCTTTTCAGAAAAGGGCTATATCAAGGTTTCCAGATTTCTGACTGATGTGAGTGGTGCTTACGAATCTGCTTATGAAAAGCATCTGGAAAAACTGGCTGAGCAGGACCGAATCCGCCTTGAGGAAGAACGTAAAACGAGGGTTGAAACTACTCGCCAGCAAGCCATTGCCAAGGCCAAAGCCCAGGGTTACTCAATTAAGGAAACTACCAACAGCAAAGGCCAGATTCAGTTGGTACTGACCCGTATGGTGTAGCTATGCGACAGGACTATGGTGAGTACTTTAACGTTGCGCATATTGAACCAGAAAGCCATATATATGGCCCTGGTAAACGTTACGTTATTTGGCTTCAGGGTTGTTCGTTAGCTTGTGAAGGATGCTGGAATCAGCAGATGTGGTCATTTGAGCCTGAACAATTGATACATCGGGAGCAATTATTGGATGAAATTCTTCAATATAGAGACATTGATGGCATAACCCTACTTGGAGGTGAGCCTCTACAACAGGCACAAAACACACGTTGGTTATTAAGTTCTATCAGGCGCTCCTCGGGCTACTCGGCGGTTTTATATACCGGTTTTACGTATAGTGAGCTAGTAAAGCGCAAGGATTGGGCATTGCTCAGAGAACATTGTGACTTGATGATAACTGGTCGCTACTCTTCTTCTTTAAGGAATACGAATCTTCGTTGGAGGGGCTCGTCAAATCAGGAATTAATTTACCTAGCGGGGGGGAGAATTCCTCTGGAGCCGCCAGAAGAGGCTAACGAGGTCGAAGTCATTATTGATGAAAATGCTGCTATCATAGCTCTTGGTTACCCGGATAGCAGCTTTTTCGGGACTTTAATAGATTCAGAGTGACTTGGATTGTAAAACAGCGTGCAAAAGTGACTAGGGGGGGCAGCAGAAATCTTGGACTGGTTTAAGCTGCCAAACCAAGACTTTCCCGATACTCAAGGGGACTACGTGACCCCAAGGAAAGCTTGATTCGCTTTTCGTTGTACCAGCGAATGTAATCATCAACAGCTTGCATGAACTGCTCAATGGACGTGTTTCGCCAGTCGCCAGGGTAGAACCATTCTGTCTTCAGCCGGCCGAAGAATCCCTCACAGGCTGCATTATCAGGTGAGCACCCTTTGCGCGACATGGACCGGATCAGGTTGGCATCGCGCATTCGGGACAGCCAACCCGGCCAGCGGTAGTGCGCGCCACGGTCCGAGTGGATGATTGGCCGCTTATGGCTGTTACCCACTGTCTCAATGGCCGCATCCAGCATCGTGTTGACTGTAATGACCCAGCCCTTTCTGCACAGGTCAGGCTGCTAATTGATACGCCATTGCAGGCGTCTTCATCCCCAAAGCTTGGTGTGGGCGCCGGTGGTTGTAGAACCCAATCCAGTCTGCAATCACCC
>NZ_CEETQT010000016.1:0-47132 GCF_979366295.1 Vogesella lacus
CCACTCGTCAGCGGTGCAAGCACCCTGTTACCGTTCGACTTGCATGTGTAAAGCATGCCGCCAGCGTTCAATCTGAGCCAGGATCAAACTCTTCAGTTCAATCTCAAGCAATTTTTTGGCACGCAAGCTCAAAGAAACCGAATCCGAAGATTCGTGTCACTTTCTCTTGCAGTGCAAGTATTTGGCTTGGCCAGATACTTACACCTATCGGTTATTTGGTCTGTTAAAGAGCGGCGCTGACTTGCTTGCTTTGTTTCGCTGCGTCATCAGCTGAGGAGGCGAACTATACCTACCCCACCTGACAGCGTCAACAGGTTTTTTAGGAAAAACCGCTGATTTTTGCAAAATACAAACTAAATAGCTGATTTAAAAGAACATTTATTTCGCAGAAATTTCAGGGGAAATCCACCAACCAGCCCACCACGCCCGATTTTCGCCAGCAGCACGCCAGAAAACCCTACCCAAACCACATTTTTGCTAAATATTTAAGCAAATACCCCGTTTATCAAAGTTATCGGCCCAACTCCTTGCAGAATCGGGCCGATATCCTTGCTACTGCTGGCTCGCCAACTCGCGGCCAACCTTGCAGCTGAAAATCAGCTGCGGTAGTCAGCGTTGATCTTCACGTAGTCATAGGAGAAGTCGCAAGTCCACACGGTGGCATTCGACAGGCCGCGGCCCAGTACGACACGCACGGTGATTTCGTCCTGCTTCATCACGCGCTGGCCGTCTTCTTCCTTATAGCCCGGATAGCGGCCGCCATCCTTGGCCACCAGCACGTCGTCCAGATACATCTCGATGCGATCGACATCGAGATCGCTGATGCCGGCATAGCCGATGGCAGCCAGCAGACGGCCGAGGTTAGGGTCGGATGCAAAGAAGGCGGTCTTGACCAGCGGCGAGCGACCGATGGCATAACCGACGGCCTTGCACTCGGCGATATTGCGGCCGCCCTCCACCTGGATGGTCATGAACTTGGTGGCACCCTCGCCATCACGCACGATAGCCTGGGCCAGCTCGACGGAGACTTCCAGCAGCGCTGCCTTCAAGGCTTCATAAGCCGGATGGGTGACGCTATCGATACGCGGTGCCTGGCTCTGACCGGTAGCCAGCAGCATGAAGCTGTCGTTAGTCGAGGTGTCGCCATCAATAGTGATGCTGTTGAAACTGAGGTCAGCCACTTCCTTGACCAGCTGGTTCAGCACCGGACGCGTCACCGGCGCATCGGTGGCGATGAAGCCCAGCATGGTGGCCATATTCGGGTGAATCATGCCGGCACCCTTGGCGATGCCGGTGATATTGACGGTGTGGCCGTCGATAGTAATGGTACGGCTGGTGGCCTTGGGCGCGATATCGGTAGTCATGATCGCTTCAGCCGCATCTGCCCAGGTCGCGCTCTGGCGCGTCGGCAGTGCGCTAACAATCTTGCCTACCGGCAACGGCTCCAGAATCACGCCGGTCGAGAATGGCAGGATCTGTTCCGGCAGGCAGTCGAGCTCTGCGGCCAACGCTTCGCACACGGCCTTGGCATCGAGGCGGCCTTGCTCGCCGGTACCGGCATTGGCATTGCCGGTATTGATCACCAGCGCGCGGATTTGCACGCCGGCATCCAAATTCTGCTTGCAGATCTGCACCGGTGCGGCGCAGAAGCGGTTCTGGGTGAACACACCCGCAACGGTATTACCCTTGTCGAGGCGAATGACCAGCACATCCTTGCGACCGGGCTTCTTGATACCGGCGCAGGCATAGCTCAGCTCAAGCCCGGCAATCGGGGCGAGCGTGGCGTTATCGATGGGCTTGAGGTTGACCGGCATGACGTTTCTCCGAAATTTTGTGTCGCCTCATTGTAACTTAGCCCGTCAACGCCGCGCCACGGCTTGCGGCCAACCTTTAGGCTCAGTCGCCGGCAGCGTCGGTCAGGATGGCCAGCAAAGCCTGGCCGTAACGGGCGACCTTGAGTTCGCCCAAGCCATAGATACGCTTGAGCGCGGACAGCGTCTGCGGCTTTTGCAGCACCAGCTCCTGCAGACTCTTGTCGGAGAACACCGCATAGGCCGGCACATTGTGCTCGTCGGCCATCTGTTTGCGCCAGCGACGCAGCGCCTGCCACAAACGCTCTTCACGTTCGGTACGCAGCCAGCGTTCGGCGTGTACGCTCTGGCGCTGCTTGCCCTCGGCCGGCGGACGCAGCAGGATGCCATCCTCGCCCTTGAGCAAAGGGCGGCACGCGTCGGTCAACACCAGCGACTGGCCACGCACGATATCGACCAGCAGGATCTTGCGCGCCACCAGCTGGCGGATAATGCCGCGCCAGGCTTTCTGGTTCAGCTCCTTGCCGATGCCGAAGGTCGACAGCTTGTCATGCCCGGCCTGCAGCACATGCTGGTTGGCACGACCGAGCAGCACGTCGATCACATGGTTGGCCGCATAGCGCTGGCCCACTCTATAGATACAGGACAGCAACTTTTGCACCGGTATGCTGGCATCAAAGGTGGTCGGCGGTTTGAGGCAGGTGTCGCACTGGCCACACGGCTCGGCCGCCTCGCCGAAATAGGCGAGGATTTGCTGGCGGCGACAACCGGCCGCCTCGCAATAGCCGAGCATGGCATCAAGCTTGGATAGCTCGATCTGCTTTTGCTGCACCGTCTGCTCGCCCGACTCGATCATCTGCGTCAGCTGCACCATGTCATTGAGGCCGTAACACAGCCAACTGGTGGCCGGCAGACCGTCACGACCGGCACGGCCGGATTCCTGATAGAAATTCTCCGGGCTTTTCGGCAAGTCGATATGGGCGACAAAGCGCACGTCCGGCTTGTCGATGCCCATGCCGAAGGCGATGGTCGCCACCATTACGATGCCGTCCTCACGCAGGAAGGTGCGCTGGTTGGCCTCGCGTTCGCTGTGACTCATGCCCGCGTGGTAAGGCAGCGCCGGGATGCCGTTTTCCACCAGCCAGGCGGCCGTCTCGTCCACCCGCTTGCGCGACAGGCAATAAACGATGCCCGAGGCGTTGGGGTAGTCATGCTCGATAAAAGCCAGCAGCTGCTTTTTGGCGTTGTCCTTCTCTATCACCTGATAGAACAGATTGGGCCGGTCAAAACTGGTGACAAACTGGCGCGCCTCCTGCAGCTGCAAGAAATGCAGCATATCGGCCCGCGTCTCGGCATCGGCGGTCGCCGTCAGCGCGATGCGCGGCACTTGCGGCCAACGTTGGAACAACACACCCAGCTGCTGGTACTCGGGGCGGAAGTCGTGCCCCCACTGACTCACACAATGCGCCTCGTCAATCGCAAACAGCGCGATCTCGGGCAGGCTGGCCAGAAAATCGAGAAAGCGCGCGCTCAGCAGACGTTCCGGCGCGACATACAGCAGATCCAGCTCGCCCATACGTGCGGCGCGGGCAATATCACGCGCCGCCTCCGGCGACGTGGCCGAATTCAGGCAGGCTGCCGCCACGCCGGCTTCGCGCAGCGCCGCGACCTGATCTTGCATCAGCGCGATCAGCGGCGAGACCACCAGCGCGACACCCGGACGCAGCAAGGCCGGGATCTGGTAACACAGACTCTTGCCGCCGCCGGTCGGCATCAGCACCAGCGCATGACCACCGTCGGCAACATGCGCGATGATGTCGGCCTGCATGCCACGAAAGGCAGGATAGCCAAAGGTTTGCTGCAAGATGCCGAGAGCTGGAGACATGAACGGAAATTCCAAAGAAGGCCGGTATTGTACGTCAGCCGGCAGCGTCGTGTTTTGGCAATCGGCGGCGAGTGTGCGAGACTTTTGCCATAACCACTCGTGATTTACGCCATGAAACAACTATTGTTGCCCGTCCTGACGGCAGCCTTGCTGGCAGCCTGTGCGACCACGCCAGCCCCGATCAGCGGCAAACAGACAACACCGCCACGCCCGATACCGGGCAAACCGGGTGGCAAGCCGCTGCCCGCACCAACGACACCGAATGCCGAATGGCAGATCATCGGCGTCTCGCCCAATGGCAATATCCTGCACGAGGTTGACCTCTTGAGCATCCGCCGCGAGGGCCCGCTGACGGTGTTCCGCGATCGCAAGACCATCTTCAATCCGCGCAAGGAAAACTTTTTGAATACCCCGCAACACAAGTATTCAATTAACATGTGGGAAGCCGACTGTCAGGCCAAGACTTATCGCCTGCGCAGCATGGCCTTGCTGGACGAAAGCGGTCGCCAGTTACTGGCCCGCCAGTTCAGCCTGGATGAAATCAAACCGATGCCGGTCGTCCGTCAGTCTGCAGCTTTTGGCCAGGTCGAGCTGGTCTGCAGTCGCCAGATCTGACCGCATCCCGAGGAGTGTGCATGCGTCGCGTGGTATTCAATCAGAAAGGCGGGGTGGGCAAGTCCACCATTACAGTCAATCTTGCCGCAGTCGCCGCCCGTGCCGGGCGCAAGGTGCTGGTGGTCGATCTTGACCCGCAAGGCAACAGCAGCCATTACCTGAGTGGCAGTACCACGCCGCCGGCAACCACGGTGGCCGATCTGTTCCGGCAGATGCTGAATATCAGCATGTACGAGACGCCAGTGCGGGACTTTGTCGTCGCCACCTCGCACGACAATCTGTTCCTGCTGGCCTCCCATCCGGAACTGGCTGAGCTGATGATCAAGCTGGAAGCGCGCTACAAAATGTTCAAGCTGCGCGAGGCGTTGGCCAGCCTTGCTGTCGATTTTGACGAGATCTGGATCGATACCCCGCCGGCACTGAACTTCTACACCCGTTCGGCGCTGATTGCGGCCAACCGCTGCCTGATCCCGTTTGATTGCGATGCCTTCTCGCGCCACGCCCTGCTGGGCCTGATCGACAGCGTCAACGAAATACGCAATGACCATAATGGCGAGCTACAAATAGAAGGTATCGTGGTCAACCAGTTCCAGCCGCGTGCCAGCCTGCCACAAAAGCTGGTAAACGATCTGCGCGACAGCGGCCTGCCGGTACTCGACCCGCCACTCTCCAGCTCGGTGAAAATCCGTGAATCTCATGAACGCTGCCTGCCCATGATCCATCTCGACCCGCGACACAAGCTGGCGCAAGAATTCACACAGCTGTACCAGACCCTCGCCGGCTAAGCCCCCGCGATGAAGCTGCCCAGCCTGCCCGCCCGCTATCTCTGGCTGATTGCCTGTAGTCTGGGCTTCATCCTGTGGTTGGCCGCAGCCTCGTGGCAGCAGGCACACGAGAATGCCCTGCATCAGGACCAGCAACTGCGCGAGGCCGAACTCCTGGTCGACAACGTCGCCCGCCAGCTGCAATACGCAATCCAGGCCGGCCAGGCCAGTACCGAACTGCTGCTGGCCGATGGCGGTGCGGCCAACGACAGCAACTTTGCCCGTTTCGCCCCGGCCATCCTCAATGATGGCGGCTTGTTCGATTTTGTCGCTACGACCCGCCAGTTGTCGCAAAGCGAGCGTGAAGAGTACGAGCTGCAACAAGCCATCGTGCTGCGCGAATACCGTAATGGCAGCCTGGCTCCGGCCAGCAAACGCCCGGCCTATTTCGCCCTCGAACTGCAATACCCCGAAGACAGCCGCTCGCTGCCCTCTCACCTCGAACTGGGTTCGCAAGCCGGCAGCGCCGCCGCACTGAAACAGGTGCGACAGAGTGGCCAACCGGCGATTGCCCAGCTCAAGGCCGGCAACGCCAGCCGGCTGGTTGCCTATTTCGCCTCGCGGGCACGGCAGAGCAATCAGCTGGTCTTGCTGGGCTTCAATACCGAACGCCTGCTGGGTTTCAACAGCGGCGACAATCTGCTGCGACCACAGCTGACTTACCGTCTGCGCATCCTGCTGAAGGACGATCCAGGCCAGGTACTGCTCGACAGTCACCCGCTGGCACAAAGTAGCCAGATACCGATTCTGGTCTCTACCCGCTTTATTGGCGGGCAGTCACTACTGTTCGAGCTGTATCCCGAGCACGACAAGCAGTCGCAGCAACACGCCAGCAGTGCACTGAGCCTGCTGGCCATTTTGCTGATGGCCGCCATGTCGGGCGTCATGGTGCTGCAATCGCAGCGCCAGCATCAGGGCCAGCGCACCCGCTTGCGCCAGCAGGCACGACAGAACCGTCTGCTGACCCAACAGCATGAACAACACCAGCAACATGAGGTGCGCTCGCGTGAAGCCATCCAGCGCCTGCGCGCGATTGTCGAAGGCAGCGGCGATGCCATTCTGGTCATCTCGCAAGACGGCCTGATTCGCGACATCAACCGCGCCGCCGAAAGCATGCTCGGCCAGCCGCGCCAGGTCTTGCTGTCGCTGCCGGCCGGCGCCCTGATCAGTGAGTTGCATCCGGCTGGCAACCAGGGTTTCGAACTGCATGTGGCCAACCGGCTGGGCAAGGCGTTCGAAGCGATGATGATCTGTAGCAATACCCAGACCCTGCAGATCGAAGTCTCGCTGACCCAGATCGCGCAAGAGCAGGAAGTCTCCTATATCGCCGTTTGCCGCGACATTACCGAACGCAAGGCCAGCGAAGAGGCGCTTATCAAGCTGAAGGATTCGCTGGCCGAACAGGTCGAATCCAAGAGCCGCCAGCTGTCAGCCCTGCTCGAAGCCAGTCCGATGGCGATGGCCTATATCGTCGACCGGCGCTATCGCCAGGTAAACCGCGCCTTCCTGTCGCTGTTCCAGCGCCATGAGGCCGAAGTCGTCGGTCAAAGCACCCGCCTGCTGTATGACAGCGACGAGCAGTACATCCGCACCGGCAAACAGATCTACCCGATACTGAATACCGGCGAGGTATCACAAGACGAAATCCTGCTGCAACGCGGTACCGACGAGCCGATCTGGGTGTATATGTACGGCAAGGCCGTCCAGCCGGCCAAGCCGGAGTTTGGCTCGGTCTGGCTGTATCAGGATGTCTCGGCGCAACGTGCCACCGAAGACAATCTGCGCCGCGCCAAGGAGCTGGCCGAGGAGAACAGCCGTGCCAAAACCGAGTTCCTCGCCAATATGTCGCACGAGCTGCGCACGCCTATGCACGCGATTCTCGGTTTTGCCGAAATGGGCATCAGCCGCGCCGACACAGCCAAGCCGGAAAAACTGCGCCACTATTTCGACCGCATCCACCACAGCGGCGACCGCCTGCTGACCCTGCTGAACGATCTGCTGGATCTGTCCAAGATGGAAGTCGGCAAAATGGCCTACCAGATGCAGGAATGCGATGCCAGCCAGATTACCCTCGAGGCGGTAGACGAGCTGCGCGGTATGGCCCAGGGCCGTCAGGTCACCCTGCAGCTGCATGGCGTTGATGCGCCGCTGCCAGCCACCATGGATGCCTTCCGTATCGGCCAGCTCTTGCGCAATCTGCTGGGCAATGCCATCAAGTTCAGCCCGCCGGGCGAAACGGTAGACATCACCGTCGGCTACAGTCGCGCCAATAGCCAGATGCTGAGCTTCGACATTCGCGACTATGGCCCGGGCATCCCGCCGGCCGAGCGTGAAATGATTTTCAACGCCTTTATCCAGGGCACCCAGACCAAGACCGGCGCCGGTGGCAGCGGCCTGGGGCTGGCCATCTGCCGCGAAATCGTGCAGGCCCATCATGGCAAGATCGAAATCCTGCCGCATACGCCGGGTGCCCATTTCCGGGTCACCCTACCCTGTAAAGCCATGACCTCCCGCCAGGAGCAAGACCATGCCTAAGCACCTATTACTGGTTGATGACGAGCCGATCAATCTCGAACTGATGGCCGAACTGCTGGAAGACGCCGGCTACCAGATCGAGCTTGCGCATAACGGTGAAGAGGCCTGGGACATCCTGAACGATCACGGCAACCGTTTCTCCACCATTCTGCTGGACAAGATGATGCCGGGCATCAGCGGTACCGAGCTGCTCAAGCGCATCAAGGCCAATGAAGAATTGGCCTTCTTGCCGGTGGTGATGCAGACCGCCGTCGGCGAGGCGGCCAGCGTGCAGGAGAGTCTGGCCAGCGGTGCCTTCTACTACCTGACCAAACCGTTCTCGCGCGACATGCTGCTGGCGGTTGTCGGTGCCGCCACCGAGCACTGGGACCGTCACCAGTACTTTACCGAGCTGGCCAACCAGCACCTCGAAGCCCTGCACCACATGACCGAGGCCAACTTCCGCTTCGGCAATCTGCTGGAGGCACGCAGCGTGACCGCCCTGCTGGCCCGCGCCAGCAAGACACCGGACAAGACTGCCACCGGCCTGTTCGAGTTGATCGTCAACGCCATCGAGCACGGCAATCTGGAGCTGTCCTACGAGGAGAAATCGCGGCTGCAGATGGAAGACCGCTGGGTAGAGGTGTTGCAGCAACGCATGGAGGACCCGGTACTGGGCCAGCGCAAGGTCGAGGTCACCATGCAACGTCATGACGACACCCTGCGCTATACCATCCGCGATCAGGGGCCGGGTTTTGACTGGCAAAACTATCTGCAGGATGACCCCGGCCGGCTGGTCAGCAGCCACGGTCGCGGCATCCTGATTGCGCGCAAACTGTCCTTCGACAGCGTCGAGTACGAAGGCCGCGGCAATTGCGTGCACGCCACGCTCAAGGGGCAGTAGGCCACGGCCGCCGCCAGTAGCGCGCCTGCTGCTGTCTGGCCAAGTTGGCCGCAAGATCAGCACCACCCAACTCGAAACGGATCGCGCCATCGCGATCCGTTCGCCATTCGGCAATCCCCAGCGTTTGCAGGCGGTGCAACACCAGCGGATGCGGATGGCGATAACGATTGGCAAAACCGGCACTGATGATGGCGCGCTGCGGGGCCACCGTCGCCAGAAATGCCCCGCTGCTGGATGACTTGCTGCCGTGATGACCCAGCAGCAGAAACTGGCTGTACAGGCTATGACCATAGGCAGCCAGCAGTTGCTGCTCGACCGCTTGCGGCGCATCGCCGGTCAGCAGCAAGGCCTGAGCACCGGCCAGCACCCGCAACACACAGCTATGGGCATTATCCTCGCCACGGCTATCGGCGCGTGGCCACAACACTTCAAACCTCACCCCGTCCCACTGCCAGTGCTGGCCTTGCCGGCATGGCTGGGCAAGCGGATAAAACTGCGGCTGTCCGGCCAGCATGCGGCCAACCTTGATGCCCTGCCAGACCCCGGCCGCCGCGCCGTCATGGTCATTATCGTGATGCGACAGCAGCAAGCTATCCAGCTTGCCCACACCGGCCGCCCGCAGCTGCGGCAAGACCACCCGCCCGGCCTCGCCGGCACCGGTGTCGTACAGCAGCGTGTGCTGTCGGGTCTGCAACAGCACCGACAAGCCCTGACCGACGTCAAGCACCGTCACCCACACGCGCCCCTCCTCAGGCGGTAGCGGCCGCCACATCAGCAACGGCATCAGCAGGCAGAGGCCATAGCTGCGCAACAAGGGCGACAGCGGTGCGATCAGCCACAGGCTGCCTACGCTTGCGGCCAACCATAATGGCCACGGAGCCGCCGCCACCGGCCACAACGGGGCTTGTGCCAACAAATCTACCCACCACCAGAACAAGACAGCCAGCCACTGCGCCAGCTGCAGCAGGGGCGGCCACGGCAATAGTGCCGCCAGCAGCGAGGCAGGCGTCAGCAAGAGCGAGACAAACGGTGCCGCCAGGGCATTCGCCAGCGGCGACACCAGCGGCAACTGGCCGAAGAATGCCGCCAGCGGCACGATGGAGGCCACGGTGGCGGTGTATTGCGCATCCAGTGCCATGCGCCAGCGCCCCGGCCGCGCGCGCCGGCCCAGATACAACAGGATCAGCGCCGCCACCAGGCCGAAAGACAGCCAGAAACCGGCAGCCAGCACCGCGAACGGATCCAGCAGCAACACCAGCACCAGCGCCGCCAGCCAGATCTGCAAGGCGGTCAGCGCTCGCTGCCAGCTCAGGGCCAGCACCGCCATGCTCAGCATCCACACCGTGCGCTGGGTCGGCACCGAAAAACCGGCGAGCAAGGCATAGGCCCAGGCTGCGGCCAACCCTGCCAGCAAGGACCACAGCAAAGGCTGGCGCACCAGCGGCCGGAGGCGCAACAGATAACGGCACAAGCCCGCCACCATCACGGCCAGCAGGGTGATATGCATGCCTGACACGCTGACGATGTGGGTCAAGCCGGTCGCCGCCAGTGCCTGCCATGCCGTGCTGTCCAGTGATTGCTGCGCGCCAACCGCCAGCGCCGCCACCAGTGCGCTGGCACGGGCATCCTGCCCGGCGCTCGTCTGCAATAGCCGCGTGGCAATCGCCTCGCGCTGCCGGTCCAGCCACGGCAGCAAGCCTCGGCCCTCACCCAGCGCCTGCCGCCCGGCCACCACCGTGCCGGTCGCCAGTATCCCCTCCGACCAGTACCACGCCTCGGCATCAAAACCCGCTGCATTGAGCGTGCCGGCTACCGGCCGCAAACGCAGCGCCAGCCGCCAGCGGCTGCCGGCCGGCCACGACTGCCGCGCGTAATCGCGCAGCTCCAGCAAGGGCGGCACCGTCACCCCGGGAGTCAGCACCTGCTCGACCTGCAGGCGCAGGCGCACCGACTGCTCGCCTGCCTGCGGCAGATCACGCACCTGGCCGATCAGCCACACCGTTTGCCCTTGCGCCGCCGGCGACAGGCTGTGTGCCAGCCGCCATTCGGCACGCACACAGGCATACGCCAGCCCCAGTGCCAGCAACAGCAGGCACAGCCAGAAACGCCGCCGCCAGCGCCAGTACAACAGCGCGGGCAAGACGGTGATTAGGACGAGTACAGGCCAGGCGGGCAGCTGCGGCAACAGCGCACTGCCCGCGATGCCCAGCACGAGAGCAAGCAGCGGTAGCATGCTTCATTTATTCACACAGCATCAGCAAAGGCAATTTTCTGGCGGCAGATTGCCCTTGGCCGCGCCATCCCGTATCTTCGCCGCGTGATAACCGGAAACACCGCCATGCAAGCTACCCCGCTCTATTGCGCCGAAAGCGCCCGCCACGACACCGCCGAAAGGTTGGCCGCACGCTTTGCCCTGCCGCTGGTCAAGCAGCGCCCAACAGACGGCTACTGGCTGGAGCTGGGGCCGGAACGGCTGGAGCTGGTGACCACGGGCAAGCACGGCGCGGTGTATGCCGAGTTTGTCGAAGGCGCGGCCAAACACCGCCGCGAACAGGGCGGCGGACGCGGCCAACCGGTGGCCAAGGCCGTCGGCCTCAAGGGTGCCAAAGAGCTGCCGCGCGTGGTCGATGCCACCGCCGGCCTCGGCGGCGACAGCTTCGTGCTGGCCACCCTCGGCTGCGAAGTCACCCTGCTCGAACGCTCGCCGGTGGCCGCCGCGCTATTGTTTGACGCGCTGGAACGCGCAAGCGTCCACCCCGACACCATGGACATCGCCGCGCGCATGACGCTGGAGCACACCAATGCCATCCACTGGTTGGCCGCACAAGCAGAAAAAAGCCCGGCCGAACGACCACAAGTGGTGTTTGTCGACCCGATGTTCCCCGACACCGACAAGAAATCCGCCGCCGCCAAAAAAGGCATGCAGGCCTTCCAGCACGTCATCGGCGACGATATGGACAGCGCCCAGCTGCTGGCCGCGGCGATTGCCGCCGCCACCGTGCGCGTGGTGGTGAAACGGCCGCAACGCGGCGTGCCGATCGAGGGCATCAAGCCGTCGGCGGTGCTGGACGGCAAGTCCACGCGTTTTGACCTGTATGTGATCAAGGCCATCCGCCCGCAGGATGCCACCGACTGAATCATCCGGCCACCCGCGGCCAACCCGGAGACCCCATGAGCGTTTTTACTGTTGATTTCAAGGTTCGCGACTACGAATGCGATATGCAGGGCATCGTCAACAACAGTGTCTATTTCAACTATCTGGAGCACGCGCGACACGAGTTTTTGCTGGAAAAAGGCGTGGACTTCGCCGCACTGGCGCGTGAAGGCATCAATCTGGTGGTGGTGCGTTCCGAGCTCGATTACAAGGCCTCGCTGACCAGCGGCGACCGCTTTGTCGTCAGCGTCGCCTTCGAGCCGGTATCGCGCGTGCGCTTCGGCTTTCGCCAGCAAGTGATCCGCAGCAGCGACAATAAGGTGGTGCTGGAAGGCCTGATCATCGGCACCGCCGTCAATGCGCGCGGCCGCCCCGAGATTCCGCCACAACTGGCCGCACTGCTGGCCGGCTAAGATGACGCTCGCCCTGCCGCTTGCCGCCGGGAGCACCGTGTTGCGCCGCTTGTGCGCAGCCGATCTTGCCGACTTTCAGGCTTATCGCCACGACCCCGAGGTTGGCCGCTATCAGGGCTGGCTGCCACAGGATGACGCCGCCGCACTGGCGTTCTTGCAGCAAATGGCCGATGTGGCGATACCTCATTTTGGCGGCTGGTGCCAGCTGGCGATTGCCGAGCACGACAGCGGCCGGCTGGCCGGCGATATCGGTCTTTATCTGACGCCAGACGGCAGCCGGGCCGAAATCGGCTTCAGCCTCGCGCGCACCGCACAAGGACGCGGCATGGCCACTGCCGCCTTACGCACCTTGCTGGCACAGCTGTTTGCCGACCCGGCCCTGCAAGCCGTGACCGCGCTGACCGATGCGCGCAATCTGCCGGCCCAGGCGCTGCTTCTGCGTCTGGGCTTTGCCGAAATCCGCCGCGAAGCCGCCGAATTTCGCGGCCAACCCTGCATCGAGCTGCACTACTTGCTGTTGCGTTCGTCAGACTGAACAGTCTGGTGCCGTTGCCGGCTGTCAGCCGGTGCCTCCTCACGCGCGCTCATGCCGTAATCGCGGCTCACCGTCGCCACCCGCAAGCGGTAGTCGGCAAACAGGCCATCACGGCCGGCCGCCTGCGCCAGACGATGCGCTTCGAGCTGTCGCCACGCGGCCAACGCGGCCTCGTCTCGCCAGAATGACAGCGACAGCAGCTTGCCCGGCGTCGCCAGACTGCTGAATCGCTCGATCGAAACAAAACCGTCTATCTGCTGCAACAGCGGGCGCAGCGCCTCGGCGTGGGCAAGATAGCCATCACGGCCATCCTCGGCCAGCTCGACTTCAAAAATCACGGCGATCATGCGGCGTCTCCTGCCAAGGAAAATTGCGGCCAACTGGCGTTGATCGACATCCGGTAATGATGGCCGGCGGCGAGTGCCGGCCACGGCAGATCCAGCGACAACAGGCCGTCCAGCGCCGTCGCGGCCATCGCCAGCGCGAGACGGCTGCCCGGACAACGATGCGCGCCCAGACCAAAGCCGTGCTCGTGACGCTGCGGCCGCGCCAGCTCGAAAGCCGTCGGTGCCGGATGACAGCGGGCATCAAGGTTGGCCGCAGCCAGTAACAGCAAGATGTTCTGCCCGGCCGTGACCGCCTGCCCGCACAGCAAGCCGTCGGCCTGCACCACGCGGCGCGTGTTCTGCAGTGGCGAGCGCCAGCGCAGGCATTCGGCCAGTGCCGCCGCGCGTAATGCCGGCGCTTGCCGCAAGCGCTCGCGCAAGGCGGGCTGCTGCGCCAATAACAGCAGCAAATGGCCCAGCAAGGCGGCCGTTGCTTCGCGTGTCTGCTGCAACAGCGCCACGCCATTGGCCTGCCAGCCGGCAGCCTCAGGCCAGATGTGGCGCAAGGCATCCAGCAGGGCCGACTGCCCCGCCGCGACGGCGGCCAACTGTTGCTGCAAGGCTTGTACCGCCAGACTGCCGGCCTGGCGCTGCGCCGGATTCGCGCCGGCGGCAAGGCCGGCCAGCAGCGCATCCACTTGTGCGCCGTACTCGTGCAAACGTGCCTCCTCCAGCCCGAGCAGACTGGCCATCAGCCGCAAGGGATAAGCCAGCGCCAGCTGATCCAGCTGCCGGCCATCCAGCGTCGCCGCACTGGCCGTCTCCGCCTGCCACGCACGGGCACAGGCTTGCTGCAGCTGCGCCTCATCCACCGCCTGCAAGGCCGCCAGCAGCGCCGTCTTTTGCGGCAGATGGCCGGCATCATCGCGCTGACGCAAGATCAAACCGAAATAATCGCCCAGTGCCGTGCCCTGCAAGGCCGCCGGCGTTTGCTGCCCCGCCGGCCGCACACCGCACAGCGGGCTGGCCAGGACCTCGGCCACGCTGGCGGCACTGGCGGCGACCCAGCTTTGCAGGCCGGCATCAAAATAAAACGGCTGCTGCCGGCTTTGCGCGGCATACCAGTCGGTGGCTTGCGGCTGGCCGATGGCTTGCAGCGCGTGGCAAATGTCCTTCATCGCATTCTCCTTGCTGAAGGCCACAGCCTAAGCGCGGTCGCGGCCCGGATGTTTCACGCCGTGCTGAAACGTTGGCCGCCAGCCGCGTGTTAAGCTGCCATACCGTTTTTGCAGGACACGACCATGTGTGAATCCGCCCCCGATATCAGCCGCCTGGCCAATCTGCTGGCCGACCCCGGCCGCAGCCGCATGCTGCTGGCGCTGATGGATGGCCGGCTGTTGCCCGCCAGCGATCTGGCCGCCGCGGCCGGGCTGTCGGCGCAGGCTGCCAGCAATCATCTGGCGCGATTGCTGGATGGCGGGGTGCTGCGCGTCGAGCAGCGCGGGCGCTTTCGCTATTACACGCTGGCGGATGGCGAGATCGCACGGGCGATCGAGGCCCTGCAGGTGGCCGCACACGGGCTGGACCGCCAGCAGTTGCGGCTGAAACCCAAGGGTGATGCCGCCCTGCGTCAGGCACGTACCTGTTATCGCCATCTGGCCGGCCGGCTGGGTGTCGGCCTGTGCCAGGCGATGCAGGCGCAAGGCTGGCTGCTGCGCGACGAGGCCAATCAGCGTTTCGAGGTCAGCGCCAGCGGCCGGCAATGGCTGCTGGCCAATCTGGACATCGACATCAACACCCTGGGGCGTGGCCCGCTGGCGCGAGCCTGTCTAGACTGGAGCGAGCGCCACGATCATCTGGCCGGCCCGCTGGGCGAGGCGATTTGTGCCGCCTTCCTGCAGCGCGGCTTTGCTATCCGGCGCAGCGATGGTCGCGCGCTGGATATTCCGCCCGCGGGGCTCGCCTTCATGCTGCAGCACTTCGGCTGGCAGGCGACTGCAAACGCCTGAGCCGCGGCAGCCGCCACGCCGGCATTTAGCATTCCTTAATGCTTTCCAAACAACATTAACAGGCGTCTATGCTCCAATAGCACCATTGCTTCAGGAGTGATCCGATGTCTGCTTCCAAACCCCTGTTGGCCGCACTGGCCGGCGCGCTTGTCCTGACCGGTTGTGCCGGCATGGGCAGCTCCGATTCGGCCCAGGTCTACAGCAAGTCGCAAATGCGCCAGATGCATCAGGTCGAGTTCGGCCGCATCCTCGATGTCAAAGTGGTGAAGATGGAAGGCAATACCAACGATTTGCTGACCCTCGGCGGCACGGCGCTGGGCGGCCTTGCCGGCAGCAATATCGGCAAGGGTAGCGGCGCGGTAGCCGGCAGCATTGTCGGCGCGATGATAGGCGGCATGAGTGCCGAAGCCGCGCAGCGCAACAACACCAAAGATGCCTACGAGCTGACCGTGAAGCTCGATTCCGGCAAAACCGTATCCATTGTGCAAGAGGCCGATGTGCCGCTTGCCGCTGGCCAGCTGGTCAAGGTCTTGACCGGTGGCGGCAGTGCGCGAGTACTGCCACGCTGATTGTTTTTTGCTTGTTCCTTTCCTCCAAGTGTGCGTTTGCCTCCGTTCGCGGAGGCTTTTTTTTTGCCTGCTCGCCACGCCATAGGTGTTTTCCCTGATTCGACAGACGCCGCCCAGTCCGGTAGCCTCTGACCCTTTTCCCAATCGAATCAAGGATTTGTATATACAAATGAATGCAATACTGCTTGCCGTTCTGCTGATGCTGGGCCTGAGTCTGGCCCGCGTGCATGTGGTCATCAGCCTGATCGTCGCCTCGCTTTTTGCCGGCCTGTGCAGCGGGCTGGATCTGGCGGCCACGCTGGCGGCGTTTAACCGCGGCATCAGCAACGGCGCCTCGGTTGCCCTGTCTTACGCCCTGCTCGGCGCCTTTGCCGTGGCCATTGCCAAATCCGGCCTGCCGCATGCGCTGGCCGATGCCGCCATCCGCCGCCTGCAGGATGGTGACGGCCGCCACAAGCTGAAGTGGAGCCTGCTGTTGTTGCTAGCCACCGTCAGTGTGATGAGCCAGAACCTGGTGCCCATCCATATCGCCTTCATTCCGCTGCTGATTCCGCCCCTGCTGTATGTGATGGCCAGGCTGGAGCTGGACCGTCGTGCCGTGGCCTGCGTGCTGACCTTCGGTCTGGTGACGCCTTATATGCTGCTGCCGGTGGGCTTTGGCGAGATCTTTCTGCAGCAGATCCTGCTGGGCAATATCGAGAAAGCCGGCATGAGCACCGCCGGCATCAATGTGATGCATGCGATGGCGATTCCGGCCGCCGGCATGCTGGCCGGTTTGCTGGTGGCGGTGTTTGTCAGCTACCGCGCACCACGCCACTATCGCCTCGGCAAGATCGAACAGGCCGAACGCACCCACGCCAAGGTTGGCCGCAAGGGCTTGCTGACTGCTACCGTCGCCATCGTGCTGGCGTTCGGCGTACAGCTGTATAGCGACTCGATGCTGCTGGGCGCACTGGCCGGTTTTCTGCTGTTCCTCGCCAGCGGCGCGCTGAAATGGCAGGAAGCCGATCATGTCTTCAGCGAAGGCATCCGCCTGATGGCGATGATAGGTTTCGTGATGATCAGCGCCCAGGGCTTTGCCGAGGTGCTGAAGGCCAGCGGCCAGATCGCCCCGCTGGTCGAGCATTCGGCAGCGCTGTTCGGCCACAACCAGGCGATGGCGGCGCTGGTGATGCTGCTGGTCGGCCTGCTGGTGACCATGGGCATCGGCTCGTCCTTCTCTACCGTGCCGATTCTGGCGGTGATCTTTGTGCCGCTGTGCCAGCAACTGGGCTTTTCGCCACTCGCTACCGTCGCGCTGCTGGGTACTGCCGGCGCGCTGGGCGATGCCGGCTCGCCGGCATCCGACTCGACACTGGGCCCGACCTCCGGCCTGAATGTCGATGAGCAGCACGATCATATGCGCGACACTGTGATTCCGACTTTCCTGCATTACAACCTGCCGCTGTTGGCCGCCGGCTGGCTGGCAGCGATGGTGCTGTAAGTAACTTCATCGCCCCGGCATGATTTTTTTCATGCCGGGGCTTGCCAGATTAAAAATCATCGGCAATAATACGCACCTCTTCGCCGGTGTAGCTCAGATGGTAGAGCACCTGACTTGTAATCAGGGGGTCGCGAGTTCGATTCCTGCCGCCGGCACCAGGATTCACGGGGTTTCCAGTAATGGAAACCCCGTTTTCCGTTGTGCATCCGCATTTGAGCGAGGCTAGCCATGGAATCGCGTCTGACCGAACTGGAAATCAAGGTTGCGCTGCAGGATGACCTGCTGGACGCCCTGAATCTCACCATCACCCGCCAACAGCAGCAAATCGACCTGCTGCAGGAACAGCTGCGCCACCTGTACCGCATGCAACAGGCCGGCAACCAGCACGACGAGCAGCGCTCGCTGCGCGACGAAATCCCGCCGCATTACTGATGCTGCCAAGGTTGGCCGCAAGGAACCGTCCGAGATGACCACACCCCGTACTTTCATCACCACCCTCGCCCCGCAACTGGCCGGCCTGAGCTGGGCCATCGGTGGCAGCACGCTATTGCAGCAGCTGGATCTGGTCGACGAGCCGCGTGATCTGGACATCGTCACCACCGCTGCCGACTTTGCCGCGCTGAAAACCATCCTGTTGCAACACGCCAGCGATATCACGCCGGCACCGCATCCGGATTATGCGACCCGCCATTTTGCGCGCTTGCAGACGGCTGACGGCCTGTTGATCGACCTGATTGCCGAGATGGTGATCCGCCTGCCCAAGGGCCAGTTCTGCTGGCCGTTTGACGCCAGCGCGATCTGGCAGGCCGATGGCCTGAACTGGTGCATGCCGGAAGACTGGGCGTTGCTGTACCGGCTGATGAAGCGCGACGAGCAGATCGAGGCGCTGGATGACTGGTTGTGCGAGCACGGCGTCGCCAATCCGCAGCGTATTGCGGCCAACCTGTTCGCCATGTATCCGGAAAGTGCGCTCAAGCCCTCACCCGACTGGTGGCCGTGGGAAGAGTGATCCGGTTTCACATGGAACATGCCTGCCGGTTATCATGACGGCATGATTAGCCGACACGTTTTCCTGATTCCCGTCATCGGGCTGCTGGCCGCCTGCAGCAGCCTGCCCCCCGCCCAGAACACCCTGCTTGATGGCCGCTGGCAAATCCAGCGCGGCCAATGGCAAGTCGATGAACATGGCCAGCTGCTGGCTAGCTGCGCCCCCGCCAGCAATGATGCGCGGGCCTGCGCCGGTGGCCTGCCGGCCAGTCTGCAATCCCGTAAACCCTTGCCGGAACGCTATCAGCTGAATGTTGCCATCACCCCCGAGCGCGGCTATGCCGCCAGTGTGATGCTGGCAAGTCAGGGCAATCGCTATTTCGGCCTCACCCTGCATGCGGCCAACCAGCGCCTGATCCTGATTCGTCACCTGCCGATGTTTGGCCTGAAGCCCGGCAGCGTGCCACTGGCACTGCCTTACGGCCAGACCCGCCAGCTGGAGCTGACGGTCTGCGGGCCGTTCATTTATGTGAATCTGGATGGCCAGCCGCAGTTCTCCGGCCGGGCTGATGATCTGCCACGACGCGAAAAACTCACGCTGAGCGTGACCGGTGCCGCCCGCTTTGACGAGCCCCGGCTGCGCCACCTGAGCGCCAGTGACTGCGCACCGCTAAGCGAGGCACAGAATCTGCCGCGCGAAACGCTGACCGCTGATTTCAGCCTGTGATTCAGGCCTGATCGAGCAGACGCTGCACCAGCGGGTGGCGCACTTTCTTGTCGGCGCAGATTGCGTAGAACTGCTCCTCCACCCCCTGGCAGTGGCCAAACAACTGCAGACCATAACGGTTTTCCAGCTCGTCCTGCATCAGCAAGGGGGCCGGGAACACGCCCAACCCGCTGGTGCCGAAGGTTTTCAGCACCGCGCTGTCTTCAAACTCGCCCACCACATTCGGCCACAGGCCCTGCAGGCTGAACCACTGATCGAGCCGCTGCCGTACCGCTGCATGGCTGCTGGGCAACAATAGCGGCAGATCTGCCAGCCCGGACGGGAAGTCTTGCCCCGCCAGCAAGGCCGGTGTGCCGAACCAGGCCAGCTCGGACTTGCCCAGCAAGTGGCTGTACAGCTTGAGATTGGGGTTGGCCGGCGCCGGACGATCCGCCAGCACCACATCCAGCCGGTGCAAGGCCAGATCTGCCAGCAGATCTTCGAACTCGCCTTCATCCATCTGCAGCCGCATCGACTTGTCGCCCAGCACCGGTGCCAGCAGGCGCTGCACCATCAGTTTGGGCAGACCATCCGAGGTGCCGATGCGCAAACGCACACCCGCGCCCAGCATCTCGCGGCGCAGGCGCTCGGGCAGCTGTTCGCCCAGCTGAAAAATCGCCTCGGCCTGTTCCAGCACCAGCTGGCCGGCTTCGGTCAACACCAGATTGCGGCCAGCCGGTTTCAACAAGGTATAGCCGAGCGCTTTTTCCAGCTCTTTTACCTGCACGCTGACGGTCTGCACCGCCATGCCCAGCCTGGCCGCTGCCTTGGCCATGCCGCCTTCCTTGCCGACCACCCAGAAGTAATACAGATGCCGATAGTTGAACAGCTGGCTCATCTTCAGTTTTTCTCTGAATAAAACTTCATTTTACTCTGCTTTTTCATGGAACCGTGCTTGCCTATAGTGGCGGCACCCGAATCATTCAGAGGAAAGACAGCCACATCATGAAAAGCCGTATCGTCCTTGCCTTGCTGCAGCACTTTGGTCCACGCCTGATGCAACTGGCCGGCCCGCAACTGAAACAGGGCATGCCGGCACTGCGCAATCTGCCGATCCGTAAATTGCTGATCATTGCCGCCGTGGTACTCGGTGCCCTGCTGCTGTTCGGCATGTTGGCCGCAGCTTTCGTGATCTGGTTGCTGTTTACCTTGTGGGATGTGCTGGCCACCCCGCAGACCATGCAGGCATTCACGGATTTGCTGGGTGCCCTGTCTGCCTGGTTGGGCAGTCTCACCAACTGATTACCTGCTCCGGAAAGGATTTAAATGGAATTTCTGACCATGGCCTTCATCGGCTACCCCTTGTGGGTGTGGCTGATGTTCATGAGTATCGTCGGCATGCTGCTGGCGTTTGACCTGGGTGTATTACACAAGGAGCAGAAAGAAATCGGCGTGGCCGAAAGCCTGAAGCTGTCGGCCTTTTATATCGCCATCGGCCTCGCCTTCGGTGCCTGGATCTGGTGGTACAAGGGTTCCGATGCCGGCATGGCCTATATCACCGGCTATCTGGTAGAAAAATCGCTGTCGATGGACAACGTGTTCGTGATCTCGCTGATTTTCACCAGCCTGGCCGTTCCACGCATCTATCAGCACCGCGTGCTGTTCTGGGGCATTCTCGGCGTGATCTTCCTGCGGGCAATCATGATCGGCATCGGTGCGATGCTGGTGGCCGAATTCCAGTGGATTCTGGCGCTGTTTGGCGGCTTCCTGCTGATTACCGGTATCAAGATGTTGATGTCCAGTGACGATGAGCCTTCGCTGGATAACAGCAAGATGTACAACTGGCTGAAAAGCCGCATGCGTTTCACCCCGACCCTGCACGGCGAAAAGTTCTGGGTACGCGGTGAAGAACACGGTCTGGCACGTGGCTGGTGGGCAACCCCGCTGCTGCTGACGCTGATCCTGGTAGAAAGCGCTGACCTGATTTTCGCGGTAGACAGCATCCCGGCCATCTTCGCCATCACGCAGGATCCGTTCATTGTCTATACCTCGAATATCTTCGCGATTCTTGGTTTGCGTGCCCTGTACTTTGCGCTGGCGGCGATGGTTCACCGCTTCCACTACCTGAAGTATGCGCTGTCGCTGGTACTGGTGTTTATCGGTGTGAAGGTGTCGCTGGTCTACTTCAACGGCATCGGCATGGTGGATTTCAAGATCCCGACTGCCTGGTCGCTGGGCCTGACCCTGACCCTGCTGACGAGCGGCGTACTGTACTCGCTGTATCGCACCCGCGAAGTTGCCGTAGGCCACGATCGCTGACGTTTTCTCCTCCTCTCCGTTGGAGTTGTTGCTTGGCCCCCGCTTCGGCGGGGGCTTTTTTCTTGGGCGGACGAAAACCTCAACGCGTCGTTGGCCGCAAGCGCGAAGACTCGGCCAGCGCCAGCCGGCTATTGAGCACTGGCGCGATGTTTTTCACGATCTGCACCGGCAAGGCGCTGGTGAAACGATAGTTGCCGGCCTTTTCACCCGCCACATAGGCCACCATGGTGCCGAAGTAGCGATCGCCCAGATAGAAGGCAAACGCACCGGCTCGGCTCACCACCCGCTCGCCGGTCTGCACCCCGCCCTTGGCAAAAGTCTTGTAACGATGATCGCCGGTGCCGGTCTTGCCGCCGATGATGATGGGCGTGCCATCCGCCAGATCAAAAGCATGGCTGACCCGCCGCGCCGTACCCTGCTCGACCACCTGCTGCAGAGTATCGCGCACCACCTGGGCGACCTCGGGCGGCAGCACCCGCTTGCCGGCCTGCGGCTGGCGCTGCAGCTCGGTTTCATAAGGCGTGGCGGCGGCAAAGTGCAGCTTGTCCAGATACACCGTCGGCAGATGCATGCCGTCAGCCGACAGGATGCCCATCATCTCGGCCAGCGCTGCCGGCCGGTCGGCCGAGGCCCCCAGCGCCGTGGCGTAGGATGGCACCAGCCGTTCAAACGGATAACCCATCTCGCGCCACTGCGCATGAATGCGGGCGAAGGCATCCTGCTCGCGCATCTGGCGCAGCCGCGAGGCCACCGCCAGCGGCTCGCGCTCGTAGCGTTTGAACAGCCAGCTGTAAGCCTGCTGCCGTGCCGGTTTGCTGGCCGGCTCCAGCTCTTGCCATTTCGCCCCCGGATGCTGGTGCCAGTAAGCCAGCAGCCATAGCTCCAGCGGGTGCATTTTCAGCAGATAGCCCCTGTCGTCCAGACTCAGCTGGCCGGCCGAATAATCGGCATACAGCCGCAGCAGGGTCTTCTGACTTGGTGCCTCGCTGCCACGATAGTGCTGGCGCACATAGTCGGCATACAGCTCGAAGGTCGACTGCGGCTGCAAGGTGCGGTGAATCAGTGCCAGATGACGGTAATTTCCGGCAAAACGCTGACCGAGTTGCGCATCCAGCTCGTACAGCGGCTTGCGGCGATATTGCTGGTAGAACTGCAAAAGGAATGCCCGCCCCTCCTGATCGGCAAAGCGCTGCAGATAGGCGCGATCATCCGGCGGGCTGGTTTTCAGCCCGACCGGCGACTCGAAATAATGGGCGATATCGCGCATCAGCCGGATATAAACCAGATTGACCGAACGCTGGGTGGCCTCGCTCACCGACATCACCTTGCTGTTGTCTTCCTTGTCGAAATTGACAAAGCTGTGCAGGCCGCCGCCGGTATAAAACTGCTCCTCGGGGTTGGCCGCATACTCGCGCGCCATCGCCGCCTGCAACATCGCTGTCAGGCTGTGGTCTTCGTTATTGCGCAGATAGTCGATCGCCCAGCGCGTCAGCAGCGGCAAACTCGTCTGATCAGCCGCCTTGGCCAATGCAGCCTCATCCTGCGCCGCGAAATGCGCGTGCAAATCGCTGATCACTTTCAGGTAAGTCACCAGCGTGCGCAGCTTGGCGGTCGAGCCAAGATCCAGCTTGGCACCATCATTGATATCGAAAGGCTGATCAAAATTGTCGGCCTGCACCCGCACCTTATTGCCCTGCGGCGTGCGCTCCAGCAGAGTGAAGCTGTAAGTCACGCCCTCGGGCGCGCCCTGTTGCAGCAGGCGAAAATCCATCAGCCCCGCCGCCCTGGCGTAGGCCGGATCGCGCAATTGGCGCAGGGCGGCCGTTACCTCTTTTTGCAGCGTCGCATCCAGCGTGCTGCTGGCGGTGACATCCAGCTGGTCAAGGTCGTACATGCGATTGATGCCCAGCAGGCTGGCCAGCCGCAAGCGCACCGAGTTGGCCCCTTTCAGCTCGGCCGGCGCAGCCAAGGTGCGGCCGCCGCGGCTGCGCTCCTGCTGCAACGACACCGACAGCGCCGCCTGCAACAGACTGGCGCTGATCAGGCCGTCACGCGCCATCAACTGCAGATAATTGTCGGTCAGCGCCTGCAGCACATTGATGTCTTCAAACAGATAGTAGGACGGGCTGCGCTGCGCAATCATCAGGCTCAGCGCCTCCTTGAACAGCAATGCACGTTCGCTCAGCGCCACCGGCGACTTGTCGGCCAGCGCGCGGTTTACCTCGGCAAAGCTGCGGCCATACCACGCCCACATGCCGTCACCGATGCCGGCGACTTCACCGAAGCCGCTGCGCGCCGACAGCGGCACGGTATTCAGATAGTGCAACACCAGCTGCCGCCGCGCCGGCAGGGTTTCCTCGCCGTGCAGATAGGCACGCACCGAGGCCGACAGCATCTGCCGCAGCTTTTCTTCCTCGCTGCCGGTGCGCCCACCCGGCGAGTGGCGGTATTTCTCGATCTGCGTCGCCAGCGTGCTGGCCCCGGCGGCACGGTAGCCGGGAGTAAAGGCATGCACCGCCTTGTTGGCTACCGCCACGCCCAGCCGGCCCCATTCTATGGTCGGGTTGCGTTGCGGCTCGTCCTCGCGCAGCAGGCTCTGGTTTTCGATGTAGAGCAGGCTGGCCACCAGCAAGGGCGGGATGGCCTGAAAATCGGCATACACACGCTGCGGCGAGCGTGCCTGATACAAAGGTTGGCCGCGACCATCCAGCACTGTCAGCCCGGCCTGATCTTTCTCGGCATAAGGCAGATTCAGCCCCAGCGGCAGCAGCGGCGCGGTCAGGCCGTGATCGGCCAGATCCAGCATGGCATCAGACTGCACCGCCTGACGGGTAATCGCGAAACCCTGCTTTTGTAGCGCCGGCACAAAACGGGGCAGACCGCTGTAGCCGAGGCGCTGATCATACGGCCCGCCCGGCGTCGGGAAGCGGATCGCCGCGCTGGCACCCGGCTGCACGGCAAAGGTCGCATCACGCGCCACGCTGCTGAAATAGCGCGCCTGCAGCGCCGAGCCGTCCAGCTCCTGATACAGCCAGTAGGACAGCGCACCGCCCAACACCAGCAGCACCAGCAGCCCGCGCCCGGCCGGCAGATGTGGCAGATGAAATACCGGCTTCAACTTGGCCTCGGAATTATCCATGACACTGCCCCCCACCCGCGGTCGCCACTTCGGACTGCATGCCATTGCCGCCAGCGCGGCCAACAGGCTGCGGCTCGGGTCTGAAAAGCCCTGCGCGCGCCTGTCTTCTTGCAGCATAGCCAGCCCGCACGCGCCATGCAGGAAAGCTGCGGCCAAGCTTGGCCGCAGCCATAAAAAAACCCGCCTGCTGGCCACAGGCGGGAAAGGAGACCGGCTTGCCACCGGAATTACCAGAGGGAAATACACAAGCGCCGTTTTGACTGCTGCTGCACGACAGGCGTGTCTATCAGCCTAGCACCTCATGTATATGACGAATGCCAGCAAAAACCAATCAAATACCAGATTAAGACCAGTCACCAGCAATGTCAGTGTCGTAATCAATCACTCTGCAAAAACCGGAACTGTCCTACCCGCACCCAAACGACTTTCTGCCGGGCTGGCGACTTTGCCAGCATCTGTCTGCATATCGCGGTCAAGCGGCAACAATCGGATTGTGACTTTGGCATAGTCAGCACATTTATTCTTTTGGATACAGTATTTGAAATATTGTTGCGGCAGCTGCGCTGAAACAGTTGCTGCTTTGCAATATGATTGCGCGAAGCCATACCGCACAAAAACAAAGGGATCACCATGACTGTCGTTTCTCGCCGCTCCATTCTCGCCCTCGCACTCGCGGCCAGCCTGCCGCTGCTGGCCCATGCTGCCGAGCAAAAATCCGTCGCGGTGACCGCGATTGTCGATCACCCGGCGCTGGACGCCGCGCGCAAGGGCATCGAGGACGAGCTGAAAGCCGCCGGTTTCGAGCCGGGCAAGCAACTCAAATACCAATACCAGAGCGCCCAGGGCAATCCGGCAACCGCCGCGCAGATCGCGCGCAAATTTGTCGGTGATGCACCGGACGTGATCGTCGCCATCGCCACCCCGAGCGCGCAGGCCGCCGTCGCTGCCACCCGCAGTATTCCGGTGGTGTTCACCGCCGTGACCGACCCGGTTGCCGCCAAGCTGGTGCCAAGCTGGCAGCCCTCCAAGACCAATGTCACCGGCGTATCCGACAAGCTGGTGCTGGCACCGCAGATCGACCTGATCGGCAAGGTAAAGCCGGGTGCCAAGCGCGTCGGCATGGTGTACAGCCCGGGTGAGGTGAACTCCGTCGTCGTCGCCAAAGAACTGAAAGCCGAACTGGCCAAGCGCGGCATGAGCCTGGTGGAAGCGCCGGCCCCGCGTACCGTGGACGTGGCCCCGGCCGCCAAGAGCCTGATCGGCAAGGCCGATGTGATCTACACCAGCACCGACAACAATGTGGTGTCGACTTATGAATCGCTGGTGGCCGTTGCCCAGCAAGGCAAGCTGCCGCTGGTAGCCGCCGATACCGACTCGGTGAAGCGCGGCGCAGTCGCGGCACTGGGCCAGAACTACTACGACATCGGCCGCCAGACCGGCAAGCTGGTGGTGCGCATCCTGAAAGGCGAAAAAGCCGGTGCCATCGCCCCGCAAGTCGGCGAAAAACTGTCGCTGACACTGAACCCTGCCGCCGCGCAAAAGCAGGGCATCACCCTGAGCCCGGCGCTGCTGAAAGAAGCCAGCGACACCGTGAAGTAAACCCGCAAGGTTGGCCGCATACCTTGCGGCCAACCTTCTGTCCCACCGCGCAGCCACAAGCTGCGCGTTGTCATTGAAAGACCTGCATCATGACCCTGATCGCCCTGACGGGTGCGCTGGAAATCGGCCTGATCTTCGCCCTGGTGGCGCTGGGCGTGCTGATTTCCTTCCGCATCCTCGACTTCCCCGACCTTACTGCCGATGGCAGCTTCCCGCTTGGCGGCGCCGTTGCCGCCACGCTGATTGCCGGTGGCCACGACCCGTGGCTGGCCTGCGGCATAGCCGCGCTGGCCGGTGCCGCCGCCGGCTGGGTGACTGCCTGGCTGAATGTGCGCCTCAATATCCTGCAGCTGTTGGCCTCGATTTTGGTGATGATCGCGCTGTATTCGATCAACCTGCGCATCATGGGCGCGCCGAATATGCCGCTGATCGGCAGCCCGACCATCTTCAGCCCGCTGATCGGCGATAACTACGACATCGCCTGGCAGGTGCAACCGATGGTGCTGGCCGCGGTGATCGTCGCCGCCAAGCTGGGGCTGGATGTGTTCTTCGCCTCGCAGACTGGCCTCGCCATGCGTGCGACCGGTGCCAATGCCCGCATGGCGCGTGCACAGGGCATCGCCACCGACCGCATGGTGCTGTCCGGCATGGCACTGTCTAACGCGCTGATCGCCACCGCCGGGGCGTTGTATGTGCAGACGCAAGGCGGCGCGGATGTGTCGATGGGCGTCGGCACCATCGTGGTCGGCCTCGCCGCCGTCATCATCGGCGAAACCCTGCTGCCGTCGCGCACCCTATGGGTGATCACGCTGGCCACCGTGCTGGGCGCGCTGCTGTACCGCCTGCTGATTGCCGTCGCGCTGCAAGCCGACTTCATCGGTCTGCAAGCACAAGACCTGAATCTGATCACCGCCCTGCTGGTGGGCTTTGCGCTGGTGCTGCCAAAACTGAAAGCCAAAATGGCCCGCAAGGCCGGAGGGAAAGCCTGATGCTGCGCGCTGACAATCTGTTCAAGACCTTCAACCCCGGCACCCCGATCGAAAACCCGGTGCTGCGCGGCCTGTCGCTGGAAATCGCCAGCGGCCAGTTCGTCACCGTGATCGGCAGTAATGGCGCGGGCAAATCCACCTTCCTCAACTCGTTGGCCGGCGATGTCATCGTCGACAGCGGCAGCCTGTCGATTGACGGCAAGGACGTTACCCGCACGCCGGGCTGGCAACGCGCCGGCATGGTCGCCCGCGTATTCCAGGACCCGATGGCCGGCACCTGCGAAGACCTCAGCATCGAAGAAAACATGGCGCTGGCCTACGCCCGTGGCCAGAAGCGCGGCTTTGGCGCGGCGCTGAACCGCGAACTGCGCGAGCTGTTCCGCGACAAACTCGCCACGCTGAAACTGGGGCTGGAAAACCGCCTGCCCGATCGCATGGGCCTGCTGTCCGGCGGCCAACGTCAGGCGGTAAGCCTGCTGATGGCTAGCCTGCAGCCCTCGCGCATCCTGCTGCTGGACGAACACACAGCCGCGCTCGACCCGAAAACCGCCGCCTTTGTGCTGGAGCTGACCGACCGCATCGTGCACGAGAATAAACTCACCGCGCTGATGGTGACGCATTCCATGCGCCAGGCGCTGGACCACGGCCACCGCACCGTGATGCTGCATCAAGGCCGCGTGGTGCTGGACGTGGCCGGCGAAGAACGCAGCCGCATGCAAGTCACCGACCTGCTGGCGATGTTCGAGAAAACGCGCGGCGAAGCCATCGACGACGACGCCCTGCTGCTGGGCTAAGCGCCGCGCTTCATCAACAACAAGGCCGCTTACGCGGCCTTGTTGCTTTTTGCGGCCAACCTTCAGCAAGGTTGGCCGCAAGCCCATTCACACTCGCCCATCAACGGCACAGCGACGCGCACGGCACGCCATCGTTATTGCCATCCAGCGACTTCACCTTGCACACATTCAGGTGATAACGCGCCTCGGCACAGCTCTGCATCTGGCTGCAACGCTGCTTGCTGCCGCAGGCCCAGCTTGCCTGTGGCGCGGCAGGTTTAGTTGCCGGCACGGCTGCGGACTGTGCCCCCACCAGCTCGGCCCACGGTCGTGATTGGCGCTCGCCACGCCGCCACTGCCACGGCGTAATGCCCTTGCCCGCCGCCCACAACCCGTTGGCCGCCGCCCGCGCCGCCTGCTCGGCCGCAAAATACGCCGGCTCGTCGGCATACTGGCGATACACCCAGGCCCAGCCCTCGCTCACCTGCAAGAGATTGATATCACGATCCCCCTGCCACACCCTGGCCACCAGCCGGCCGTACTTGTCGCGCTCGTGCGGCTCTATCACCACCGCCCGGCCATACACCCGTGCCGCCAGCGCCGCCCGCGCACGCTGGCCATAAGCCTGATCCGCCTCGGGCGCATCAATCTGATGCAACCGAATCTTGTGCTGCGTCAGCCCCGACTGGCAGCGCAAGGTATCGCCATCCGGCACCGCCACCACCCGGCAGGCAAACTGCGCCTCCTTCGCCAGCAAAGCCGCCGGCCACGCCAGCATCCCCGTCAACACCCAAGACCAGACCGTTTTTCTTGTTACCACCATCATCGCCACGCCCCGTTTAACAGAGCCGCATGATAAGCCAGCCCCGCCAAAACGGCATGCGGCCAACCTTGGGCAAGGTTGGCCGCATTCATTTAGGGAATATCAAAACAAAGGCATTGCCGTATTGCATACAAGTAGTGCGGCGATTACGCTCTAGCCATTTATCAAAACAAATCAGCATGGCCCAGCACATGGATTGGCGCAGCGAAGAAATCGCCCTCATCGTTAACGATTACATGGCGATGTTTAGCAAAGTCTTACTCGGACAAAAGCTCAACAAGGCCGAGCACAATCGCGAGCTGCAAAAGCTCATCAGCCGCTCGCGCGGTTCGATTGAATTCAAACACCAGAACATCAGCGCGGTGTTACGCGACATCGACCTGCCCTGGCTGCCCGGTTACAAGCCACTGTCCAATATTCAACAAGCCTTGGCCGATGAAGTTGTGATTTGGCTAAACCGCCACCCAGAACTACAGCAGCTGATTGCCAACTACGCCGTGCAAAAGCCGGTGGTAAACCACACCCCGCAGTGGCAAGACTTTATCCAAACAGCCCCAGAGCCTTCGGCCAAGGAACCCGCCGCCGTCTACCAAGTTAAGCGGCCAACCTTACAGATCGACTACGCCGCCCGCGAAGCCCAAAACAGCGCCTTGGGCCTAGCCGGCGAAGAGCTGGTACTCGCCTTTGAACAACAACGCTTGTCTCTCGCCGGTAAAGACCACTTGGCCGCCAAAGTCGAACACATCGCCAAAACCCAAGGCGATGGCGCGGGCTATGACATCTTGTCATTTGAAACCAGCGGGCAAGAACGCTTTATCGAAGTGAAAACGACAACGTTGGCCGCAGAAACCCCGTTCTACCTCAGCCGCAACGAATTGCAGTTTTCACAAGCCTACGCCAGCCAATACCAACTATTCCGCGTCTACGAACTCAACAAAAAGCCCCGTGCATTTATAAGGCATGGGGCGTTGGATCAGAGTTGTTGGTTAGATCCAGTAGCGTGGCAAGGTCGATGATTTGTCGATATTTTGATCCCAGGCTAAGTTTGAGACTTAGCCGACTGAGGACAAAATCCATGCCATACAGCACTAGCTATCGTTTGGCCGATCTGGGGAAAATGACAATATGAAAAGGATGAATTCAGATAGTATTGCATTTGCTTTATGCAATAAACATGGTTGATGGTGATGAGACGTGTGATCGAGATTGATGGTAAGCGCTATGAGATAAGTTGCGCAGAGTTCGATGGCTATATCAAGGTTTACGGTGAGCGTGGCGAGCACCAGACAGACAAGCATGGCATGTCGACAGAGAGTGCGCTTCGGTTCGCGGTGAGGGCCTTGATCAGGGCTGGCGCCGTAGACCCTCTGGGGAATGAGGGACAAATATGAATCTGATGGATGTCGGCGCATTTGCTAGGTTGCTTCAAGAACAGCCATTTGCGGCGGTGTGCAGCATTGTGTTGGTCATGCTGGTTGCTGTGTGGATTTACAAGGGTTTTTCGCACTTGGTCGAACCGGTGTACTTCTGGCGTAATCGTAGGCGCGAACTGTTGGATGGCTACCTTGCAACTCATCCCAAAGAGGGCGAGGAACCGGAAATGCTGGCAGTGGTCACCGACATGCGCAACGCCATCTACTTTCATGAAGCAACTGGCATTCATGCCGAACATAAGTCGCGGATACTGCTAGTAAAACTACACCAAAAAACCTCACCCAATGTGTCGTGGCGTACCATCAGGCTCGCAAAAGATTACTTGAAGCCGGATGGTGTTGGTGGACTAAAAGTGCCTGACTTCAATGGCTTTGAATATGTGGCGATGACCTTGCTTGGTGTCGTGGCCGTATTGCTTATTCTGGTTTGAGCTGTCTTCCTGTACACCCTGCAAGGGTACTCACTACAAACCATTGCATCTTGGAGTAGCGAAAAGGTTGCAGCCATTTTTTTCATTGGCCTTATATTGGCGTTTGGATTTTTTATAACAATCAGCTCGGCATTACCCTATCTAGCTGCCAGCAAGATACGCAAAGAATTTACTTCACTCGCGCCAGAGACACCTGAAAGTGCAAACCTCACGGCAGCGTCTGCTTGTTCTTGTCAGCGCAACGCCTGAATCTCTCTGAATCGTCCCACATTTGCTAGATAAATTTATGGCCACTTACAACAGGAAAGCGGCAATTTTCTATAGGTTTATAGCTATCTGCTTTGGCCGACAAGCGAACTGGACTTCGACGTAAAGAGAGTGACTTTCGGCCACCTAGAATGAGAAATGGCCTCCTATCGTGGAGGCCATTTGCCAATCTGAGTATTTATAGATGAATCCCAAAAATCTAGAAGAGTGGGAAAAATCTAGAGACTCACGGGATCCTACAAATCACACGTCGATATTGCGCGCCACCAGTGCGTGGCTTTCGATGAAGGCGCGGCGCGGTTCGACGTTGTCGCCCATCAGGGTGGTGAATACGTCGTCGGCGGCCATGGCGTCTTCGATGCGTACCTTCAGCAGGCGGCGCACGGTCGGGTCCATGGTGGTTTCCCACAGCTGGCCGGGGTTCATCTCGCCCAGACCCTTGTAGCGCTGGATGGACAGGCCCTTGCGGGTTTCGTTCAGCAGCCAGTCGAGTGCTTCGCCGAATTCGGCCACCGGCTTGACGGTTTCGCCGCGCTTGACGCTGGCACCGGCCTGCAGCAGGCCGTGCAGCATGTCGCGGGTCTGGCACAGGATGGCGTAGTCGGCGCAGGCGAGGAAGTCGCTGTCGAGCACGGTTACCATCACGTTACCGTGCAGCTGGCGGGTGATCTTGATCAGCCATTCGTCGTTCTTGTCGTCGCGCAGGGTTTGCAGGCTGATCAGCTCGGCCGGCAGCACAGCGGCGAGTTCGGCCACGGCAGCGTTGGCCGCAGCTTCGCTGGCCAGGTCAATGCGGCCAACCTTGAGCATGGCGTACAGCACCAGCGGGTCGATGACGCGGCTTTCGCGCTCGATCGCGCCACGCGCCAGCAGGTACTGGCGGGCGATCTCGCCCAGGGTGTCGCCGGACAGCGGCGCGGCACCTTCGGCCGGGGTCAGCTCGGCCTTGTCCAGTGCCAGTTGCAGCAGGTACTGATCCAGCTCGCTGTCGTCTTTCAGATAGCGTTCGGACTTGCCGTGCTTGGCCTTGTACAGCGGCGGCTGGGCGATGTAGATGTGGCCGCGCTCGACCAGCTCTGGCGTCTGGCGGTAGAAGAAGGTCAAGAGCAGGGTACGGATGTGCGCGCCGTCGACGTCCGCGTCAGTCATGATGATGATGCGGTGGTAGCGCAGCTTGTCCGGGTTGTATTCGTCCTTGCCGATACCGCAGCCAAGCGCGGTAATCAGGGTGGCGACTTCCTGGCTGGCCAGCATCTTGTCGAAACGTGCACGCTCGACGTTGAGGATCTTGCCCTTCAGCGGCAGGATGGCCTGGAATTTGCGGTCGCGGCCTTGCTTGGCCGAGCCACCCGCAGAGTCACCCTCGACCAGGTAGAGTTCGGACATCGCCGGGTCTTTTTCCTGGCAGTCGGCCAGTTTGCCGGGCAGGCCAAGGCCGTCCATCACGCCTTTGCGGCGGGTGATTTCACGCGCCTTGCGCGCGGCTTCACGCGCACGGGCGGCTTCGACGATCTTGCCGGTGATGATCTTGGCTTCGTTCGGGTTTTCCAGCAGGAAGTTTTTCAGCGCTTCGCTGATGACTTCGTTGACTACCGGGCCGATTTCGCTGGAAACCAGCTTGTCCTTGGTCTGGCTGCTGAATTTCGGGTCAGGCAGCTTGACCGACAGCACGCAGGTCAGGCCTTCGCGCATATCGTCGCCGGTGGTGTCGACCTTGGCCTTTTTGGCCACGTCGCTTTGTTCGATGTAGCTGTTGAGGGTACGGGTCATCACCTGACGCAGGGCGGTGAGGTGGCTGCCGCCGTCACGCTGCGGGATGTTGTTGGTGAAGCACTGCACGTTCTCCTGATAGGAGTCGTTCCACTGCATCGCCACTTCGACGGTCATGCCGTCTTTTTCGCCCACACCGTAAAACACCTTAGGGTGCAACGGGGTCTTGTTGCGGTTCATATAGCCGACAAAGCCGGCCACGCCGCCCGAGAAGGCGAAGTTTTCTTCCTTGCCGCTGCGCTCGTCGATCAGGGTGATGGCCACGCCGTCATTGAGGAAGGACAGCTCGCGGATACGCTTGGCGAGGATGTCGAAATGGTATTCGACCTTGCCGAAGGTTTCTTCGCTGGCGCGGAAGGTCACCTGGGTACCACGGTGGTTGGTGTGGCCGGTCATGGTCAGCGGGGCAACGGCGTCGCCACGGCGGAATTCCATTTCGTGCACCTGGCCGTTACGCCAGATTTTCAGGCGCAGCCAGTCGGACAGCGCATTCACTACCGATACGCCCACGCCGTGCAGGCCGCCGGAGATCTTGTAGCTGTTGCTGTCGAACTTACCGCCGGCGTGCAGCACGGTCATGATGACTTCGGCGGCCGAGCGGCCTTCTTCCGGGTGGATGTCGGTGGGGATGCCACGACCGTTGTCTTCCACCGAGATGGATTCATCCGGGTGGATGATGACCTTGATGGTGTCGGCATGACCGGCCAGCGCCTCGTCGATGGCGTTGTCCAGCACCTCGAACACCATGTGGTGCAGGCCGGTGCCGTCCTGGGTGTCGCCAATGTACATGCCGGGACGCTTGCGTACCGCGTCCAGACCTTTCAGTACCTTGATGCTATCCGCGCCGTATTCCTGTTCGCTCATAAAGCCACTCTTGTCTTGATCCATCCGGCAAGGCCATCACGCCCCACCCGTATTGAAAACGTCGGGTCTGCGGCCAGGGTTGGCCGCAAGCCCTTGTCAGATGCGCATCGGCATCACGACATATTTGAAGTTGCTGTTGTCCGGGATGGTCACCAGCGTGGAGCGCATGCTGTCGCCAAAAGCCAGCTGCAGGGTGTCGGCCGACAGATTGGTCAGCACGTCCAGCAGATAGTTGATGTTGAAGCCGATCTCCAGCGTGCCACCCTGATAGGCGATTTCGAGTTCTTCTTCCGCTTCTTCCTGCTCGCTATTGGTACACAGGATGGACATGCGGCCGGCGTTCAGCACCAGACGCACGCCACGGAATTTCTCGTTGGCGAGAATCGCGGCGCGTTGCAGCGCCTGCAAGAACTCGACACGGCCGATCAGGAAGATCTTGTCGTTATCCAGCGGAATCACGCGGTTGTAGTCGGGGAACTTGCCGTCCACCACTTTGCTGATGATCACGGTGCTGCCAAAGCTGAAGCGCACCTGATTGGACAGCAGCTCGACAGTCAGCTTCTCGTCGCTGTCTTGCAGCAGCTTGTACAGCTCGAGAATGGTCTTGCGCGGCAGGATCACTTCGCTCTTGGCCAGCGAGGCGTCGATTTCGCTGCTGGCAAAGGCCAGGCGGTGACCGTCGGTAGCGATCAGGCGCACCTGGTTGCCTTCGGTCTGCAGCAACAGGCCGTTGAGGTAGTAACGGATGTCCTGCACGGCCATGGCGTACTGCACCTGCGAGATCAGGCGCTTGAGCTCGCCCTGGCTGATCTCGAAGCTGGCGTTGGCCGCACTGCCGGCCGACAGCAGCGGAAAGTCGTCCGCCGGCAGGGTCTGCAGATTGAAGCGGCTCTTGCCGGCTTTCAGGGTCAGACGGCCGCCGTCCAGCTGTTCGAGCGTCACGGTCAGATTGCCCGGAATGGCACGCAGGATGTCCTGCAGCTTTTTGGCCGAAGTCGTCAGGCGGAACGGTTCGCCGGCGATGTCGTCCGCGCTGGCCGTGGTGATCTGGATTTCCAGGTCGGTGGCCAGAAAGCTGACGGCGTCAGCCTTTTTCTCGATCAGTACATTAGAGAGGATCGGCAGGGTATGACGGCGCTCGACAATGCCGGTTACCGCCAGTAGCGGTTTGAGCAGGGCATCACGATCGGCTTGCAGAATCAGCATTGCAGACTCCCGGGTTTACAGGTCAATAACGGTTTCAATTGCGCAGCATGGCCAGCAGCGCGTCGTAATCTTTGGCGATGTCTTCGTCGGTGGTGCGCATTTCGGCAATGGTCTTGCAGGCATGCAGCACGGTGGTGTGATCACGGCCACCGAAGGCGTCGCCGATATTCGGCAGGGACAGCGAGGTCAGCTCTTTGGCCAGCGCCATCGCCACCTGACGCGGCCGGGCGATATCACGGCTGCGCTTTTTGCTGTGCATGTCCGACAACTTGATCTTGTAGTAGTCGGCCACGGTTTTCTGGATGGCGTCGATGGTGATCTGGCGATTGCCGGCCGCCAGAATGTCTTTCAGCGCCTCTTTCACCAGCTCCATGCTGATGCTCTGGTTGCTGAAACGCGCATAGGCGACCACGCGCTTGAGCGCGCCTTCCAGCTCGCGCACATTCGAGCGCACGTTCTGGGCAATGAAGAAGGCGACGTTAGGGTCGAGCTTGATATTGTCGGCCTCGGCCTTCTTCATCAGGATCGCCACGCGCATCTCGAGCTCGGGCGGCTGGATTTCGACCGTCAGGCCCCAGCTGAAGCGCGAGATCAGGCGCTCTTCCATGCCTTCGATCTGCTTGGGGTAGCTGTCACAGGTCATGATCACCTGCTTGCCGCCCTCGATCAGCGCATTAAAGGCATAGAAGAATTCTTCCTGCGTGCGGTTTTTGCCGGCAAAGAACTGGATGTCGTCGATCAGCAGCAGGTCGAGGCTGTGGTAGTAGCGCTTGAACTCATCGAAAGCCTTGTGCTGGTAGGCGCGCATGATGTCGGCCACATAGCGTTCGGCGTGGATGTAGCGGATCTTGGCCGCCGGATTCTTCTGATAGACGTGATTGCCGATGGCCTGGATCAAGTGCGTCTTACCCAGACCGACACCACCGTAGACAAACAGCGGGTTGTAGGCCGGATCGCCTGGATTTTCGGCAATCTGCAAGGCCGCCGCGCGCGCCAGCTGGTTACCTTTACCGGTGACCAGCGTGTCAAAGGTGAAGCCCGGATTCAGCCGCGTGCTTTCGTGGCCGCCACCGATGGCTTTCAGCGCAGTCTGCTTGGGCGTGGCAATCGACGGCGCACCCTGGCGCACCGGGCGATTGTCTTCTTCGGCACCGACTTCGACACTGGCCAGCAGGTTGGCCGCAGGCTTGGCACTGGCCGGCGCGGCAGGTGCCGCACTACGGGCCGCCGGTGCAGCCGGAGCCGCCCCGCCAATGCGCAACTCGACTGGCACCTCGCCCAGCAATTCGGCCGCCAATGCCTCGATACGCGCGAGGAAGCGATCCTTGATGAATTGCAGGATAAAGCGGTTGGGCGCATACAACACCACGCCGTCTTCCCCGGCCTCGGCCGAGAGCGGGCGAATCCAGGTGTTGTACTGCTGGGAGGAAAGTTCCTCCTCCAGCCGCGCAAGGCAAGCTGGCCAGAAATTTGCCGGTTCTATCATCAATGCTCAATAAAAAACGAAATGCCGCCACAAAAGCTGGAACAGCCAGGTGTCGGGGCGGCAGGCTTTGCCTGTAACACATCGCCACAGGCTGCAAGAATAGGATTGCTGCTCGGCCAAGGCCTGCCCCGGGCGGGGCGCAATCTTTGGCCGCCAGACGGTGATCAACCATCCTTCAGCCAGGGGCGAGCAGGCTGACCATTCTACTGGCTTTACCCAAAGTTATCCACAAGCATGGCAGTATCGCGACCCGATTGCAGCGTGCTTGTTGCGCCAGATCATGCTGTCGCAATGCGACATCTTTGCCGGCAGAACTGCGCCAAACCCTTAATCCGGTTGACAAAAGCGACATTTATCGGTGTAATCACGCGTTTATTTCCGTTTCGAAACAGGAAAACTTCATCATGAAACGTACTTATCAGCCTTCTACTACCCGTCGTAAGCGCACTCACGGCTTCCTCGTTCGTTCCAAGACCCGTGGTGGTCGTGCCGTTCTGGCCGCTCGCCGCTCCAAAGGCCGCAAGCGCCTGGCTGTGTAATTCAGCTTGGAACAGACTTTTCGCCGTGCGCACCGGCTGTTGAAAACGGATGAGTTCTCATCCGTTTTTCATTTGCGCAACGCACGCAGCAATGCCCTGTTCCAGGTCTATGCGCGGCCCAATAATCTGGGCCACGCACGCCTGGGCCTGGTGGTCAGCAAAAAGGTGGCCAAACGCGCCAATCGCCGCAACTACATCAAGCGCACTGTGCGCGAGTGGTTTCGCCTCAACCGGCACACACTGCCGGCGGTGGATTTCGTGGTGCGCGCCCGTCAGGCCTACCACCGCGACGAATACCACGAAGCAATCAAGGCATTGTCGGCACTCTTTGCTAAACTAGCCCGATGTCGCGACTCGTCATCCTCCTGATCCGTTTCTACCAGCTGGCCATCAGCCCATGGCTGCCGCCACGCTGTCGCTATCAGCCGACTTGCTCGAGCTATGCAGTGGAAGCCGTGCAAAAGCACGGGGTGATCAAGGGTGGCTGGCTCGCGATACGACGGATTAGCCGTTGCCACCCCTGGGGTGGCCATGGCCATGACCCGGTTCCCTGACTTTCCCGGAAAGCAAGATGGATTCCAAACGCCTCGTCATATTTATCGTACTGTCCTTCAGCATTCTGCTGCTGTGGCAGGAGTTCTTCGCACCGAAGCCGGTAGCGAAACCCGCCGTGACCCAGCAAGCCAGCGGCGCCAGCGCCGACGTTCCGGCTGTTGCCGGTCAGGCTCAGGCCCCGGCCGACAATGGCGCGGTTACCCGTGGCCAACGTATCGTGGTGACCACTGATCTGGTGCGCGCCGAGATCGACAGCAATGGCGGCGACCTGCGCAGCATGCAACTGCTGAAGCATGACGCGACTGTTGATGCCGACAAGCCGTTCGAGCTGTTTACCGACAAGGGCGATCGCCTGTATGTCGCGCAGACCGGCCTGATCTCCGGCAGCAACCCTGCCCTGCCAACCCACAAGACCCAATTCACTGCCGAAAAATCCGAGTACACCCTGCAGGGTGACAAGGTTGAAGTGCGTCTGACCGCACCGGAAGCCAATGGCGTGAAAGTGGCCAAGATCTACACCTTCCACAAGGGCAGCTACCTGGTTGACGTGCGTTACGACATCGTCAACGCCGGTACCGCACCACTGGCTGGTAACGCCTACTTCCGTCTGTTGCGCGACAACAAGACCCCGGAAGGCGAAAGCCGCATGGCCTACACCTATACCGGCCCGGCGCTTTACACCAGCGAAGGTCACTACCAGAAAGTGAAGTTCGAAGATCTGGACAAGAACAAGGCCGAGTACGTGAAGGCCTCGCAGGATGGCTGGGTAGCCATGCTGCAGCACTACTTCGGTAGCGCCTGGATTCTGAAGAACGTTGAAGGCAAGAGCACTTGTGGCCAGGCCTGCCAGATCCTGATCGAGCCGAAAAACGGCCTGTACTCCGCCGCTGCACTGGTGAATGTCAATGTTGCTCCGGGCCAATCCGGCAGCATCAGCATGCCGCTGTTTGCCGGCCCGCTGGAATACAAAACCATCACAAAGATCGCACCGGAACTGGATCGTGCCAAAGACTACGGCATGGTGCACATCTTCTCCTCGCCGCTGTTCTGGCTGCTGGACAAGCTGCACAATATGGTTCAGAACTGGGGCTGGGCCATCATTCTGCTGACCGTGATCGTCAAGGCCGTATTCTATCCGCTGACCGCCGCCTCCTACCGCTCGATGGCCAAGATGAAGGTGCTGGCACCGCGTCTGGAAAACCTGAAGAAGCAGTACGGTGACGACCGCATGAAGTTCCAGCAGGCCGTGATGGAGATGTACAAGACCGAGAAAGTGAATCCGCTGGGTGGCTGTCTGCCTATCCTGATCCAGATTCCGGTATTCATCGGTCTGTACTGGGCGCTGTTTGCTTCGGTTGAACTGCGTCAGGCCGAGTGGCTGTACATCCATGACCTGGCACGCCCTGACCCGTTCTATGCGCTGCCTATCATCATGGCCATCACCATGTTCGCGCAGACTTATCTGAACCCGCCGCCGGCTGATCCGATGCAGGCGAAGATGATGAAGATCATGCCGCTGATTTTCTCGGTCATGTTCTTCTTCTTCCCGGCCGGCCTCGTGCTGTACTGGGTAGTGAACAACGTTCTGTCTATCGCACAGCAGTACTATGTGAACAAGACTATCGAGAACGCCCGCAAGGCCTCCCTGCAATCCTGATTGCGGCCAACCTTGCAGTAACAGAAAGCCCGGCCATCTGGTCGGGCTTTTTGATATAAAACATCAGGACAGGACGACTGGCAAAGCCCGTGGCCACGCGGTTTTTGCCAGACAGCCTGCGCAGCATCAAGCTGCTGCACGACCGCCAGACGACACACGCGCCGCCCGCTAGGTTGGCCGCAAAAGGACACACCGGATGAATCTTGCCTACACCCCCAGCACCATCTGCGCGATTGCCACCGCCCCCGGCCGTGGCGGCGTGGGTGTGGTGCGCATCTCCGGCCGCGCGCTGCTGCCGTTTGCCCAGGCGATCAGCGGCGGCAAGACGCCCAAGCCGCGCTACGCAACCTACACCGATTTTTACGCTGCCGATGGCAGCGCCATCGACAACGGCCTGCTGCTGTACTTCCCCGGCCCCAACAGCTTTACCGGCGAAGACGTGATAGAGCTGCAGGGTCACGGCGGCCCGGTGGTGATGAAGATGCTGATCAGCCGCTGCCTCGAACTCGGCGCCCGCCTTGCCGAGCCGGGCGAATTCACCAAGCGCGCCTTCCTGAACGACAAGCTCGATCTGGCCCAGGCCGAGAGCGTGGCCGACCTGATCGACGCCGCCAGTGAAAGCGCCGCCAGGAGTGCGCTGAAGTCGCTGAAGGGCGCGTTCTCCGGCGAGATCCACAAACTGGTGGACGACCTGATTACCCTGCGCATGCTGGTTGAAGCCACGCTGGACTTCCCCGAAGAAGAAATCGACTTTCTCGAACAGGCCAATGCGCTGGGCAAATTGCGCTTCCTGCGCGAACAGCTGGCCAAGGTACAACGCACCGCCAAGCAGGGCGCGCTGCTACGCGAAGGCATGCATGTAGTGCTGGTCGGCCAGCCCAATGTCGGCAAATCCAGTCTGATGAATGCGCTGGCCGGTGACGATATCGCCATCGTCACCGACATCGCCGGCACCACCCGCGACACCGTGCGCGAGGAAATCGTCATCGACGGCGTGCCGGTTCACATCATCGACACCGCCGGTCTGCGCGAGACCGACGATGTGGTCGAGAAGATCGGTATCGAACGCACCTGGCAAGCCGTCGAACGTGCCGACCTCGCGCTGGTGCTGATCGACAGCCGCGACGGCATCGTGCCCGAGGTCGAGGCTATCCTGTCTCGTCTGCCGGCCGCGCTGCCGCGCGTGCATGTGTTCAACAAGGTGGATCTGTCCGGCGAACAGGTTGGCCGCAGCCAAGAAGACGGCCATCCGGTGATCCGCCTGTCGGCGCGTACCCACGATGGCGTCGATGCGCTGCGCGCGCTGCTGCTGGAAATGATCGGCTATCAGGGCGAGGACGAAGGCGTGTTCCTGGCGCGAGAGCGTCACCTCGACGCCATTGCCCGCGCCGGCGAACACCTCGCGCGCGCCGAAGCAGAATGGCAAATGGTAGAAATATTTGCCGAAGAATTGCGCATCGCACAAAATAACCTTTCCGAGATTACGGGTAAATTCACCCCGGATGATCTGCTCGGTGTCATCTTCAGCCGCTTCTGCATAGGAAAATAAAATCACGTTCGCGAAGGTTTGCCAAAGTTCGCGATACTCCACAAGAGCCCCGAACAACGGGGCTTTTCCGTTTTTTAACGTTCGCAAAGGTTCGTAGACTTCCGCAAGTTTTAGGTACACACTTAGGTACACATGACTATGTGGCGAGTATCTGTGTGTACCTAAAAAAGTCCCCTCATCAGGTTCTGAATGGCCTGTCTTTGCGAGAGGGCTATTTTTCAGCATGAGACACCCGCACAAGCCTTTGCTAGCTTGGATTCTGGGTTTATTCCTGTGTACCGATTCTGTGTACCTAAAGGCTGTGACTACCTCGAAAGCGAGGTGTTTTAGGTACACATAACAGCTCGTTTGCAGGCCTCTTAGCTCGAAAAAGCCTATTTCTAGCCAGCCAAACCATTCTTTGAGTACCGGCCACCCCCAGAAACCTAGCACTGGCAAGGCTTCCAGCCGAATTTCGTGTGTACCAATCTGTGTACCTAAAGGAGAGTGACGCATGGCTCGTCAGGCAAAACCCCTCACTGATACAGCAATCAAAGCGCTAAAGCCCAAGGAAGCACGGTACAGGGTCAGCGACACCAATGGCCTGCTACTGGAAGTTATGCCCAGCGGCGCCAAGATCTGGCGCTATCGCTACCAACTGCACGGAGTGCGCCAAGCTGCCCTGACGATTGGCCCATACCCAGAAATCAGTTTGGCTTCTGCCCGCAAGCAGCGTGACGAATGGGCTAGCTTGGTGGCGCGTGGCGAGTCACCCAAACGAGCAGTTCAGGCCGCCAAAGCGGAGAAGCTAAATACTGTTGCGGCCTTCGCTACCGAATGGCTGGCCGAGCAACTACCCGACAAGTCGGCAAGCTACCAACGCACCATGACCCGCATCATGAGAAAGGATGTGCTGCCTTGGCTGGGGGGGATGCCTCTCATCGATGTGAAGCCAGCTGATGTGCTGGAGCTATGCGACCGTATCAAATCGCGAGGTGCTCCCAAAATGGCCTTGCTTGCTCGTAATGTCCTCAAGCGCATGTACGACTACGCAATTGCTCGTCAGTTGGTTGAACACAACCCGGCAGGTGCACTAGTTGCCCGTTTCATTGCCAGTGAAGAGAGTCGCACCCGTGTGTTATCTGCGGAAGAAGTAGGTCAGGTACTGCGCGGCGTATATGCATCGGATATCCGCCGTAGCCTTAAGCTGGCTCTACACCTGCTGGCTATCACGATGCTGAGAAAAACCGAGCTGACCGAGGCACGTTGGAGTGAAGTCGATTTAGATACGGGAGTGTGGGACATCCCCGCCGATCGCATGAAAAAAGACAGGCCACACCGTGTGTATCTGTCGCACCAAGCCATAACCGTGCTGCAGGAGCTACGCCACCTGGCTGGCCGCTCGGCGTATCTGTTTCCGTCCAGCAGAGGCATGGAAGATCGCCCGATTGCCAGCAGCACACTGAATCAGGCTGTGCGAGCCTTATCGCTGGATGTGCAGCACTTCGTTTTGCACGACTTCCGTCGCACTGCGTCCACCCATCTGCACGAGATGGGACATCCATCCGACGCCATCGAAAAAGCCTTGGCTCACAAAATCGTGGGCATCAAGGGCGTGTACAACCGTGCCGAGTATGCTGAGCAACGCAAGGTAATCATGCAAGCCTGGGCGGACTTCGTACAGTCGGCGGTACAGGGCGCGGAGGTGATACCGCTTTTCCGTAGTGCATAGTCTGCCAGCGTCCAACAGTATCCGCCAAAGTCCGTTCTTGTGTGGCAAACATACAACGAGCAGCTTTTTTTTAAGTAGCGTTAATCCGCGCTAAACAGTCCTAGATGGTCTCAGGTGATGCCAGATGATGTCATGCGAAAGAGCGCCGGGAAACAGCCGTGATTGACGGAGCTTGAATGGCATGGCCCAATAAATAAGCCCCCTACTCAGAGGAGGCAGATTTTTTTCAAAGCGCTATTACGCCCATGAAAAGGAGCTGCCTCTGATGAACGACACCCTGCTGCGCTTGCCGCAACTGATCTGCAAAACCGGGCTTGGCAAGAGCGCCATCTACGCCCGTATCACCCCCAATCCAAAACGTCCCAACGACTATGACCCCACTTTTCCCAAACCGGTAAAACTGGGTGGTCGTGCTGTTGCTTGGCTGGAAAGCGAAGTGAATGCCTGGATTGCTGAGCAGGCTGCCAATCGCAAGGAGGCCGCGTAATGGCTACCTTGTCATTCCTTACCCCGACTTCTTGGATGCGTCGATTGAGCCTGGCCGGCGTGTCCGCTTGGGCAGCCCCTAGCCTGCCACACTCGCTTGCCACCCCACACCAGCAGCGCCATAATGCGCCCGTGCTGTTCAATAGCGGCACCGGGATTGGCGTCCCGAACAGTCAAGGCGGACAGCCGCCCAAAGCGGCATTTTTTGCGTCCGTCCGTAACACCGTTGGTGCGTCCTTTTCTATGGCGGGCCATGGTGGGAGCGTGCTTGCACGCGCCGGTTTCCTTGACGCCGGTACGCCAATCCCGCCATGCGCCTGCCACCCCCGATTGGCGTCGGGAGGCGGGTCTAACCTAGTCAAGGAGACATGCACCATGTCTAGCATCGCCCTGCGCGTCGTTCGCTCCCCGTTCCCCGTTTTCTCTGTTCCAGTTTCAACTGTCCCGACTCATGCCCAGGCATGCGCAATGGCGCGTCTGCTGGTGTCGCAAGGCAAGCGCGTGGCCATCGTGCCGGCGGCCCAAGGCTTCACCGTGTCGGAGGTGCAAGCATGACCCCCAGCTTGCTTACATTCCGCCCCGAAGAAGGCAGCCGCTTGCTGGCCTTTGCGGCCAACGTTCGCGCCGAGTCGCTGGACGAGATCTCGCACGATGGCCACGGTACCCGCTCTTATGTGATGGGCAATCTGGAAGGTGAACTCGCCTTCTCGATCGCCGCCCGCCCCGACTCGATACAGGCCACCGTGCGCGGCTGCCAGAACGAGCTACTGCTCCGGCTGGGGCTGGTGGGCGAACTGCAGACTGAGCAAGAACGCCTGCGCGGCTGGATTGTTGGCCTGCTGGGTTCTCTGTCGGCCAGCCTTGAGGGGGACGACGAATGAGCCATGCCATCCCGCTGCCTGATATGGGTAACACAGCACCTGCCCAACACAGCCTGCCCCTGACACGCCCCCTGTAGAGGCCACTCCATGCACAAGAATCTGATTGCCCTGCCATTGGGCAAGGCCACCGGCTTGCCTGCGTATCGCTACGGGGCCGGTAAAGCGATTGAAATCCTGGATAACGTCCGAGCCGAGGCCAGAGCCGGCAAGCCGGTTTCGCCGTACTGGCTGACCGAGGCGTTGAATGGTCTGCCCCCGGAAAGCCGGCGCGGCTTTCTGGTGGTGACGGCCTGCTATCTGGTGGCTGCTAGTGCGGTGGCTGACGATATCGCCACTCAGCGCAAGGTAAATGCGTTGATGGCCGCACTCGACCATAACGGGGGTGCCGCATGAATGCCCCTTTCCGTAACCCGGCCGATACGATTCGCGCCGCACTGGTGTATATCGATGCCCACGACCGTGATGCATGGGTATGCGTGGGCATGGCGATCAAGTCCGAGCTAGGTGATGCCGGTTTCACCCTGTGGGACGACTGGAGCCAGACCGCCAAGAACTATCAGGCCAAGGCAGCCAAAGCGGTATGGAAGAGCATCAAACCAGCTGGCCGCGTGACCATTGCCAGCCTGTTTGCCGAAGCGATCAGGCACGGCTACCGGCCGGAAACGCCCTACATCCCACCCAATGCAGAAGAACGTGCTGCCATCGAGGCCGCCAGGTTGGCCGCAGAGGCCGAAGCCGAAGCATTGGCCCAGCAGCAACGCGAAACAGCCAGACAGAAGGCGGCCAACCTTTGGGGCCGTGGCCATGCCGTCAGCAGCGTACATGCCTATCTGCAGGCCAAAGGGATCCAGCCCAAGGGCGCGGCCCAGCTGCGCGACATGCTGCTGATCCCGCTGCGGGATGGTGGCGAGCTGGTGAATCTGCAGATCATTGGTGCCGATGGCGGTAAGCGCTTCCTGACCGGTGGCCAGGTCAAGGGTGCCTCGCTGGTGTTGGGCCAGATCAAGGGCGCGGATACCGTGCTGCTGTGTGAAGGCTGGGCCACGGGCTGCAGTCTGCACCAGGCGACGGGCTGGCCGGTGGTGGTGGCCTTCAATGCCCATAATCTGGTGACGATTGCCGGCCGGCTGGCCAGCGCCTTGCCAATGGATGTGCAGGTGTGGGTGTGTGGCGATACAGACGAAAGCCTGACAGGCCAGAAGGCGGCCAGCCGCGCCGCCGAGCTGCTGCAGGGCCGTGGCCGTTCGGTGGTGCCGGTATTCACCCTGGAGCAGATGGCACAACACCAGCAAGCTCACGGTAAAGCGCCAAGCGACTTTAACGACCTGCACCAGCTGGCCGGATTGGCGGCAGTCGCAGAGGCGCTGTCTCCACCGAATGAAGCCCACGATGTTGCGGCTAGCGATGGCCCGTCCCTACAAGGGGGGTCTATTGCGAAAATTGATACCCAAAATGAATCAGGCAATCAGGCCAGCAACGACACGGAAGCCATGCCGGCGCTGCCTCGCCCAGAGGATGAAGACGCCTATATCCGCCATCTGGCCAGCTTGCGCCCTCTGGCTTATGGCCGGATCCGCAAAGCTGCTGCCGAGGCACTGGGCAATGTCCCGCTATCCCTGCTGGACAAGCTGGTAGAGGCCGAACGGAAAGCCGGCCAGCAACAGGCTGGCGAAGGTGAGGCATCGGGTGGCTGCATCCTGTTTGAGGATGTGGAGCCGTGGCCGGTTGATGTGGATGGCGCGGCCGTCCTTGATGCGGCCTACCAACTGCTATCCCGCTATGTGATTACCGACCGCGAAACCCTGCGTGCCGCCACCTTGTGGGCAGCCATGAGCTGGTTTACCGAACACGCCACGGTATTGCCGCTGGCAGTGATTACCGCCCCAGAAAAAGGCTGCGGCAAATCCACCTTGTTGCAGGCACTGGCCAAGTTGTCCTGCCGTCCGCTATACGCCTCCAACATCACCCCGGCAGCCCTGTTCCGTGCCGTTGAGGCCTGGCGGCCAACCCTGATGATTGATGAAGCCGACACCTTCGCCAAAGACAATGAGGAGCTGCGCGGGGTGCTGAATGCCGGCCATACCCGCGACACCGCCACCATTGTGCGAGTGGTCGAAGTCGGCGGCGAACTGCAGCCACGGGCATTCAGCGTCTGGGGAGCCAAGGCACTGGCCGGTATTGGCAACCTGCCCGACACCATCATGAGCCGTGCCGTGGTGCTGACCATGCGCCGCAAGGTAGCCGGCGAACATGCCGAGAACCTGCGCCATGCAGACCGCGAGGCTTTCCACCTGGTCAAGCGCCAGCTGGCCCGCTGGGCGGAGGATGTGGGCGAGCTGTTTGCCGAGTCCCGTCCTGATGTTGCCGGCCTGAGTAACCGCACGGCCGACAACTGGGAACCCTTGCTTGCCCTGGCAGATCTGGCTGGCGGTGACTGGCCCAAGCTGGCACGTCTGGCGGCCATCCGGCTAACCGGTAGCGAGGAAGAAGCACCGAGCATCAACGAAGAACTGTTGCGGGACATCAGGGCGGCCTTTGCCCACCGTCGCGCCGACAAGCTGAGCAGCACCGATTTGCTGTCGGCCCTCTGCGAGGACGAGGAATCCCCGTGGCCAACGTATAACCGTGGCCGCCCGCTGACGGCCCGTCAGCTATCCCGCCGACTGAGTGAGTTTGGCATCAAACCCAAGGTGATTCGCATCGGTTACGAGACACCCCGCGGCTACGAAATTGGCCAGTTTCAGGATGCCTTTACCCGCTACTTGGCAGAGGGGAGGAATTTATCCGCAACAACGCAACAAGCCAATAACGGCAAGGGTTTCAGCGTTGCGGATAGCCATTCCGACACCGCGCCAAAAATCGTATCTGCAACGCTGAAACCCGCGCCAAATAAGGAATGTTGCACTGTTGCGGATAAAAACCCCCAAACCGCCAAGCAAGGAGAGAAAGACGATGAAGCCGAATATTTCTGATCGCCATCTGGCATTACCCGAGTTTGGTCTTTCCGTGGCACTGGCCAACCAGGACCGCTTGCGGGTGACCCCTGCCGAACGCATCACCCCCGCAGCCAGGGAATACCTCATCACCCACAAACAAGCACTGCTGAACCAGCTACGCGCTGCCGCCAACGATACCGGCCACCCCATCCCCGATGATCTGGCCAAGCTGGTGTCGCAAGTCGCCACGCTGGAAGGTTGGCCGCCAGACTTGCAGGCCGAACACCTGGCCATCATTCGGCGGCAACTGGCCACCGGTGAGTACGACGCCGATACTATCCGTACCGGCTGGCAGGCGCATATCGACCGCTGGCACAACGTCCGCGAAGCCATCGAAGAACGCGCTGCCATCATGGAGTACGACGGCGGCCACGAGCGGCAGCAGGCAGAGAGCTTGGCCGCAACCGACAATCCCTGCCTGAGTTGCCGCCACTGGCAGGGAGAACATACCGCGCCGGACGATCGCGCAATGGCGCTGTCACTGGTAGGCGTGAAGCAAACCCCGCGAGCCAGCAAGACACTTGGCATCTGCGGCAAACGGTACAAGCCTTGGCGGGTATCAAACATTCCGGGGCATGCGCAGTACGGCCAATGGCACTACATCGGACAATGTGCCCGGCAGGACAAAGAGGAAGGGAGGCAAGCCGCATGACCCAAAGCGGTGCGCGCGCCGGTAGCCTGGCAGATCAGATCCTGAACATGCTGTCAGATGCCGGCCGCGGCTTGACGCTAGGCCAGATTCAGCAGTTTCTGTCGGACTATCGCGAGTTGCCCGAACTCTCCGCCACATTGAGCAAATGTAATGACCCACTAAAAACCTGCACAGGTCATAATTCACACAGGAGCACGTGATGAGCATGACCATGGAAGACGATATCAAACGCTGGACCGCCAAGCGCAAAGCCGCGCTGGTGATGGAGATCA
>NZ_CEETQT010000017.1:0-41744 GCF_979366295.1 Vogesella lacus
TGGCGTCGGTCCAGGTCTTGCCGTTGTCGAGGGAGACCTGCACGGTCTCGCCACTGGCCAGGTTGGCCGCCAGCGTGCCGGAGAGATCCTGTGCCGCCGTCGCGGTGATGAAGTCGCTGCTGGAAGAGCCGGTGTCATTTGAAAACGCTAGTGTGGATACGGTGGTGCTTGGCGCACTGTTGTCGATTGTCACCGCCAGCGTGCTGGAGGCGCTGCTGGCATTACCAGCGGTATCAGTGGCTTTTACGCTGATCGTATGCTCGCCGTCGTCCAGGCTGGACGAGGTAATGCTCCAATTGCCGCTGCCATCCGCTGTGGTGGTGCCGAGCACCGTTACGCCATCCGTGTCATACAGGGTGACAGTGGCGTTGGCTTCCGCCGTGCCGGAGAAGGTCGGCGTATTGTCGCTGGTGTTGTCGTCGCTGTTGGAAGAACCGGAATCGCTGCCGGCATCCAAGTCCGGGGCGGATGGGGCTGATGGCGCGCTGCTGTCGATTGTATATGCCTGCGATTTCGCGGAGCCGGTATTGCCGGCTGCGTCCACCACCCGCACTTTCATGGTGTCCGTGCCGGACAGGGTTTGTTTGTTCAGCGTGAACGTGCTTTGGCCGACCGTGGCGGAAGCATCGTTCCAGGTTGCGCCATTATCAAACGAAACTTGCACCGTTTCATTCGCTACCAGTTTGGCTGAAAGCGTGCCGGAAATATCCTGTTTCGCGGTGCTGGTGATGAAGTCCGAGCTGGAGCTGCCGGTGTCGTCCGAGAAGGTCACGGTAGAAACCGTAGTGGTCGGCGCGCTGGCGTCAATCGTCACGCTCAAGTTGCTTGATGCGCTGCTGTAGTTGCCAACCGTATCTTTGGCTTTCACCGTCAAAGTATGGCTGCCATCGCTCATGCTGGAAGCGGTGATGCTCCAATTGCCGCTGCTATCCGCCGTGGCGCTGCCGAGCACGGTTGAGCCATCGGTGTCATACAAATACACGGTGGTGTTGGCGTCCGCCGTGCCGGAGAAGGTTGGCGTATTGTCGCTGGTGTAATCGTCGCTGTTGGATGTGCCGCTATCGCTGCCGGCATCCAAATCCGGCGCACCGGGTGTACCAGGTGCGGTAGTGTCGATCACCAGCGCCGACGAGCCACCCAGCGAATTGCTGGTTCCGGTGCCGGGCAGGGTCAAGTCCGCTGTGCTGCCATTCGCCACCGACACAATCGTGCCGCTGTTCAAATCAAACGAGGCGGTGTCGAAGTATTGCAAATCGCTGCTGGTGTCGCCGGCTTGCACCACGTAGGAAAAAATTAAATCCGCACTGCCTGTGCCGGACACATAGCTCGCATATTGGTCAGTCGTGCCGGTTTCGAGCAAGATGCGCGGCGTGCCGCCGCTGTCATCCACCACCACCGCCTGATCGAAACTGACCTTGAAAGTCACCGTATCGCCGGCTTTATAACTGCCGTCGCCCGAGGTTTGCATCACCTTCGATACGCTGGGCGCAGAAGTGGTCACGGTCAGCGCATTGGTGGTGTCGGCGGCGGTGGCTACCTGCCCATTCCAATTCAGCGCAGCGCTCAAGTTATAAGTCGTATTATCGTCCGCCTTGGTGCCGTCTTTATCCAGCAAAATGGCTAGCGCTGTCTGGTCATCGCTGTTCAACGTTACGGCAAACGAGGTGGCGGAGGTAACATCGACATCGGTTGACGTCAGGGTGTAAGTCTTGCCGCCGGCTCCGGTCAGGGTCAGATACGAAACCTGGATGTCATTGTTGCTGCCGGAAAATGCTACCAGGTCCATACCGGTGACAGTCAGCACTTGGCTGATGGTGTTGAAGCTGGCCGAAGTGACGGCGGGCGCCGCAGCGTCATTCACATTCACCGAATTGGTCAGCGCAGGCGTTGAGACATACTTGTCCGGCGCATAGGTAAAACTGGTGTTCCAGCCGGCCGCTGCATTCAGGTTAAAGTGATCCCCGTCAATCGAAGTGCTGCCGGCGTTATTCAACAGACCGTTGATAAACAGCTGGTCTGTCGCATTCAAGACAATGCTGAACTGGGTGGTGCTGTCCACTGTGACAGTGGCCGGATTATAAGCCGTGGTCAGAGTATAAAAATCAACCACGTTGCTGCCATTCAGCACTTGCAGCGTGAGCTTGGTCGGGTCGATGGTGTCGGAGGATGTGCTCAGATTTGTGCCAGTCACCGTCAACGTGCCGGCTGCAGTCGGCCCGCTGCCGTGTGCGGTATATGTTGCAGAGCTGATAGTGGCGATGCCGGATGTCGTGACCGCCTTGCCGGATATGGCGGACACAAGCGTGCCAGCTACGCCGGCATCCCAGCCTTCAGCGAGGTCCAGTTGATACGTTGTGCCGCTGAAGGACGTCGTGCCGTTTTTATTCAGGATTTGCTGAATACCGGCTTGATCGGTGGCGGATAAGGTCAGCGAAAATGATGTGGCGCTGGAAATCTCGACATCCGAGGTGTCAGTCAACTGATAAGTGCCAGCTTCGCCGGTGAATGTCAGCATGGACGCGTCGATATCGCTACCGCTTGACAGCGCGACAAAGTCGGCACCGGTCACCGTCAAAACGCCGGTGCGTTCGTTATAAGCCACACTGCTGACTGTGGGGGCGGTGCTGACCACCACAATGCCTAGCCCGCTGCTAGCCGAGCTGACATTGCCGGAGGTATCGGTCTGTTTGGCCGTGATGGTGTGCGCGCCATGGCTCAGCGTGCTCGTGGTAATGCTCCATTTGCCGCCGACATTGACTGTGGAGCCCAGTACGGTGCTACCATCAGTATCGTAGATAGTAATCGTGCTACCGATCTCGCCGGTGCCGATGAAGGTTGGCGTGACGTCGCCGGTGATATTGTCATTGTTTAGATCGCCGGTATCGGTGCCAGCGGTCAAGTCAGGGGTGGTGGGTGCTGTAGGTGCAATGGTGTCAATGATGAAGTTATCACTGCTCTTGCTACCCGTCCCACTGTTACTGGCAGCATCTTGCACACCGTTCATAACTACTGAGATGACATTGCTGCTGTCTTCTACTGAGGATGCCGGTGTAAAAGTAGCAGTCCAGGTTGTGCCGCCATCTGAGGAGCTGACCGAAGACAATGTACCGTTGGGCACTGTAATGTCATTGTTGTCAAAACCTGTCACTGCTTCTGAGAAGGTGAAGGTGACCGTGGCGGTTTCACCGGCTTTAAGCGCGCTGTCAGAGAGCGAGATGGAGTTCAGTTCAGGCGGGGTGGAGTCAGATACCGGGATGTGAATATCAGCAAAAACAAAATCGTCGATATATATATAGTTAAGCTCGCTGCCACTGGCGGCAGTCAATACCAGCTTGGTGATATCGCTGACGGCTGCGCCACCTGTAAAGGTCACCGTTTGGGAGCTTAATGAGCCGGCTGGTATTGAGACCGTCAGTTTACTGCCAACAACACCACTGTTGTTATACGCTTGTAAATACAAAGTCTGCGCATAAGCACCATGGGCTGGGACGAAATACTTGTTATAAAACTTGATCGACGTTGGGGTAAATACCGCCGAGCCATCGAATGAAAAAGTGAGTTTTGTCTCCCCGTAGCCGTACAATTGTAAAGCTTTGTGCGTATTGTCTGGGGCAACGCTCTGGACGGAGGTGGCTTTACTTTCTCCATCAGCTACAAACCTATAGCTGTTGCTATTATTGATCTTGTAGCCTGCGTTTTGACTTGCTTTATATGACCCATCACCGTCGTCAGAATATGAAGGGTTGGTATCGAAATTGATTGTTACATTGCTCAGCGCCAAGGTTTGCTGATAATTTTCAATAAATTCACGGCTGATTAATGCTGTGGCATCAATTTGACCTTGCTTTACCTCCAAATCCCAATCACCACCTTGTTGTTCATTTCCCGTCAAATCATCTGATGCGGCCACATCTGCGCCGGTCACCAGCGCCAGCTCGCTTACGAGCGTGCGGCCAACCTCGCCCGCGCCCGTATTGCAGCCATACAGCACAAAGTCGGCATCCGCACTCAGGCTTTGCTCGATCTGTTTCCATTCCGCTTGGCGCGCCGCCAGTTGAGCGGTATCCAGCAAAGTGCTACCCAGATCGGCCACGCCGGCGCGGCCGTGCGACAGCAGGTGGATCGCATCAATATCCTGCTGGCCCGCCAGATGCTGCAGCATCTGTTGCAGGCCATCCTGTGTGCTATCCAGAACATATACCGTTTTGTCTGGCGAAATCCCGGCCAGCAGGGTTGCCAGATCTGGCAGATCACTTTCTACAAACACCACTTCTTTGCGCACACTGGCCAGTGACAGCTCGCCCAGGCTGCGGGATGGATCGCTGAGCACGGTCAGACTGTCAAGGTTGGCCGCAAGCGGGCTGGTTTGGGTATCAGGTGTCTGATTGGTGATGTACAGGTCCTGTGGCAGCTCTCTCATGATTCCATTTCCTTGGCAGTCGGTTTGGGTGCGATCACATTGGCGGCACTGCCACTCGGATCGGTCCAGAAGGTCAGTTGGCTGTATTTCTCGAACAAATCCGGCGGCAAGATGCTGCGCCGCTCGGTGTGTTCCACTTTGGGTTTGACACGGTGAAGACCGGGTATACCCAGCTGTAAATCAAAATCAGGGGCGTCATATTCGACATTGTCGAAATCATGATCGAATGGCGTTTCGCCGAGAAAACGGTAAATCAGCGGCAATACCTTTTGCGGGGCCTGCGTCAGCAGATCGTAATCCACCACCAGCAAACGGCTGGCATGCTCGCCGTAAAATGCCTCGCGCAGCGCAGCCCAGGCAAAGCCGACCAGCTGGTCGTGCTGGGCCAGGCCTTCCAGTCGCTGGTAAACGGTGCTACGTCCGGCGTTGTTACCAAACAGTTTGGTGTATTCGTAAGGGTTGCTGCGGTATTTGCTTTCGATGCTATCCATCACCCAGGCCACATTGCGCACACAGGCAATCACTTTCGATTCGGGAAACAGGTCTTGCAGCAGCGGCATGCGCGCGCACCACATACGATTGGTATCGAAGATGACGTCCTTGTCAGTCTCATGCAGGTAATACGACTGGAACAGGCCGCGCAGCAGGTTCTTGCGTTGGGCGTTGTCGACTTGCGACGCAAACTCGCTGCCGGCGCTGACTTGCGATAGCAAGGTGCTGACAAAACCGGCTACCGGGCTGCTCATGCCCGCCTGAAAGCGCGGGTTCTGTCGCAGGATGGCGGACAGCAAGGTCGAGCCTGAGCGTGGAAGGCCGCTGATGAAATGGAATTTTTGCATTTTAAGAGGTGGATTCCAGAATTCGACTGGCGATTAGTTCGGCAGAGCAATGCGTGGTGTCGAAGGTGTACTCGGGGGCGGATGGCACTTCATAGGGAGCATCCACGCCTGTCAGGCCTGGTAGCTGGCCGTTGGCTGCACGAGCGTACAGGCCTTTGGGGTCGCGGCGCTGGCATTCGGCCAAAGATGTTGCCAGGTGAATCTCGACAAACTCGCCCACGGTAAACAGGGCGCGTACACCATCGCGGTCGGCCTGGTAGGGGGAGACAAAAGCACAAACCACGTTGACGTGCTGATTGTGCAGCAGCTTGGCAAGCTGGCCAGCTCGACGGATGTTTTCCTGCCGGTCGGCAGGGCTGAGACCCAAATCGGCACACAGGCCACGGCGCAGAAGATCACCATCTAGCAAGATGGCAGTTTGCCCTTGGGCGTTTAAGGCGGCTTGCAACTTCTCAGCCAAGGTGGTTTTACCTGCAGCAGGTAACCCAGTGATCCAGAAGACGCGGTTTGTATTCAATTCATCCTCGGAGCAGATTCAAAGAGGGTGTAGTGTTTGTTAATGATATAAGTATTTCATAAGTGTTAGTGTAATTTGTTGACTCAGGATAACTGGCGGTTGCTTCTGGTTTAAGTTCGCCTGTGGAAAGAGCTATTTATTTCCTTGCCAGGTATGTCGGGCAGCAATCAAGGCTTTGGATTTGCCGCAGGGAGCTGCGACGTGCGGCGCTGCAGTTGCCAGCCCAGCCAGCCTAACAAGCCCAGCCACAGACTGCCGCTTAGCCAGCGCACCAGGTTCCAGGTGCTTTCGCCGTCTTCGGCGAGACGGATGCGGGTGACGTTGGGGTAGAGCGAGAACATATTGACGCGCCAGCCGTAGCTGGTCAGATAGGCGGGCTGGCGGGCGTTTTCGAGGGCGCGGGCGGTGGCCTGGACGTCGGACGAGTCAAATTTCAGATAGGGCGGCCAGCTCCAGCCGGTGTCTTCGTTGCGGTAGACGCGTACATCGTCAATCGCATGCTGGGTGTAGATAAGGTACATATCGCGAACCGGCTGGTCGGGCGGGTTTTGCTGGCTGATCAAGCCATCCTTGTCGGCCAGTTTCACTTCGACACCGGTAATGGTGGTGATGCTGTTTTCCGGCAGGTAGTAATCGAGCAGCAGGCTGCCGCTGACGGCAAATGCTGCCAATACGATAAAGCCGGCCTTGCGTAGTTGCTGCTTCATTTTATGTTTTTCCTTTAATAATCAGCGTATTCCTTGCTATCTGCATTCATTATGCGCATTTGGCTGCGGATGGGCACCCGCTTTTATTATTGTCATCTGTGTATCTTGCGGGGTGAGGCCTGTTTATTTGCGGCCTGTTCTGGCTTGGTATTGGCATAATGCTTCGCCTGCCTGTGTAGTCAGTCCCCGTCGAATCTGTCTGGAAGCGTATTCATGTCTCATCAACTCTCCCGTGTACTTAAGCATTTGCGGCCAAGCTTTGCCCTTGCTGGCGGCAAGTCGGTGCTGATGCTATGGCTGCTGACCAGTGGGCTGCAGGTGCAGGCAGCTGATCCGCCGCGCATCGGGGTGGTGCTTGGTGGCGGCGGGGCGCGTGGTTTTGCCCATCTGGGGGTGTTGCAGGAGCTGGAAAAGCTGCGGGTGCCGATTGCCTGTATGGCGGGCACTTCTGCTGGTGCGCTGATTGGCGGCGCGTATGCCAGCGGCCAGCCGCTGGATGAGCTGGAAAAGCAGTTCGCCGAGGCGAACTGGGATGGTCTGCTGGCGGGCAAGCCACCGCGGCAGCAGGTGCCTTACAACCGCAAGCAGAGTGATAACCGCAATTACTTTGACCTGACTTTGGGCCTGCGCGACGGCAAGCTGCGTTTGCCCAAGGCGGCGATCAATGCGCAGGGCATTGATCTTTACATCCGCCAGCTGACGCGTGCGCGTAGCGAAGCGAGTTTTGACGGGCTGAGCATTCCGTTTCGTGCGGTGGCGACTGATCTGGAAAACGGCGATGCCGTGGTGTTCGACAAAGGCGATCTGAGCCTGGCGATGCGTGCCAGCATGGCCGTGCCCGGCATGTTTGCCCCGGTGGAGCATGATGGCCGCGTGCTGGTGGACGGTGGTTTGGCACGACAGCTGCCGGTAGAGGAATTGCAAGGGCGCTGTGCGGATGTATTGATCGTGGTCGATGTTGGTACGCCGCCGGTGCCGCGCGAGCAACTGGGCAATTTTCTTGATGTGCTCGACCAGACCACTTATCTGATGGTGGCGCGCAATAGCCGCGAATCGCTGGCGCGACTCGGGCCGCAAGACATCCTGATCCGCCCGCAGCTGGACGGTATCTCGCCGGCTGACTTTGCCGACAATGCGCGCATTATCGAGGCCGGCAGGTTGGCCGCACGGGCGATTGTCGACAGGCTGGCTGCGCTGGGCATCGCGCCAGCGCAATACGCCGAATGGCAACAGCGGCATGGCCAGAAGGCGAGCGTGCGCATTGACCAGATCAATCTGGCCGGCAATTTCGAGTTTGTCGACCCGGCCGCCATGCAGCAAAAGCTGGCGATCGGCAGTCGCCTCGGTCTTGGTGCGCTGCATCAGAAACTGAACGAGGTGTTTGCCGAGGGGGATCTCGACAAGCTGGATTACACCCTGCGCGAACAGCAGGGCAGCCATATCGCCGACGTTCATCTGCAAGAGCGCCATACCGGGCCGAATTACTTGCGTGGCGGGCTGGAGCTGCGCAGCAACAGTCAGGGGGATGCCACTTTTTCGCTGCTGGGCGAGTACAAGCGCAGCTGGCTGAATCCTGCCGGTGGCAGCCTGCTGGCCGAGGTAAAGCTGGGTGAAGAGCCGACGCTGCATGCCGAGTGGCTGCAGCCCTTGTCGGCCAACTCGCCATTCTTTGTGGCCGCAGGCAGCAGCCGGCGCGAAAAGCGTTACAAGCTGTTTGTCGGCGATCACCAGCCCGAGGCCGAGGTCATGCGGCTGACCACCCAGGCCAATCTGGATGCAGGCTGGAGCCTCGGCAGTCTTGGCGAGTGGCGTACTGGCTGGTATGCCATGCGCGACAGCCTGTCCTTGTCGGTTGGTGAAACCGAGCTGGTTGACCGCAGCAGCAGTCAGGCACGCGAGTCGGGCTTATTGACGCGGCTGACGCTAGACCAGCTGGACAATCCACGTTGGCCGCGCGATGGCTATGCCTTGCAGCTGGAGGTGCGCAAGCCGCTGCACAATAGTCTGGATGCAGATCCGCATCCGAGCACCAGCTTCATGCTGGATACCGTAAAGACCGACCGTCGTGATATCAGCTGGCGTTTCACGGTGCGCGGTGGTTATAGCGACAGCCAGGGCAGTGGTGATGTCTACGAGCTTGGCGGTTTCCGTAATCTGTCCGGCTATCAGCCGGGCGAATTGCTCGGCCACCGCATGCTGTTTGCGCGTGGCATGGCGTCGTGGCGGGTCGCCAGCCTGCCGTCGGCCTTGGGCTCCGGCTTGTACGTCGGGGCATCGGCCGAACTTGGGCGTATCTGGTCCTTGTTGCAGGAGGATCCCAAGCCCTTGTGGTTGCCGGCGGCTTCAATCTTTATCGGCGCGGATACCTTGCTGGGCCCGGCATTTCTCGGGGTAGGGCATGGCAAGGGCGGCAAGCTGACCGGTTATTTCAATCTGGGTGTCGAGTACTGAGGCTGGCTGGGCTGAATCCTGTCGGCTGTCGGGCTGTGCATGGCAATGCTACATTTCATGTTTTGATAATGTATGGCTGGTGCGCCTGTCGTGCTAGGCGATAGCGGAGGATTTATGCATAGCGACAATCAGGCGCAGTGGACTCACAGTCACGAGTTTGACCGTGGCAATCAGGCCGCAGAGCGAGGCACGCGGCTGGTGATGGCGATTACCGCGCTGACCATGCTGGTCGAAATCACGGCTGGCTGGTGGTTCAACTCGATGGCCTTGCTGGCGGATGGCTGGCATATGAGCTCGCACGCGGTCGCCATCGGCTTGTCGGCCTTTGCCTATGCGATGGCGCGCCGCTATGCCAGCGATGCGCGTTTTGCCTTCGGCACCTGGAAGATCGAAATCCTTGCCGGTTTTGCCAGTGCCATTTTCCTGCTCGGGGTGGCGGTCATGATGGTGCTGGGTTCGGTCGAGCGGCTGATTTCCCCGCAGGCCATTCATTACCAGCAGGCCATCTTGGTGGCGGTGCTGGGTCTGGTGGTCAATGTGGTGTGTGCGCTGATTCTGGGCAAGGCGCATCATCATGACCACCATCATGGCCATGGACATCATCACCATGAGCATGCGCATCAACATGACGGGCATCACGATGCACATCACGCACATGATCTGAATCTCAAGTCGGCGTATCTGCACGTTATCGCCGATGCCGTGACCTCGGTGCTGGCAATCGTGGCCTTGTTTGGTGGCTGGCTGTACGGCTGGGCCTGGCTGGACCCGCTGATGGGCGTATTGGGCGCGGTACTGGTGGCAATCTGGGCGCGCGGTTTGCTGGTCGAAACCGGCAAGGTGTTGCTGGATCGCGAGATGGATCATCCGGTGGTGGCCGAGATTCGCGAAGTCATAGCCGCCTGTCCGGGTGAGGCGAAGCTGACTGATCTGCATGTCTGGCGGGTTGGCCGCGAATCATACGCTTGTGCGCTGACTGTCGTCAGCCATGATCAGGCATTGAGCGCCGAGGCCATCAGGGCGGCGCTGGCGATTCACGAAGAGATTGCCCACGCCACCATCGAGGTGCATCACTGTGGACATTGAATGGTCTTTCCCGTGTTGCCAACATTGATGACAGGGCGAGACTTTTGGAAGAGGGGAGTTTGCTCAATGTGTCATTTTGCATAGTTTTTTGGCATTTGTTGCCAAGATGTTTTTTATTTTGTAAGAAGATTTCAATTATCGAATCGTTTGTGATGTGTGACTTCTTGAATTGAAGGCGGGGCTTGCTAGATTCAATTAAGTCCTCCTTGCGGGAGGATCGGTGCTGTTCGGCCTGATGCAAGAACAAGGAGTCATTTCATGGCTGATTACTATTTCAATGATGGTGATGGTGGTGCGCCACCGCCGCCACCTGATGGAGACGGTGGGGCACCTCCACCACCACCGCCACCCCCTCCGGAACCTCCGCCTCCTGATGGAGATGGTGCTGCGCCGCCACCTCCTGTAGATGGAGATGGTGGAGCACCGCCGCCGCCGCCGGAGCCACCCCCTCCGCCGCCGCCGGAGCCACCTCCTCCGCCAACGGTGTTCGGTACGGCAGGGAATGATGTCATGAACAGTTTTGGCAGTAATGACATTGTGGCTGGTGGAGCTGGCGATGATCTGATCATCAGCCACGGCAGTAATGAGACATTGCTGGGCGGTGCCGGGAATGACATCCTGAAAGCCTTGCAAGGCGGCGGTGTCATGAACGGCGGTACTGGGAATGACAAGTTGTATGGTGGCAGCGGCAGCGATGTATTCGTGTTTGAGGCCAATTTTGGACGTGACACGATTTACGGACTAGGCAGTAATGACAGGATTGACCTTTCGGCGCTCAATGTCTCTGCCAGTCAGGTGCAGCTTGTCATGCAAGGAGGCAAAGTTGCCGCTATTAATGTTGGTGGTGATGCTGGCGGTACGATCGAACTGGTTGGCTTGCCCAAGGGCTTTGATGTGATGGCGGTGATTGACTTTACCTGAGACCAACCTTGATGCGCCATGCGCATATTGTGTAACAAGGGCCCTGTCGGGCCCTTGTCGTTCCTGTCCGATCCGGCATTCCCGCTTTAGGACAAGGGCAGAAAGCGCTCTGATGGCATGCCAAGGGCAAAAGGCAGCCAGTCTTGCCTGAAGCGGGCAAGCACGGCTTTTGATCCCGGATTGCCGGTGCCCATGCCGGAGAAGCGTTCCAGCTCGAACAGCCAGGGCTTTAACTGGGCATCCAGGCCGACATCCATGCCGAAAAATTTTGGTGGCATGGCGCGCCAGTTCGGGATGTCTCTTATCGCGCCCAGCAGTCCGCCAGCCTCCAGTATCGCCACTACCTCGCGCGCCAGTTGTGTCAGGTCTGCCATGATTCTTGCACCAGTGTCGCTATCAAAGCTCAACGCCAGAAACTGTCGTAAGGCCATGCCCGGTGCCGGATAGGGACCGATCGGGGTGCTTAGCAGCTCGCGATGGGCGGTCAGCGGATTGACGAAATGCGCGGCTCTGTCATGAGTAAAACTGTCCGGTTGGTAGTCCGAGGTGGCAAGGAAGGCGAGTCCGTCATGCCAGAGAAAGGCCGCCTCAGGGTAGGGAGCTTGCAGACAAAGCTGCAGGCGCAGGTTGAACTTGCGTCCGGCCGCCAGGCAGGGTTTGTCTAGGTAACGCTGAATGATGGCATCGGCGGCAAGATCTTGCGGACTAAGCCAGCTTTGCAGCGGGCCGCGGCCAACGTGGCACCCTTGGGTGGCGACCAGGTTGGCGCGTTTATAGATCCACCATGCTTGCGGGTCTGCAGCAAGGGCCAGATCGGCTTGTTGCTGGCTGTCGGACAGGTCATAAGTTTCTGGCCACCAGTCGGGTGTTCGCTGGCAGGCCGTACGGATAAGGGCATTCAGGCCGCGCTTGTTGTCCATGACCCGATAGGGGTGAGCGTCATGTTCTTTCCAGAACCATACGGCTTGGTCACTGCGCTCGCCCAGCGCCAGCAATTGCTCGCGGATTTTTGTCTTCAGCCGTGAGTGTTGCTGCTCGGTCAGGAACTGGCCGAATAATCCTTCAGCCGTTTGCAGGGATTTGCCGGCAGTGTGATGCAGCGAACGAGCCCAATCACGTTGACCATTGAGGTTGGCCGCAAAAGCGGCACGCAGTACATCGTGAGCCTCGTGTTGCGGATAGGTCAGCACTTGCAGGCGATGATGGAAACTGGCGGCGTAATCACCAATCCGGTGACAGGCTAGTGCCAGGCAGCGCGAGATATGTTGATCAGGCGCGACACTGGCACATTGCTGCAGTTCGCGGATTTCATCCTCGAAATGGCCGTTGGCACCGAGTGTCCATGCGTACATCAGGCGGGAATAAATGTGATCGGGGTGCCGTTGTGACCAGTCTCTGGCTAGTGCCAGTGCCGCAGCACGGTCTTTCTTCATCAGCTGGCGGACTTCAGCATCGATTTGCCGCTGCGGGTTCGGGTCGCTGGTGGCTGCTGTCGTGTGCAATGGTTCCGCAGAAGCGCTTACTGTGCTGGTACTTGGCGGCTTGTTTGTGGCGCGAGGGTGTTCGTGCTCGCGTTGCCAGTAAGTCGCCACGATTTTGGTGCCGCGATTGACCGGTGTGCCGCCGTGCAGTGACATGTCGTCGGGCATGCCAAGCTCGTCAACATCATTGAAAAAGACGGCACCACCCAGTGGTGGACGTACTTCGATACCGGCTTTGGGAAAGGATGTGCCGCCACCGGATTCGGCTGTTGCCAGGTAAATGACGATAGTGCCTACCCGTTGGCCGCCGCGTTGCAGATGCACGGCCGAGCCGGGTTTTTCGGGATTGAACCAGTCAAAGTGGGGTTTGTACTGCTGCCCCGGGGCATAGCGCAGTATCTGTATTCCTTCGGCGCGCTCTGCCGGCCAATTGCTGAGTTCGGCAAGGCGCTGCTCGAGTTGGGCCACCAGTGGCAGATCATTGTGGGTCAGGAAAACGCCTGAGCTGGTGCGGGCTTCGTGCATGACGCTATTGCCGCTGCCGGCATCCACCACACTGGAGTGATGCAAGCCTTTTTGAGCAGCGCATTCGATGAGTGCCTGACATTCGGCCGGGGTAAATACATTGGCCATAACCACAGCATTGGGGTGTGCAATCCGGCTTAATACGGTAATGATTTGTCCGTCAGAAAGGGCAAACGTGTCGTCCTTGGGAATCGTTGGCCGCGAGCAATGCGGCTTGATCGAAATGCCGAGGCAGGTTGCCCTTTCTTGCAGGGCAAGGATGGCATCCTCCCGCTGCCAGACGGCGGCGGCCATGGTGCTGACCAGTGCCGATGGCTTGCAGCCGGCGCTCAGTGCCTCGTCAATCCATTTCAACCAGCCAGCCCCGTGTTTCGCGGCGATCGGATTATCTGTTGCTTGTGTGGCGATGCTGCTATCGGCAAGTGTCATGAGGTGGCTTCCGGTACAGGTTCGGGAGAGGGCGCTCTGGCGTGCGGATGAATGGCTTTGGTCCGGATGGGCTAATACTGACGCGCAAAGTCGGTCATGAAGGCGGCCAAGGTCTGGGCTGCGGCCAGCGTCAGGCCGTTATACAGGGAGGCACGTATGCCGCCAGCGGCACGATGTCCGGCCAATCCGCTCATGCCATGGCCTTCCGCGCTAGTCAGGAAGTGTTGTTCAAGCCGGCTGTCTGGCAGGTGGAATGTGGCATTCATCAATGAGCGATCGCGCAGCTGGCTGTGTCCACGGTACAGCTGCGGGTTTTGATCAATCGCTGTATAGATGCAGTCGGCTTTGGCCTGATTCAAGGCATGCATGTTTGTCAGGCCACCGATGTCATTGCGTAGCCAGCGGGTAATCAGCAGTACGACATAGATGGCGAAGACGGGTGGCGTGTTGAAAATCGAGTTGGCTTTGATGTGAGAGCGATAGTCCAGAAAGGCCGGCAGCCTGTCGCCCATCTGTTCTGCCAGTGAATTGTGGATGATGACAATGGTGATGCCTGCCGGGCCGATATTTTTTTGGGCGTGGGCATAAATCAGATCGTGGCGGCCAACGTCTACCGGCTTTGACAGAAAGTCTGAAGACATATCACAGATGCGCAGCACATCATCTCGTCCCGGGATGTCAGTAAATTGCAGGCCCTCGACGGTCTCGTTGCTGATGTAATGAAAGAATGGTGCATCAGCGGCGAGTTCCAGCTCCTCAGGAGCTGGCAGTCGTGAGTATTGGCTGGCCTCGCCACTCCATGCAAGACGGATGTTGCCGGCATGGCGTGCCGCGTCGATGGCTTTGCTGCTCCAGTAGCCAGTGCAAAGATAGTCGGCGGGTTTGCCACCACGATTGAGTAAGCCCATGGCAATGGTGGCGAACTGTTGAGTGGCCCCGCCTTGCAGGAAGAGAATCCGGTAATCATCGGGCACGGCCAACAGGGTCCGGATGTTTTGCGTGGCCTCGTGAATGACGGATTCAAACCAGCTTGAGCGGTGGCTGATGCCCAAGATGGAAAGCCCTACCTCGGGGATCGCCAGAATGGCTTGCTGTACTTGCAGTAAGACGTTTTGCGGCAGGGCGCCAGGGCCACCAGAGAAGTTCAGGGCGTTGCGATCGAGATCCATTGCTTGGGCGGACATGGCATCTTGCTCCTGAAAAGGCATCTATATGACCGGCTTGGCATTTTGGTGGCGATTTCAGTATTTGTAGTGGCTGTGTGGGCAGTCAAGGAGAAGATGGGGTGGTTTGGCTGGTGTGATGACTTTGTCTGAGCCAGATTGGCAGGGTAGCCCATGGCGCAATGGGCTACGTTGAGCGAGGATCCGAAAATCAGTCGGCCAGAATCAGCGGCACTCCCGCGCCTTGCAGGTGGAGCAGTCTGGCCGGATCGGCATCGGCTTCGACAATCAGGCCGCCGACGTCGCCAAGCTGGGCGACTGAAAACGGCGAGGCGGTATCCAGCTTTTCATTGGTAACGGCAAGCAAGGTCTGGCCGCACTGGGCGACCAGCAGGCGCTTGAAGGCGGCTTCATCGGCGATGGTGGTGCCGATGCCCAGCTCGGCATCAACCGAGCAGGTGCCGAGAAAGCAGATGTCGGGATGCATGGTTTGCAGCATCAGGGTCGGGATGCTGCCCAGCGTGCCGCCTATCTGCTGGTCCATCCGCCCGCCCAGCACCAATACCTCTAGCCAGCTCTTGCCGAAAAGGGCGGCGGCAATCGGAATCGAATTGGTGGCGACGGTCAGCGGGAGCCCTTCCGGCAGGGCGCGCGCAATCTCGAGATTGGTGGTGCCGGCATCCAGAAACACGAATTGGCCGGCCTGCAGCTGACGGACGGCGGTTTGTGCCAGTTTTGCCTTGCGGCCAACGTTTTCGTGCTGGCGCTGCAAAAAGTTGCCGGTATTGGGGGTGAGGGCGATCGCGCCACCATAAACCCGCTGGCACACGCCCTGGGCGGCCAGTTCGCGCAGATCGCGTCTGATCGAGTCTTCCGAGATGGCAAGGGTGGCGGCCAGTTCGCTGGCCAGGACGCGACCGTGCTTTGCCAGTTGCTGGCGGATATAAAGCTGCCGGTCGCCGGGCAGGCTGTTGTTGGCGGGTTTGTCCTTGCGCATGATGGCTCCGTGATGTTTCTGCCTGATCGTGCACGATATTGCCGGATTTGGTCAATTAATTCCTGGTTGTGCACAGTTTTGCTGGTTTTGTTTGCATGTCTCTGCACGATGTGGCAATGTGTTTGCACGATCATGCATGGAGTAAGAATGATGAAACTGGTAGTCAGTGATCTTGATGGCACTTTGCTGGACGCCGATTCGCGCATCGCACCGCGCAGTCAGGAGGTGCTGGGCAAGCTGTTGGCGCAAGGTGTGCAGGTAGCGATTGCCACTGGCCGTCATCTGGATGCCGTGCGTCGTTTCTGGCCGGCTGATCTGCCGGCGGTGCCGGTAATCAGTGCCAATGGTGCGCGCATTCATGCGGCAGACAATACCCTGATTCATGCGGCCAACCTGGATGCGCGGCTGGTCAACAAGCTGTTGCAGCCGGCACTGGTGCGCGGGGTCGAGGTGGCGGTTTATCGCGATAGCGGCATTCTGGCGTGGCATGCCAGCAGCAATCTGCAGCACTACACCGGTATTGCCGCTGTGCTGGAGGATCCGGCCAATTTCCAGGCAGCCGATGTTGCCAAGATCATCTACTGCGGCGAGCCGGCGCAGCTGCAAGTGGTGGAGCACGATATCCGCGAGCGTTTTGAGGGTCAGTTGGTGATGACCTACTCGCAGCCGCAGTATCTGGAAGTCATGGCGCCGTTGACGCACAAGGGAAGCGCGCTGGCGCGTCTGCTGGCTCACCTGGGGCTGGAGGCGGCCGATTGCGCAGCGTTTGGCGACAATCTGAACGATGTCGAGATGTTGCAGCTGGTGGCTTATCCGCACGTGATGGCCAATGCACATGCTGATTTGCCGCGACTGGTTCCGGCTGCACGGGTAATCGGTCACCACGACGAGGCAGGCGTGGCCGAGGCCTTGGCCGAGCATTTCGCGCTGTAAGCGCAGAGTCGGCAAAACAAAGCGGCAAGCTCCGGCAGGAACTTGCCGCTTTGTCATGGCGAGGTTCAGATAAAGCTGGCCATTTCTGTCAGTGTTTTCTTGCTGATATTGGGCACCATGCAGCCCTCGGCCGGATAGCCGACCACCAGCAGGATGTAGGGCTTTTCGTGCATGGGGCGATCCAGCAGCTGATTGAGAAAGTTCATCGGGCTGGGGGTGTGGGTCAGGGTGGCCAGCCCGGCCTGATGCAGCGCGGCGATCAAAAAGCCTGCGGCCAACGATACCGACTCCGGTACGTAGTAATTCTTCATTTCTTCGCCATCAGGCAGCACGGTTTTTTTCTGGCCGAAGATGGCAATCAGGTAAGGCGCGGTTTCCAGAAACGGTTTGCTGGCATCTGTGCCCAGCGGGGCGAGGGCGTCTTTCCATTCTTGCGGGGCGCGATGTTCGTAGAATTCGCGCTCTTCCGCCTCGGCACCTTCGCGGATTTGCCGTTTCATTGCGGGGTCTGAGATAACGACAAAATGCCAGGGCTGATGGTTGGCGCCGCTGGGTGCGGTGCCGGCAGTCAGCAGGCAGTTTTCGATGACGGCACGCGATATCGGGCGATCCGAGAATTCGCGGATGCTGCGGCGGCGTTTCATGTAGTCGTAAAAGGCGGCGGTGCGATCCAGCATTTCCTGCTCGGTAAATTGCGGGTATTCACCCAGTGCAATTTGTGCCGGGCTGCCTTGGTTGTATTTGAGCTTGCTCATCATTCCTCCTGTATGGCTATTGTTGTGTGATGGGGCTTGCTTCAGGCAGTTTGCCATGAGTTGTCTGATGGCGATATGTCATTGGGAAGCCTGCTTTGGCTTACAATCGTGTTTTTGCTGGAGGGTATTGAAATGTCGCGTAGAAAAGATGAAGAGCTGGATGAGGAAACTCTGGCATTGTTGGCCTGGTGTGAGGCGGTTGAGGCTTTGCTGATCGAGGCGGGTGCCAGTCAGCGCGAAACCCAGGAATACATCGAAGAGCAGGCCGAATGGTTTACCGACATGTTTTACGATGGTCTGAGTCCTGAAGAGGCGGCCAAGCAGGCGCTGGCATGAGCGAACGCATCGCCGTAATCGACTTCGAAACGACGGGCATCAGCCCAGGTAGAGAGGGTCGGGCGACCGAGATCGGTATTGTCTTGCTGCAGGACGGCGCGGTGGTGTCGCGTTACCAGAGTCTGATGAATGCCGGCGTGCGGGTGAATGCCTTTATCACCCAGCTGACCGGCATCAGCAATGCCATGCTGCAGGCGGCACCATCAGCCGAAGCGGTAATGCGCGAGGCAGCAGAGTTTGTCGGCGATGCAGCGCTGGTGGCACACAATGCATCGTTCGATCGCAAATTCTGGGAGTACGAGCTGGGTCGACTGGATTTGCCGGTGCGGCAAGATTTTGCCTGCACCATGTTGCTGGCGCGGCGTTTGTTGCCGCAGGCACCGGATCACAAGCTGGGAACGCTAAATCGCTGGCTGGGGCTGCCGGATACCGGCCGCGCCCACCGGGCGCTGGCCGATGCCGAGATGGCGGCCAACCTTTGGCTGCATCTTCAGACGTGCGTAGAGCGGCGTTGCGGTAGTTTGCCGGCGCATGCCGCCTTGTTGCGCTTGCAGAAGGTGCCGGCAGCCAAGATTGGCGCGGAACTGGCTATGTGGTGAGTATGGCAGGGTAAAGAATGAAAAAGCCGTCACGAGTGTGGCGGCTTTTTCATTTCTTGCCAGTGTTGCCGGCAAGATTTGCCGTGGCGGATGGCTGGTGTTGGCCCAATCGGCCGCATTCACCTTTTCTTGAGTACTTTTTTGCAGTTATTTTCTGGCACGCTTCATGCTTATGTAAGAGCAAACAACGGTTCAGACATCATGCTAGACAAAATTGCCAACCACCTCAGCTTCTTCGAAAACTCTCTGGCCTTGCGTGCCAAGAAAGTTGAGGTGATTTCCAGCAATATTGCCAATGCTGATACGCCTTACTACAAGGCAGTGGATTTCGACTTTGGCAAGGCATTGCAAGGTCAGCTGAACGCTACATCGAATAGCGGCATGGCGCTGAATACGACTGATGGTCGTCATATTGCAGCGCAGGGTGTGGGCTCCGGTGAGGGTGGTTTGCAGTACCGCAGTGCAGTGCAGCCAAGCCTGGATGGCAATACCGTTGATATGGATATCGAGCGAGCTGCGTTTACCGACGCCTCGATCAAGTACCAAAGTACTTTGCTGTTTTTGAATAGACGCATCAGTGGCCTGATGGATGCGATCAAAGGAGGTCAGTAAGCATGTCGCTCTCTAATGTTTTCAATATTGCCGGCTCGGCGCTGAATGCCCAGTCGATGCGACTGAACTTGGTGGCCAGCAATATTGCGAATGCTGAAAGTGCGACCAGCTCGACTGGCGAGCCTTTCCGGGCGCGTCGTGCCGTATTTACAGCCATTCCGGCCAGCCAGGAATTGCCGCAGGTTGCCGGTGTGCGGGTGACCTCGATTGTTGAAGATACTTCGCCGTTTCGTCTGAAGTACGAGCCGGGTCATCCGCTGGCTGATGAGCGTGGCTACATCAAGATGCCGAATGTGAATCCGGTTGAAGAGATGGCTGACATGATTTCTGCCTCACGCTCTTATCAGACCAGTGTTGAAGTAATGAATACCGCCAAGACCCTGCTGCAGAAAACTCTGCAAATGGGCCAGTAAGTCAGGAGTAGATCATGGTTAGCAGTGTTTCCGGTAATCAGGCTTTCAATTTCGAATCCCTGAATGGTCAGACCAAGGCGAAAGAAAGTTCGGCTGAAGAGATTCAGAACCGTTTTCTGAAGCTGCTGACAACCCAGCTGAAAACGCAAGATCCATCCAACCCGATGGATAACGCACAGATGACCAGCCAGATGGCACAGATCAGCACGGTCAGCAGCCTGGAGGCGGTGAATCAGTCGATCAAGTCGCTGACCGATAACCAGGCAGCGAGCCAGTCTTTGATGGCAACTCTGATGATTGGTCGCACAGCCTTGATTCCTTCGACTGAAATGAAAGTGTCTGGTAATCAAGGGCAAATGGTGCTGGATCTGGCTGAGGCAGCTGGCGAGGTGCAGGTCACCATCACTAATCAGGCAGGTACGGTGGTTAATGAGATGAAACTGGGTTCTCGTCCTGCCGGCCAGTTGACGCTGTCTTGGGATGGGAAAAATGCTCAAGGAACTCAGCAGCCGGATGGTCAGTACAAGGTTTCTGTCCGTGCGGTAAATGGTAATACCGCGGTCGAGAATAGTTTGCTCAGTCCGGCAAAGATCAATAGCGTGGCCATCAGTGCCGGCGTTGCTTCGCTGGTGTTGGAGTCGGGCAAGAAAATGTCTCTGAGTGAAGTTACTCAAATCGTTTAAGGCAATATTGAAGTCGGAGAAACATCATGGGTTTTCAGCAAGGTTTGAGTGGTCTGAGTGCAGCGGCCAAACAATTGGATGTGATCGGTAACAATATTGCCAACGGCAGCACTATCGGCTTCAAGAGTTCGCGTACCGAGTTTGGTGATCTGTATGCAAGCACCTTGGCTGCCAGTGCTAATACCCAGGCAGGTATTGGTGTGCAGACGGTGGCAGTCTCGCAGCAGTTTCAGCAGGGTAATATTACCAGTACCAATAATCCGCTTGATCTGGCTATTTCGGGAAATGGTTTTTTCCGGATGACCAGTGACAATACTCCGAATGGCGGTATGGAGTCATTTAGCCGCAATGGTCAGTTTAAACTGGATAAAGATGGCTATATTGTCAATAACGGCTATTACCTGAATGGTTATCCGATTGTTAATGGTGGCACCAGTGGTGCTGAGCAGCCATTGCAGGTGTCTACGCTGAATAGCGGTATTGCCAAGGCAACTGGTGCGACGGGTGAAAAAGGGATTAACTGGAGTTTTAATCTGGACGGTAGTGCAAAAATATTTACCGGCCAGCCAGGTACAGCAACTACACCGGCATTTAATACGACTGACATTGGCTCCTTCTCTTATACAACCGGCGCCAAGTATTTTGATAACCTGGGTAATACTCACACAGTTTCACTGTATTTTGTGAGGCGTGACCCAAGTACTGGTACGCCGCCGGTGAATCAGTGGGAAGTCTATAACTCGATTGATGGTGCTGCCGCAACGGGCCCTGTGACGTTGGAGTTTGATCAGTCTGGTCAGTTGGTGACAACTGCGCCTGCGGTTTCGACGATTACCGTTCCTGCTAATACCACAGCCTCGTCTGCGCACCCATCATTTGATATTGATTTTGCAAGGACTACCCAGTTTAGTGGTGATTACTCGGTTACCAAACTGGAAGTGGGTGGCTATGCTGCAGGTAAATTGTCAGGTGTCTCTGCCGATGCTACAGGTAAGCTTTATGCCAAGTATACGAATGGTATTAGCGAACCTATCGGCCAGATAAGTCTCTATAATTTTGCCAATGTGCAGGGTTTGGTGCCAAATGGTGATAATCGCTGGTCTTATACCAGTGAGGCGGGTGCGCGTAGTATGGCTAATCCGAATTCCGGCGGTATGGGCTATTTGAAATCCTCATCGCTGGAGGAGTCAAACGTCGATACGACGGCTGAGCTGGTAAACATGATTATTTCCCAGCGCTTTTATCAGGCTAATGCGCAGACAATCAAAACGCAGGATGCTATTATGCAAACACTTTTGAATTTGCGCTAATTCGGCTTTTAATTGAGGTCTTAATATGGACAAGGCAATTTTTCTGGCGATGAATGGTGCCAAGCATGTGGCTTGGCAGCAGGCAACGACGTCAAACAATCTTGCCAATGTCCATACAACCGGTTTCAAGGCCGATCTGGCGGCGTTCAAGGCTCTTCGTGTAGTGGGTGATGGCGCGCCAACGCGAACCTATCAGGTGGATACCACGATCGGTCACGATATGACTCCAGGTGCCTTGCTGCATACTGGCAATGTCCGTGACTTTGCGGTAACAGGCAGTGGTTTCTTTGCAGTGCAAACGCCAGATGGTGGTGAGGCTTATACGCGTGACGGTGGTTTTGTTCTTGATGCAAATGGCGTGATGAGAACCCGTTCCGGATTGGCTATTGTCGGAGATGGTGGCCAGCTTGTTGTGCCGCAAGGTACTGAAGTGACGTTGCGTGAAGATGGTACGGTAACGGCAACCGGTGCTGATCGGGTGGCGCAGGTGGTTGGCCGCATAAAACTGGTTAATCCGGGTGATCGTGCTGTTTACAAAGGTGATGATGGGCTGTTCCGGCAGCATGATGGCCAAGCTGCCGCTGCAGTTGAGGGGGTTCAGGTCAGGGCGGGTTTTCTTGAGTCCAGCAATGTGAATGCAGTCAAGAGCCTTGTTGAAATGATCAGTCACTCACGACACTACGACCTCAACATCAAGCTGATGCAGACGGTTGATCAGAATTCAAAGCAGGCGACCCAGTTGTTGTCGACTGTTTGATAGGGCGGAATTTTTATCATGATGAGATCGCTTTACATCGCGCAAACCGGCATGGACTCCAGTCAGTTCAAGCTTAGCGTGATTACTAATAATATTTCGAATATTGGCACAAACGGTTTCAAGCGATCGAATGCAGTTTTTGAAGATCTTTATTATCAGACTCTGCGCCAGCCGGGTGCGCAGGTTGGTAATGGTAGCGAATTGCCGACGGGCTTGCATGTTGGTAGCGGCTCGGCACCGGTAGCGACATCGCGCGATCATTCTCAGGGTGATCTGATCCGGACCGGACAGTCTCTTGACTTGGCGATTGCCGGGGATGGTTTTTTTCGTATTCTGACGCCGGAAGGGACTATCGGCTATACGCGCAATGGCGAATTCAAGCGCAATAGTGAAGGCACTGTTGTTACGCCAGCAGGTATGCCACTGGATCCACCGGTAACCATTCCGGGGACGGCAAGCAAGATTACAGTTTCACCAACGGGGCTGCTTGAGTATTACGAAGGAAGCAGCACTACAGCATCTGGCTCATTTCAGCTGACGCTGACCAATTTCACCAATCCTCAGGGTTTGTCATCGAATGGCGGGACAATTTATTTCGCTACTGCTGCATCGGGCGAGCCGCTGGATGGCCAGCCAGGCACGGATGGTCGTGGTGTAATTAACCAGAGCATGCTGGAAGGATCTAACGTGAACGTTACGGAAGAGTTGATCAATATGGTCACTGCACAGCGTTCGTATGACTTGAATTCGCGTGCGATCAAGACGTCGGATGAGATGCTGCAGAAATTGTCGCAGTTGTGATGAGGTTGATGCGTAGATGAAAACTCTCTGCTTGTTGGTCACATCGACCCTGTTGGGCTTGTTGACAGGTTGTGCGGTACAAACGGCGCCAATTACGCATCAGCCGATGTCGATGCGTCCGCAGCCAATGCCGGCGGCAGTACCTACTGATGGTTCCATCTTCCAGGCAGCAAGTTTTCGTCCGATGTTTGAGGATCGCTCACCTGTCCGGGTGGGGGATATCTTGACGGTAACGATTCAGGAGTCGAACAAGTCGGCAACTGCTGAAGACACAAAAGGATCCCGTGATAGCAGTATTGATGGCGGGATTACGGCGGGAACCAATTTGCCTTTCATTCCGGGTGCGGTCGAGAAGAAGCTTGGTGGTTTGAGTCTTTCTGGTACGGGTTCGGCTAGCGAGACCGGTAAGTCAAGTAGTAGTAACAGCAGCTCGTTTAGTGCGTCGGTGACGGTAACGGTTATTGATGTTTATCCGAACGGCAATTTGCTGGTGAGTGGCGAGAAGCAGATGAAGATCAACGGGGAGCACGAGTTTATTCGTCTTTCTGGCGTGATTAATCCACGTGATATCGAACGTGGCAATACGATAGCGTCAACCCGAGTGGCGGATGCAAGGATAGAGCAGATCAATCAGGGGCGCAGTAGGGCGTATAACGATACTGGCTGGCTGCAGCGAGTCTTCCTGTCCTTGATGCCGTTCTAAGGGGTAAAAATGAGGGTCTTGTTATTGTGTGTGTGCATGCTGGTGTTTGCCGGTCCTGTGCATGCGGCACAAAGAATCAAGGAGTTGGCCAATGTGGCCGGCGTCAGATCCAATCCTTTAATCGGCTATGGTCTGGTGGTCGGGCTTGATGGTAGTGGTGACAAGAAATCGGCTTCGCCATTTACGGGTCAATCGCTGGCAAATATGTTGAATCAGCTGGGTATTCAGGTGCCATCAGGCGTTGAACTTGACCCCAAGAACGTCGCCGCTGTTTCTTTGACTGCAACCTTGCCGCCGTTCTCGCGCAGAGGGCAGGAGCTCGATGTGACAGTTTCTTCGATTGGTGATGCGAAGAGTCTTCGCGGTGGGACGCTGCTGTTGTCGCCGCTGAAGGGGATTGATGGCCAGATTTATGCGTTGGCGCAGGGTAATGTGGTCGTCGGTGGCGCGGGTGCATCTGCGGGTGGCAGTCGTACGCAGGTGAATCATCTGAGTGTTGGCCGCGTGCCTGCGGGTGCGATTGTCGAACGAGAGTTGCCGGCCTCGCTGGGTATGGGTGATGTGTTGTCGCTGCAATTGAATGATGCTGATTTCACGACGGCAAACCGGGTGGTGTCTGCGATCAACCGGGAGTTTGGCAGCCAGATGGCGCGTGCTCTTGATGGTAGGCAAATTGAGGTTCGTGCTCCGCAAGACAGTAATGCACGAATTCAGTTTCTGTCACGGCTGGAGAATATTTCCGTGCAGGCTGGAGAGGCAACGCCACTGGTTATCATCAACGCGCGGACTGGGTCGATTGTGATGAATCAGTCGGTAAGAATTGATCCGTGCGCGATTGCTCACGGAAATCTGTCGGTGACTGTTAATAGTACGCCAGAGGTCAGTCAGCCGAATGCTTTGGCTGGCGGCAAGACTCAGGTTACAAACAAAGTTGACATCAAGCTGAGTGCTGATGGCGGCAGGATGGTGAACATGCCGAATGGCGCTTCGCTGTCCGAGGTGGTTGGTGCGCTGAATTCAGTCGGGGCAACACCGCAGGATTTGATTTCGATTTTGCAGGCGATGAAGCTTTCTGGGGCGTTGAAAGCAGATCTGCAGATCATCTAGGTTGATAGGCACTCCGTTATTAATGGAGTTTTAAGGCGATGCTCTTGAGCATCGCCTTTTTTTATTTCTGGCCTGGATCTTGCTTTGATTTGAGTGTTAATCAGGGATTCTCGTCATGCAGATTCTATCCAACCCTTTGGCTAATCGCCTTGCTATTGATCCGAGCGCAAGTCAGGAGATGATGGCACTTGCCAAGCAAGATCCTAATCTGGCTATCAAACAAGTTGCCGGTCAGTTTGAGGCAATGCTGGTGAATCAGTTGCTATCAAGTGCTCGTGAGAACAGTTTAAGCGGTGATGAGGACTCTTCGGAGCTTGGTACTTACAAGGGCTTGGTAGATCAGCAGTTGGTGATGGGGCTGACACAAGGTGGTGGTTTGGGGATGGCAGAAATGCTGGCCAGGCAAATTGAAAAGCTGGCGCACACTGACAAGTTGCAAAACGACCCTGCCGTTGCCGCCTTGCAGGACTTGCCGCTGGCCTTGCCGGCACCGGCAAAAATTTCTTATGCAGTCGGTCGTTATCAATCGATGCAGGCTGATGTTGCGACCAGCCCTGTCAAACCGCTTGCAGCAGTGACTGATATTCCGACGGATAAAGAAGGTTTTGTTTCTACCTTGCTGCCATTTGCTAGCAAGGCGGCTGAAAAACTGGGCGTGGCACCAGAGCTGTTAGTTGGGCATGCCGCCCTTGAGAGTGGCTGGGGCAAGCGCAGTATCAAGCATCCGGATGGCCGGGAAAGTTATAACTTGTTTGGTATCAAGGCCAATGCTGCATGGGGAGGGGACAGCGTGGCGACGCTGACAACCGAGTATGTGAATGGCAAGGCGCAGAAGCAGGTCGAGAGTTTCAGGTCGTATCCGGATTTGCAGGCAGCATTTGATGATTATGCAAATCTGTTGAAAAACAATGGTCGTTATCAGGCTGCGCTGAATCGTGGTACGGATGCCTCGGCTTTTGCCAACGGTTTGCAACGAGGTGGCTATGCAACCGACCCGGCATATGCTCGTAAATTGACTGATGTGGCGCAGGCAGTATTTCAACGCTAAAGCACCTTGATGCCGTGACGATAAGAAGTAGATGGGAGATTCAACATGTCCAGTATTTTCAGCATTGGTGTGAGCGGGCTTAATGCGGCCAAGGCCGCACTTGAAGTAACCAGCCATAACATTGGTAATGTGAATACGGATGGTTATAACCGACAGCGGCTGGAGCAGGCTGCGGCTAGTCCGCAGTTTGTCGGCTTTGGCTATGTGGGTCGTGGCGTGGATCTCTATGCGGTTTCACGGATGTACGATGGTTTTATGGAGAATCAGCTGCAAGCGGTGACCGCGTCGAGTAGTGGTTTTCAGACGCAAGAGCTTGCCTTGAATGACATAGACAATCTTTTGTCAGATCCCAGTACTGGTCTCTCAAGCGTCATGCAGGGGTTTTATAGCAGTTTGCAGCAGCTGAGCCAGCAGCCGAGCTCGGTTGCTGCCAGGCAGACTGTGATCAGCCAGGCGGAAACTGTGGCCGGACGGTTTCAGTCCATGAATAATCGTCTTGAAGAGCTACGCAATGGACTGATAAACCAGGTGGGGAACTCTGTAGGGGCGGTAAATGCCTATGCCAAGCAGCTTGCTGACCTGAACAAGCAGATTGTGTCATTGAATGAGCAAAATGGTCGCTTGCCTAATGACCTGCTGGATCAGCGTGATGTAATTGTTCGTGATCTGAACAAGCTGATCAAGACCGACATGATTGCCAAGCCGGATGGCACGGTTGATGTTTTTATTGGTCAAGGTCACCCGCTGGTGCTGAGTGAGTCAAATTATGAGCTGGTAATGGCGAGGGGCGGGGTAAATAACCCTGAAGATCCTGAGGCGCCGTCACTGAATATCAAGTTGCCGGGTACTAATAACCAGGTTGCTGTTGATCCACAGCTGATCAAGGGTGGGTCGATTGCCGGTGCAATGACGACTCTGACGTATGATCTGACACGTGTTCAGGCCGACATGGGCAGAATGGCGATCGAGTTTACGGATGCCATCAATACCCAGCATCTGATGGGTGTTGATCTCAATGGTAATGCAGCTACCAGTGGGCTGTTTACTGATCTGTCTTCATTTCGTACCACTGCGTATGCTGCGACTACGGTGGGTGGTCAAGCCAAGGCAATGCGTGATGCGCTGGATAACTTTGGCGTGGCAATTCAGGATCCATCAAAACTGGCACTGTCTTCAAATGTCGTGTCAACGGCAGCGACGGGCATTCAGCCGAAGATCAGTTCGATCTGGCAGGTGGGTCAGATTGGTGGTACGGCTGCGGCCAACACGCCTTGGCCTGGTGGCGCATTAAGTCTTGAGTATGATCCGGGGATCAATCCGCCATTTCAGGCCAACGCCGGTGGTTCGCTGTTCAGTGTGACTCAGTCACCCAATCAGTCAGGGGTGTATCAGTTTACCCTGGCGACAGGGCAGACTTTTGCGTTCAAGTTTGAGGGGCAGTCATCTGCCGCCCAGACAATACCTATCGGTTTGAGCGCTGGCACCAATGTGCAACTTGATAACTCTAACCTGCTAGAGATGAGCAAGTTGCAAACCAAGCCTTTGATGGCACCAACGCCAACCTCGACTTCAACTGTCCTTCCGCCAACAACAGACCCGAGAACAGCCAGCATGCAGTCGTTTTATGGGCAGATGGTCAGTTATGTCGGCAGTCGTACCAATGTGGTTCAGATCAGCAAGCAGGCGCAAGATGCAGCATTGCAGGAAGTGAAGCTCAAGAAAGAGTCGTTTTCGGGCGTGAATCTTGACGAAGAAGCAGCAAATCTTTTGCGATACCAACAAGCCTATCAGGCATCAAGCAAGGTTATTCAGGCGGCGCAGGAGATGTTTCAGACCCTGCTGCAGATTGCCTGAATGGTCAGGAGTTGAATCATGCGAGTAAGTAGCAATACCCAGTACATCATGGGTACATTCAACTTGCAAAATAAACAGTTCCAGCTGACCAAGCTGGGCGAGCAGCTTTCAACGCTGAAGCGTATCAATCGTGCCTCGGATGATCCGGTGGCATCGGCAAGTCTGGTCGAAATCCGGCAGTCAAAAGACATCAATGCCCAGCAAGCCAAAAATGCCGAGGCAGCCAGTACTCAGCTGGCAATTTCCGATACGGTTTTGCGGCAGGTTGCGACATCGATCTCGAATATCAAGACGCTGGCGGTGCAGGCGGGTAATGGCTCTCTCAATAACGAGAACCGCCAGGCGATCCAGAATGAAATGAGAGAGCGCGTTAAGGAGCTGGTGTCATTGGCGAACAGCACGGACGGTAATGGCAATTACCTGTTCGGTGGCACCAGCAAAGGGCAGCCGCCGTTTTCCCTGACCTTTGGTAATACTGCACCAAATATTGCAATCGATTATCACGGCAATGATCAGCGCCAATACATGGCAATTTCCCCTGGTCGCGATGTGGCTATTACCGAGCCCGGCGCTGCCTTGTTTGGCGTTACCTCGGCACCACCTGCAGCGAGCGGTAATGAATTGTTGCAAGCCCTTACCTTGTTTGATGAGTCTTTGGTAGCAGGGCCAGCCGGTAGTGCCACCTATGCGGCGGATATTGGCAAGGTCATGTCCGGGCTGGATGCCGGCTTGTCTCGCATGCTGGCAGGGCAGGCATCCTTGGGGGCGCGGATGCAGGAAGCCGATGCGCTGAAAGACGCCGGTGATGCGCTGAATATCCAGTATGCAACACAAGCCAGTAACCTCGAAGATCTCGATCTGGCCAAAGCCGTCAGTGATATGGAAATGGCCAAGATGGCACTGGAGGTAAGCCAGAAGACCTATAGCCAGGTCAAAGGGCTTTCCCTGTTCAACTACATCTGATACTTGATATGCGCGATATTCTGGCAAGTCTCATCGGGTTTGATACGACAAGTCGTCACTCCAATCTGGCGCTGATAGCGTGGGTTGAAGAGTACCTGCAACAATTTGGGCTGACATCACGCCTGACTTATTCGGATGATGGCAGCAAGGCTAATCTGTTCTGCGCCATCGGTGATAAAGACTTGCCGGTGCTGATTTTGTCCGGACATTCTGATGTGGTGCCGGTTGACGGGCAGCGTTGGCAGACTGCCCCGTTTGAGCTGGTTGAGCGTGATGGCAAGCTGTATGGCCGCGGGACGTGCGATATGAAGGGCTTCATCGCTTGCGTGCTGGCCATGGTGCCACATTGGCAGCAGTTGGCCGCCAGCAATGCACTGGCATCGCGTATCGGTATTGCGCTCTCGTATGATGAAGAGGTCGGTTGTCTGGGGGTGGGGCGTCTGATTGCTGATTTGCAGGAGGGTGGTGAGTCGATCGAGGGCTGCATCATCGGCGAGCCGACATCCATGCGCCCCGTTATTGCACACAAGGGCATCGCCCACTATCGCTGTCGTGTGACAGGTCGGGCGGCGCATTCGTCGCTGACGCCGTTTGGCGTTAATGCCATCGAGTATGCGGCCAAGCTGGTGCTGCATATCCGCAAGCTGGCCGAGGCTGAGCAATCATTCGGTACCCGGCATGCGCTTTATGATGTGCCATTTACTACCTTGCAAACTGGTGTGATTCAGGGTGGTACGGCTGCAAATATCGTGCCCAAGGATTGCGAATTCATTTTCGAGTGCCGCTGGTTGCCTGGCGATACTCATCAGCGCTTTCTCGAGTCAGTACAGGATTATGCGGCCAACCTGTTGGCCGAAATGCGGCAGATCGCACCAGAGGCTGATATCAGTTTCGAGAACCTTGTCGACTGCCCGCCTTTCGAGGCTGATCAGGCCAGCAGTGTCTGGCAGCATCTGGATGCCTTGTGCAGCTGTGGCGAGAAAGATGCCGTTGCCTATACCACCGAAGCCGGCAGATTTGCCGAGGCTGGTATTGCCGCCATCGTTTGCGGGCCGGGCAGTATTGCGCAGGCTCATCGCCCGGATGAATTCATTGAGCTTGAACAGCTGGCACAATGTGAGGCGTGGTTGCAGCGGCTGACCGAGCGTTTGTGTCATTAGACGGTAGGCTGCCTGTTGGGCATGGCATGCTGCCAATATGGGTATTTTTGGCAGGTGTGGTCTGATTTATTGCTATAACTGAAAACGCGCTTTACGAGATTTGGCGGCAAGCGCAAAATCCGCACCTTTGACATCTTGTCGATTGTATCCATGGCTCTCGTTCGAGAGCCATTTTGTTTCAGGTGGGATGAAGTATGAAGAATAATTCAGGCGGCAAGCAGATCAGCCGTGATGGTTTCACCAGCAGCTTTGGCGTGTTGGCCGCAACTTTGGGTTCAGCCGTCGGCTTGGGGAATATCTGGAAGTTTCCGTATGTGACTGGTGCCAACGGCGGTGCCGGATTCTTGCTGGTGTATGTCTTGGCAACCTTGCTGGTTGGTCTGCCGGTGATGATTTCCGAAATCATGATGGGGCGCAAGGCCAAGGCTGATGCGGTGACGACGCTGCATACGCTGTCGAGGCCTGGCCAATACTGGTGGCTGATTGGCGTGATGGGCGTACTGGCAGCTTTCCTGATCATGTCGTTTTATTCAGAAGTTGCCGCCTGGGTGTTTGCCTATGTGTTCAAGGCAATCAGCGGCGAGATCCTGACCAGTGACCCCGCACAGACCTCCGCCGCTTTTGGCGCGCTGGTGTCGGACCCGGTGCAGTCCTTGCTGTGGCAGTGGGCGGTGCTGGTGATGATTGGCGGCATTCTGCTGCTAGGCGTATCCAAGGGTATCGAGGCCGTTACCAAAAAGCTGATGCCTATCCTGCTGATCCTGCTGCTGGTGCTGGGGGCGCGCAGTCTGATGTTGCCAGGTGCGGTTGAGGGCTTGTCCTTTCTGTTTACCCCGGATTTCAGCAAGATCACGGCCGAGGTGGTGCTGATTGCCATGGGCCTAGCCTTCTTCAAGCTGTCTATCGGCATGGGCACCATGATGACTTATGGCAGCTACTTCCGTGACGACCAGAATATTCCGTCTACTACCATGCGCGTGATGAGTGCCGACCTGTTCGTGTCCATGCTTGCCGGTATCGTGGTATTCCCGGCAGTATTTACTTTCGGCTTCAAGCCGGAGGCCGGCCCGTCCCTGCTGTTCATCACCATTCCGGCGGTGTTTGCCAGCATGCCGTTTGGCCATTTGTTCATGGTGCTGTTCTTTGTGTTGTCTGCTGTGGCGGCAACCGGTGCGATGTTGTCTATCCTTGAAGTGCCGGTATCGGTCATGGCTGGCCGCTTCGGCATCAGCCGCACACGTGCCACCCTGATCAACCTGCTGTTGCTGGCTGCTATCGGCTCGACATGCGCCTTGTCGAATAATCTGCTGGCCGATGTCAAACCATTCGGCATGACCTTCTTCGACCTGTTCGACTTTGTGTCTTCGTCCATCCTGATGCCTGTCGGCGGTATCGCGATTTGCGTTTTCGTGGCGTGGTTCTGGGGCAGGCAGAATATGCGTGCGGCGCTCAGCAATGATGGCTCGCTGGCCAATGACAAGCTGATTGATGTGCTGTACCTGATCATCAAGTATGTAACCCCCTTGCTGATCCTGCTGGTAATGCTTAAGGGTTTGGGCGCGATCTGATAGGTGTATGGGTAGTAGGCGGGGAGGAGGCGGTATGCACCGAAAGTATCTGATCTTGCTGCTGCCGGTCTCGCTGCTACTGTTGCTGCTGGTGTGGCTTTACGGCTTGGGGATGAGCCATGCGGCCAACGTGTTTCCGCCTGATCGCAATGGTGATCTGATCCGCGATGATGTCGGCCTGATGATAGACCGGCGATTCGCCGGCAATGCGGTGGCCGGCGCGGCAAGCCGGCAGTTGGCTCGAGCCTGGCAACGAGCAGTCATGCACGATGGCGAGTCGTTATTCGGGCGCGAAGTCGAAAATGTCCGGCATGCTATCAGCTGTATCCTGTCCGAGCCGACGCTACAGAAGGCTGCTGTCGATCCGCAGGAAATGCATCTGTTCATGGAGCAGATGCATGCCCAGCTGTTTGATACGTCAGCGCGCAGGCAGCGCTGGCTGAGCTTCGAGAGTAGGGCAAGCCTGATTCCGCATGATCGTACCCCGCTCAATCCTTGCAGCTTCGACTTGGCTGCCTTGCCGGGTTAAAAAAGGTTGGCCGCATACTTGCGGCCAACCTTTTGTCTTTTCATTCGACTTGATCTACAGCTCCGGTTTCGGCTTGGGGCGCAAACTGGCTAGCGCCGCTTTCTGCATTTCCAGTGTTTTGATCTGCATGCCGAGCATGCCCATATTCATGGTGAGCCAGGTCTCGACGACGCGTAGCTCGGCAATCTTGCGTTCGATTTCTTCTTCGCTCATCGGTGGCAGGAAGGGCTGCGCACCGGGTGGCGCGGCGGATTGCAGCATCTGGCGAAAAACGGCAAACGGGTCGGCTGGGTTGAAGTCCGGGGTCATGCTCGCTCCTGTTGCGCAAATAAAAAACGGGTGAGCAGTTGCTCACCCGTTCAGTATAGCCATGCAAAGCGCTTAGCTGTTGTACTGAGCGTCTACTGCGGCCAGTGCCACCATGTTCACGATACGACGTACCGAAGAAATCGGGGTCAGAATGTGAACCGGCTTGGCCATACCCATCAGGATAGGGCCGATGGTGACACCATCGGAGGCCGATACGCGCAGCAGGTTGTAGCTGATGTTGGCCGCTTCCACATTCGGCATCACCAGCACGTTGGCCGCGCCTTTCAGCGGGCTGTCCGGCATGGCTTGCTGACGGATGGACTCGACCAGTGCCGCATCACCCTGCATCTCGCCATCGATTTCCAGATTCGGATGGGCTTCCTGTACCAGTGCCAGCGCATCACGCATCTTGCAGGCACCGTCGGAATTCCAGGTGCCGAAGCTGGAGTTGGACAGCATGGCAACCTTCGGTGCGATACCGAAGCGGCGTACCGATTCGGCAGCCATTTCGGTAATGGCGGCCAACTCTTGGGCATCCGGAGTCGGGTTCACGTAGGTGTCGGTGATGAAGATGTTGCCGGTAGGCAGGATCAGCGCATTCATGGCAGCGGCGACCTTGTCCTTGCGGGCATAGCCGATCACGTTTTCCATGATGTCGAAGTGCTGGCGATACGGGCCGTAAGTACCGCAGATCAGCGCATCGGCTTCGCCACGACGAACCATCAGTGCCGCGATCAGGGTGGTGTTGCCGATTACGCGGCGACGTGCCTGCTCTTGCGACACGCCCTTGCGCTTCATCAGCTGGTAGTAGTCCTGCCAGTAGTCAGCGTAACGCGGGTCGGATTCGTTGTTCACCAGCTCGAAGTCCTGGCCGACTTCAAGGCGCAGGCCCAGCTTCTTGATACGCTTTTCGATAACCGACGGACGGCCGATCAGGATCGGGAAGGCGAGGCCTTGCGATACGATTTCCTGGGTGGCGTGCAGTACGCGCTCGTCCTCACCTTCAGCCAGAACTACGCGCTTCTTGGCTTTCTTGGCTTGGGCAAACACCGGCTTCATGAACAGATTGGTCTTGTAGACGAACTGTGCCAGCTGGTCGATGTAGGCGTCGAAGTCCTGGATCGGGCGAGTTGCCACGCCGGATTCCATCGCGGCCTTGGCCACGGCCGGGGCGATCTTCACGATCAGGCGCGGGTCGAACGGCTTCGGAATCACGTATTCCGGACCGAAGGACAATTCCTGGTCGCCGTAGGCGGTGGCTACCACATCGTTCTGCTCGGCCATGGCCAGATCGGCAATGGCGCGTACGCAGGCGAGTTTCATCTCTTCATTGATGGTGGTGGCACCCACGTCCAGTGCGCCACGGAAGATGAACGGGAAGCACAGTACGTTGTTGACCTGGTTCGGGAAGTCGGAACGACCGGTGCCGATGATGGCGTCCGGACGAACTTCTTTTACCAGTGGCGGCAGGATTTCCGGTTCAGGGTTGGCCATCGCCAGAATCACCGGGTAGGCAGCCATGGATTTAACCATGTCCTGGCTAACCAGTTTCGGACCCGACAGACCCATGAAAATGTCGGCACCAACCATGGCATCAGCCAGCTTGCGCCAGCCGTTGTCATTGATGGCGTAACGCTGCTTGGATTCGTCCAGCTTTTCGTCGCGGCCGTTGTAGATCACGCCTTTGGAGTCGCAGACGGTGATGTTCTCGCGCTTCACGCCAAGGGCAACCAGCAAGTCCAGGCAAGCAATCGCTGCGGCGCCGGCGCCGGAGGCAACTACGCGTACATTACCGATTTCCTTGTTAACGAGACGCAGCGAGTTCAGTACTGCGGCGGCGGCAACGATGGCGGTGCCGTGCTGGTCATCGTGGAATACCGGGATATTCATGCGCTCACGGCACTTCTTCTCGATGTAGAAGCACTCGGGCGCCTTGATGTCTTCGAGGTTGATGCCGCCGAAAGTCGGCTCCATCGAGCAGATGATGTCAACCAGCTTGTCCGGGTCGTTCTCGTTCAGTTCGATGTCAAACACATCGACGCCGGCGAATTTCTTGAACAGGACGCCTTTACCTTCCATGACCGGCTTGCCGGCTAGCGGGCCGATATTGCCGAGACCGAGGACGGCGGTACCGTTGGTAACGACGGCAACCAGATTGCCGCGCGCGGTGTATTTGTAGGCATTCAGCGGGTCTTCGACGATAGCGTCGCAAGGTGCAGCCACACCCGGGGAGTAGGCCAGTGCCAGATCACGTTGAGTGGCCAGAGGCTTGGTCGGGGAAACCTGGATCTTGCCGGGTTGTGGGAACTGGTGGAATTCGAGTGCGGCTTGGCGCAATTGCTCGTCCATTCTGTTGGCTCCTGATTATTATTTCATGAGGGTGTGGAGAGGCTTGACATTATAGGGCTAACCCGGAGTCACGGGCTACTTTGATGCTGACAAAAAACGCGACGGAATCCGTCGCGTTTTTTGCGGCCAACCCTTACATGCCAAGGGCGTTTGGCAGCCACAGTGATACTGCCGGTACATAAGTGATCAGCATCAGATAGGCAATCATTACCAGAATCCATGGCGCGCAGGCCTTGGTGACGTCTGTCAGGCCCATCTTGGCGATGCCCGAGGCAACGTAAAGATTCAGGCCAACCGGTGGTGTAATCATGCCGATTTCCATGTTGACGGTCATGATGATGCCGAGGTGAATCGGGTCGATACCGAGCGCCATCGCAATCGGGAACAGGATAGGTGCGGTAATCAGCAGGATGGAGGATGGCTCCATGAAGTTGCCGGCAACCAGCAGCAGGATGTTGACTGCAAGCAGGAACATCCACGGCGACAGACCTTGTTCGTTAATCCAGGCGGCCAGGTTTTGCGGAATGCTTTCACTGGTCAGCAGGAAGGAGAACAGTACGGCGTTGGTGATGATGTACAGCAGCATCGCCGACATATTGGCCGAATCGATCAATACCTTGGGAACCTGTTTCCAGCGAATGTCCTTGTAGACAAACAAGGCGACGCAGAAAGCGTACACCGCCGACATGGCAGCGGCTTCTGTGGCCGTGAAAATGCCCGAATAGATGCCACCGATAACCACAACAATCAGGAATAGCCCCCAGAAGCTTTCACGGAAGGCGCGGATGCGCTCGCCCCAGCTGGCTTTGGCCATGCGCGGGTAGTTGTTCTTGCGTGCAACAAACCAGGTGACGCCCAGCAATACCAGTGCCAGCAGCAGGCCCGGCACGACACCGGCCATGAACAACTTGCCGATGGAGCTGTTGGTCGATACCGCGTAGATCACCATTACGATAGATGGTGGAATCAGAATGCCCAAGCCACCTGCCGTACCGATAACACCGACACCGAATGATTTGGGATAGCCCTGTTTGACCATGGCCGGTAGCAGAATGGAGCCGATAGCTACCACGGTTGCCGGGCTGGAGCCGGAAACCGCAGCAAACAAGGCGCATGCGACCACGCCAGCCAAAGCCAAGCCGCCATGCCAGTGACCAACCATGGATGAAGCAAAGTTGATCATGCGCTTGGCTACGCCTCCATGGGTGAGGAAGTTACCGGCCAGAATGAAGAACGGAATCGCCATGATCTCGAACTTCTCGATGCCGGTGAACAGCTTCAGTGCCACGGCTTCGATCGGTACTTCGGTCATGGTGAACAGGAAGGTCAGAACCGTCAGGCCCAGCGAGATGGAAATGGGCATGCCGGTAAGCATCAGCACCGCAAGGATGCCAAAAATGATCAGACCGCTCATTGCTGGTCTCCTTTGCGTACTTTGCCGCCGTCAGCGTGTTCTTGTTCTTCTGCGATCGCAAAGGCTTCGCCAATCGCCACAGGCTCTTCATCGATACCGTCAACATGGCCATGATCGTGATGTGGCAGCTCGCCGGTTTTGGCAAAAATCCAGGCTACTTGCAGAAAACGGAAGCACATCAGGAATGAGGCGACTGGGATGGCCGAATAAACCATCCAGGTTGGCCACTCGAGGTCAGGCGTAGTCGGGCCTTCGTAGAAATGACCGACGTCCATGCCAAACGTGGTCAGCGTGGCGTAAGCCATGCCGTTCTCCCAGACAAAGTAGGCACCCAGTGTGCCGATGATGGCGGTGAACACGGCGCCGGAAAACAGCCCGAACAACACGAATTTATTGCGCAATGGGGTTTCGAACTTGTTTATCAGAACATCCACGCCCACGTGGATGCCGGTGCGTACGCCATAGGCGGCACCAATCTTGGCCATCCACACAAACATGTAGATGGTGAGTTCCTGTGCCCAGCCCATATTGATTTCCAGCAAGATGGGTTGCAGGCTTTCAAAGCCGCTGCCGTAACGATGTGCGACAGAGGCAAAAGTAATCAGGGTGGCCGCAGCCATGAGGAAGGCAATAAGCCACTCCTCAAGATGGTCGAGTATCTTGATCACGGTGAATTCTCCGGATAAAAACGCGCCCGCAGGACTGCGGGCGCGCTTGTGAGGCGGGGCTTAGTTCGGGGTGTAGCCGGTCTGTTTGTAGATCAGCTGTACCAGGCCTTCGCCGATACGGTCGTCCATCTTGGTGTGTACCGGCACCAGGGCTTTCTTGAAGGCCTGGCGTTCGGCTTCGGTAGGCACGTAAACCTGGGTCTTGCCGCTGGCCTTGATCTTGGCCAGATCTTCATCGTTTTCTTGCTTGGCAATCTTGTTGGCGTAGTTGGTGGCGTCTTTCATGGCGCCATCCAGAATGGTGCGCACGTCAGCTGGCAGACCGTCCCAGAACTTCTTATTCACGATGACGGCATAGCCAAGATAGCCGTGATTGGTCACGGTGGCGTGCTTTTGCACTTCGTGCATCTTCTGGGTGAACATATTGGAAGGTGGATTCTCGGTGCCATCCACTACGCCGGTTTGCAGCGCCTGATAGGTTTCGGAGAAAGCCATTACCTGCGGCAGGGCACCCATGCTGCGCATCTGCTCTTCCAGTACCTTGGAGGACTGAATGCGCATCTTCAGGCCTTTGACGTCGGCTGGTGATTTCAGTGGTTTGTTGGCGGACAGTACCTTGAAGCCGTTGTCCCAGAAAGCCAAGCCCTTGATGCCTTTGTTCTCGAGCTTGGACAGCAGTTGCAGGCCGATCGGGCCCTGGGTGATTTTGTGCAGCTCGTCGTAGTTGTCAAAAATGTAAGGCAGATCGAAAACTTCGAATTCTTTCACGCCCAGTGGGCCGAATTTGGCCAGGGAGGGTGCCAGCATCTGGACGGCGCCCAGTTGCAGTGCTTCCATTTCTTCCTTGTCCTTGTACAGCTGGCTGTTCGGGAAGACCTGAATCTGTACGCGACCTTTGCTGCGCTCTTCGGCCAGCTTCTTGAAGTATTCGGCGGCTTTGCCTTTAGGGGTGTCCTGTGCCACAACATGGCTGAACTTGATGACAAAGTCGGCGGCGCTGGCAATGCCGGATACGCCAAAGGCCAGGCTGGCAACGAGGGCTGCGTATTTCAGTTTCATCTCTATACTCTCCGTTAATTGTCGTGTTGCATGGCTGGCTTATTGGCGCCTGCTCATGACTATCCCTACCTTAGAAGTAATATGCACAGTTCTCTATTGGGGAATTCGGCATCAGGGTTTTCCCTAATGCCGTTTGTTTTTTCTGTGCGGCACCGTGCCGTGATGTGGCCAACCTTGGTTTCGGAAAATGGATACGGATGTTAGACCGGTAACGGGTACGCCACGCCGTTTGTGGCTGGGTGCTGCCTTGATATTGATAGGCTTGCTTGCCGCGCTTTCCGGCTTGTTCTGGGTGGTTTACAAGGACTGGCAGGATGAGCAGCGCGACAGTCTGATTCAGGAGCTGCTGTGGCTCGAGCAGAGTCTGCGGCTGCATCTGGAGGGGCATCAGCAGGTCGTGCAGGGTTTGCAGGATGATCTGCCCTTGAATGCGCAGGCGTCAGCACGTTTTCTGGCGGCTGCGGCGCTATTGCAGCGTGAAAGTCGGGAGGTGGATGCCTTGCAATGGGTGGGGCGGCGCGGTGAGGTCTTGCTGGATGCCCAGCGGCGCGAAGGCTTGCAATTAGGTGGCGATGCCTACGATGCCTTGTGGCGTGCCGAACGTCTTGGTCATGCATCATACAGCCCGCCGTACCTGGGGGCGGATGGCAAATACCGTTTTGATCTGGCGGTGCCGGTATTTGTGGCTGGGCGATACGTTGGTGGTCTGCGGCTGGTGTATCGCATGGATCTGCTTTTGCAATACCAGGTGCCGTGGTGGCTGGCGACCAAGTATCACATCAGTCTGGTGGATCTGGGCGGCAAGATTCTGGCCAGCAAGTTCGAGCAGAATGCGCCGGTTGGCACGCTGTCGCATGCGCTGAGTTTTGACCCGCCAGGCTATGGTTTGAGCTTGAGGGCCATCAGCTATCGCACGGGGGTCGGCTTCTCCTTGCCGGCCTTGAGTGTGCTGATTGCATTGCTTGTGGTGTCTTTGTTGTTCCTGTTGTGGCGTATCAGAGCTCAGGTTCGGGTGAGGGCAATGGCCGAGCGTGCCTTGCAGCGCGAGATGTCTTTGCGGCAAGCGGTTGAAGACAGCATGAAAAGTGGTCTGTTGGCGCTGGGGCCGGATGGCGGGATTCGTCGTGTCAATCGTGCCATGTGCGAGCTGACTGGCCTGTCCCAGTCAGAGCTTGAGGGGCAGTTGCCACCATACTCTTTCTGGTCGAATGAGGATCATGACCTGCTATTGCAGGCGATGCAGGCCATGCGCAATGGGCAGTTGCCCGAGCATGGTTTTGAACTGCCGTTCTGTCATCGCAATGGTGAGAAGTTCGAAGTGCGCTGGTATGCCGCACCTTTGTTGCTCGATGACGGGCGTCATGATGGCTGGGTGGTGTCAATGTATGACATCACCGAGCTGAAAAAAAAGCGGCTGGCGCTCAATGCTTCGCATCGTCGCTTCCTGACGGTATTGAATGGACTGGATATGGGGGTGTGCGTGGTGGCCGGAAATGGTGGCCAACTACTGTATGCCAATCCGGCTTTTGGCGAGATGTGGGCTGACTTTGACCCGGTGGGTGCTTACTGCCCCTTGTTGCCCTCATTGCCGGATATGTCGGTTGTTTCGCGAGTGCCGCACGAATTCTCGCCAGATGCTGGCCGCAGCTGGTATCAGCTGCAGTACCGCCGCATCAGCTGGGTGGATGAAGAAGAGGCCTGGCTGGTGATGCTGGCCGATGTTTCGCTCAGCAGAAAGCAGGCCGAGCTGAGCTTGGCGCAAGAGCAAAAGCTGCAGGCCACCTCGCGACTGATTGCCATGGGCGAGATGGCGTCCAGCCTGGCGCATGAACTGAATCAGCCGCTGACGGCGATATCTACTTATGCGGCAGGGGTGTCTCGGCGTTTGAGCGAGCCGGTTCAGCAGCAATTTGGTGTCAGGGATGCCCTGCAGGCACTGGTGCAGCAATCACGGCGGGCAGGGCAGATCGTTAACAGCATCCGCGCTTTCGTCAAAAAACGCGCGCCGCAGCTGGAAAAGGCGGATCCGGATCGGGCTGTACGTATTGCCGTAGAGGTGTTGCAGCCGCAGCTGGAAAAGGGGCGGGTGCGGGTGCAGCTTCAGCTGGGTGATGCCGTGCAGGTGCTGATGGATCCGGTGCTGATCGAGCAGGTGTTGATCAACCTGATCAAGAACGCTGCCGAGGCGCTGGAGGGGCAGCTCGATCCTGTGCCGACAGTGCAGATCAGCAGTTGGCGAGAGGGCGGGCGCTGGTATGTGCGCGTCAGTGATAATGGCCCAGGCTTGGGCGAAGGCATGCTGGAGAATCTGTTTACGCCGTTTTTCTCAAGCAAGAGTCAGGGGATGGGGATTGGTCTGAATATCTGCCGCTCGATTGTCGAATTTCATCGCGGCGAATTTGGCGTTGACGATACGCAGCTGCGCGGTTGTGCGTTTTACTTCAGCCTGCCTTTGGCTTGAAAGGTTGGCCGCATGCGGCCAACCTTTACCGGAGGATTACGGTGCGAGGATGGTTTCTTCGCATGTGGCTTCGGTTTGCGGGTAGTCGCGGCTGAAGTGCAGGCCGCGGCTTTCCTTGCGCTGCAGTGCCGAGCGGACAATCAGCTCGGCAGTCTGCACCAGATTGCGCAGCTCGATCAGGTCATTACTGACGTGGTAGTTGCTGTAGTACTCGTCGATTTCTTCGGTCAGCAGCTTGATGCGGTTCAGCGCGCGTTCCAGTCGCTTGTTGGTGCGCACGATGCCGACGTAGTCCCACATCGCTCGGCGCAGCTCATCCCAGTTGTGGGAGATCACCACGTCTTCGTCCGGATCAGTCACGCGGCTATCGTCCCAGGCGGGGATGCTTGGAATGGCGACCGGTTGGGCGGCCAGGATATCGTTGGCCGCAGCCTTGCCGATCACCATGCATTCCAGCAGCGAGTTGCTGGCCAGGCGATTGGCGCCATGCAGGCCGGTGTGGGCGACTTCACCGACGGCGTAAAGGCTGGCAACATCGGTGCGACCTTTTAGGTCGGTAACAATACCGCCGCAGGTGTAATGCGCGGCTGGTACTACCGGAATGGCTTGCTGGGTGATGTCTATACCCAGTTCCAGGCAATGGGCGTAGATATTGGGGAAGTGTTCCTGGATAAAGCTGGCCGGTTTGTAAGAGATATCCAGATACACGCAATCCAGGCCATGCTTTTTCATCTCGAAGTCGATGGCGCGAGCCACGACGTCACGAGGGGCCAGCTCGGCGCGTTCGTCGTGGTGTGGCATAAAGCGGGTGCCGTCAGGCAGGCGCAGAATGCCGCCTTCGCCACGCACGGCTTCGGTAATCAGGAATGACTTGCTGTGCGGGTGATACAGGCAGGTCGGATGGAACTGGATGAACTCCATATTGCCGACGCGGCAGCCGGCGCGCCAGCCCATGGCGATGCCGTCGCCGGTAGCTGTGTCAGGGTTGGTGGTGTAAAGGTAGACTTTTCCCGCGCCGCCCGAGGCCAGAATTGTATGTCGTGCGGTAATGGTAACAACCTCGTCCTGCGGTTTGTTCAGTGCATAAGCGCCAAAGCAACGTTGCTCGGCAAGGCCCAGTTTGTCACCGGTGATCAGGTCAACTGCGATGAAGTCTTCCAGCAGGGTAATGCGCGGGTGTGCCTTGATCTTTTGCCCGAGTGTGCTGGTTACTGCGGCACCGGTAGCGTCAGCGGCATGAATGATGCGGCGATGACTATGGCCGCCTTCACGTGTCAGGTGGTAACCGGTCTGGTGGCTTTCATCCTTGGTGAAGGGGACGCCGAGGTCGATCAGCCAGTCAATCGCGTCTTTCGAGTTTTCGACGATAAAGCGCGTGGTTTCTTTATTGCACAGGCCGGCACCGGCGATCAGCGTATCTTCTATGTGTTTCTCGATCGAGTCGCCAGTGTCGAGTACTGCAGCAATGCCGCCCTGGGCATAAGTCGAGCTGCCTTCTAGTAAGTCACGTTTGGTAATCAGGCCGACTTGCAGGGTTTCAGCCAGATGCAGGGCCAGCGTCATGCCAGCAAGGCCGCTGCCAATAATCAGAACATCAAATTGATATGAAGACATCGCGATCAGCTTTGCGCTTTATGAGGAAATAAAGTGGTTGTTAGGGTAGCAGAAAGCCTGTTTCAAGATAAGCAAGGTTGGCCGCAAGCGATTGCGGCCAACTTTTTTGCTTTGTGGGGTTCTTTATAATCAACGACTTGTTCACTTTGTGTGATTGTTTTGGTTTTGAGGTGTTGACGAGGTTGGTCGGGGTGGGTATAGTT
>NZ_CEETQT010000018.1:0-38700 GCF_979366295.1 Vogesella lacus
TGATCTCCATCACCAGCGCGGCTTTGCGCTTGGCGGTCCAGCGTTTGATATCGTCTTCCATGGTCATGCTCATCACGTGCTCCTGTGTGAATTATGACCTGTGCAGGTTTTTAGTGGGTCATTACATGTTTGCGGCAAACGGACGCGAAGCACTGGCGCTACACAATAGCGCCAGACCGGACTTGGTCTTGCTGGATGTACAGATGCCGGAAATAGATGGATGGCGCGTATTGTCAGAAATACGCCTCCACAGCAATACACCCGTCATCATGCTTACGGCCATGGACCAGGATATCGACAAGCTGATGGGGCTGCGAATCGGTGCGGATGACTATATTGTCAAACCCTTTAACCCGGCAGAAGTCGTCGCACGTGTTCAGGCAGTGCTGCGGCGTAGCAATATGCACCAGCCCCCTCTTCAATCATCATTACTCAGAGCAATGCCCTTTCTGATCAACTTGCAAAGTCATGAGGTGATGGTAGAAACCGGTGAGGGGTCGTTAGTGCTGGAACTGACACTGACTGAATTCAAGCTTTTAGCCCAATTGGCTACCGCACCCAAGCGAGTATTCAGCCGAGCGGAACTGCTCGCCAGCTGTTTGCCAGAGGGCGATACCCTTGAACGCACGGTTGACAGCCACATTAGCAAACTACGGAAAAAGCTGGAAAAAGCCGGTATAACAGACATGCCACATGGTGTACGTGGTGTTGGCTACCGGCTTTGGAGTTAGCTATGAAACTGGTTGGCATCTATCGTCAGATTGCACTTACCATGATGGCCATGGCTGTTGGCATCACGCTATTGGTCGTGATTACCTCGTATGTGCTTTACGCTCTTTGGCAAAAATATTGGCCAAACTATTTTCCTGACGAAGATTACATGCAGACCGGCCCAGAATGGATCTGGTTCATATTAACGACTTTAACCGCACTGGCAGTAGCCGTAGGCGTTGCAACCCGCATCTCCAAACGAATACTTTCACCATTAAAATCCGTCACCGACAGTATCAAAAAGGTTGCCGATGGTGATTTATCAGCACGCGCAGTCGCTAATAACAATGCTCCTCTGGAGGCGTTTCATCTTGTCAATGACTTCAACCTGCTCGTTGAAAAATTGCAGCAAGCTACAGATGAACAAGCGTTCTGGAATGCTGCCATCGCACACGAATTGCGTACACCAGTCACCATTCTGAGGGGGCGCTTGCAAGGTTTGGCGGAAGGCGTGTTCAAGCCGGATGAACGACAATTCCGCAGCCTGCTTATGCAAATTGAAAGCCTAAATCAGCTCATCGAAGACCTGCGAGTCGTTAGCTTGGTCGAGAGTGGGCACTTACCCCTGAACCACCAGAAAGTTGATATATCGTTGGAAATTCAACATGTCGTTGAGTCAATGACAGATGTGCTGAAAAAATCAAATCAACACGTCATCATGGACATACAGGCAAATTCTGCTTTTTGCGACCCGCTGAAGATACGACAGGCCATTCTGGCACTACTGGAAAATGCAACAAAACATGCCATGCCGGGAGGTATCCTGATTAAAACCAGCATGGCGAATGAATCATTTTCGATCAGTATCGAAGATGAAGGCCCTGGTATCCCGGACACATTCATCGCCCAAATGTTTACTGCCTTCAGGCGCGCGCCAACTGCGTGCGGCCAAGGTAGTGGCTTGGGCTTGGCCGTTGTTGCAGCCATCGCCAAGGCCCATGGAGGCCAGGTAGCTTATGCTAAAAACGTCAAGAACGGCTCGTCATTTACGATAACCATTCCTCATCACATCAGCACCTTGCCGTAGCCGCATCATGATTTAATTCAGCACAGCACCATTGCAGAAGGTGAGAAAAACCACATGATGAATGATGAAATAATCCTGAAAAAAACCACCCCTGATGACATCGCGGCCTTCAAGAAAGAACTGCAGGAAGCTTTCTCTTTGGCATGCATGGATGAACCAGGATTTACCCTTGAGGAACCGATACCATCAGATGATGATCTGGAAAAATCCATCACATCACCCAATAGCGTCATGCTGCGCATCTTATACAACAATAAAAAAGTAGGAGGGGCCATCGTCAGTATCAACCAGCAAACTCACGACAATTCGCTTGATTTTTTCTTCATAAAATCAGGTGAGCATGGAAAAGGTTTAGGTCGAAAGGCTTGGTTTGCCATTGAAGCACATTACCCAGAAACCAAGTCTTGGCAAACACACACGCCCTATTTTGAAAAGCGGAATATCCACTTTTACGTGAACGTGTGTGGTTTTAAAATAGTGGAATTCTTCAACCAAAAACATCTCGATCCGCATGCGCCGTCGTCAGATAACTTGACTGGGCTCGATGAAGCGTTCAGGTTTGAGAAGTTGATGTAAGAGATAAACGGCCAACCATCTGCACGGTACCAGCCCTGCATCAGCAGGCCCCTTCATACTTCTGCTGATACTGCTGCACAAACTGCTTGCCTTGCGGTCGGCTGTCGAGCACGTTACCCGCCACTACTGACAAGAGGCCTTCACCATTCTTGCCAGAGAGCTTGATGAAGTCTTGGGTCTGGATCATGTCACCACGCTATACCTTTCTCGCAAGACCAATCTGCTTCATCTGCACGGGCATTTCAACCATCTGCAGCGCTTGGCGCGACTTGGTCCCTTCACGGTGTCAATCATCGGCAAATAAATAGTCTAGGCAGTCACGTAGATCGCTTATGTTGCCTTACTCGCTGCACCACAGGTTTTCCTGAGATTACATCTCTGATTCTTGCCAACGCACCATAATCAATTTGACGAACGTTCAACACAATTGCGAGAGCATCCTGTCGAGACATCGGCACCAGAGGAGGGTCTGCTTCTTTTTGCATTTATTTGCCATGAAGAAACCTTGCCTTGGGCGAACCTGGTACGCAATGTACCAGTCTCAATATCTGAAAAATAAAGCGAGTATGCACAGGGCCCATCCGATTTTTTATTTAAACGGAAATTTAGTTACGCATCGTGGAATGCGCTCCTCGAACTGAATGCTCAAGCGAGTCAGCGCCGCCTTCCAACAGTTAAATGTCATCGCCCACTTCTGACGAACAAAATCTGCAATGTCTCACCACTCGTGAATGACCCGGCATATCAGCCACATTACTAGCAAGCTAACTATCTCTTAATTTTTTCGTGGCTCTAATATCAGAGAATTGCACGGTTCCGCCTTATCAGCTGGCTTGAATCTACGTGGTTGCACATCAGACCAACGCAAGATCTTTACTTTGCTACCTGGCTGGCTGGGCTTACATGCTTCTTCTGGTCGCTTCGTCTTGAATTTTCGGATCATGCTCATGGGGCCTCATTACACACCAACTACATATTGGACTATGCAAATACTATTTTCCATAATCCAAGCACAGGCTCGCTATCGACATTTTTTGATGCCAACAGTTACACCATGCTCCTTGCCTAGCAGGCTGTTGAAATACCCAACAACGGGATGCACGCACCTGTGATGCCATGATCGCCACCCAGTGAGCATCCAGTCGTCGCCATTCACGTCCGCTCACTACAGAATCTGGTATGCCAACGCGTTTTACTTGGTGATTACCACAGTTTCTACCCTTCCCACTCCAACTGCGGATACGATGCTGCCAACATCCGCAGTCGCGTCAAGTTGTAAACCGCCATCATCCGCGTCAGCAACTGACCCACCTAGGCCAGACCCTATACCATCCCTATGTACAACAGGGAACAACCTTGGATATCAGGCTCCGCATGCGATGGCCTGATTGCGTATATAAATACAACATCCAAAGACTGAGTCATGGCTTCATGAGCGAAACAAATGGCTGAGACATTGCCAAGAGATCAACAATCTCATACGATTTTTACACCGAGCTGCCGGACTGCAGCCTTTCAACCGTTTTACCTAACACTGAGCTGCATACCGCAGGGAAATCTGCCCTGTTAACCGTATGCCGCTCGTCTCCTGCCTTGTCAGTGAGATGCCTCAACGCAGTTCCCTCACCCATCGCGTACGCTTTGTACGCTATCTGACCTTTGCTCCATCAACCCCATATGCTTTGATGCTGCGTGAGCACCCCTTGACGCTATCTTCGTCGGTTTAATCACGCCTATTCATCAAAGCGGTCATTAACCCCATCGCATTTATCTTTGCGATGGGGTTAACACTTTTTATTAATCAGCGCACCTGATTAACTTCAAACGAGAGAATCATGATCAAACAAAATTCCGCAATAAAAAGAGCCAATGCCCATGAATATTCAGCAAAAAACTGAGCAGGATTTGAACCTACGATTTTCGGGTTATGAGGGCGATTTTTTGTCATCACCCGCATACCACCAGGATTTGTGCAAACTTAAAAACCCTTTCAATCCATATGCTTATTCAAAAACACTTTGGAGTTACTCGCCAAAGGCCATGCGGACCACGTATCTGAGAAGTGTCACACTTTTTTATCAGTAATTTGCAGTTTTTTTGACCTTCGGATAGCCCGCTTGGCGGCAGCACGTCACTCTGGGGGGAAAACCACTGACGTCCTTATCACGCCTGCCATGTGCGGTAACAAGAACGCCGGAAGTGCTTCCCACACAGCCGGCCATCAAACCGATGGTCAAGCCGATCCGGCCAGCCCGCCACCGTCCACAACAAACGCCGCACCAGTTACAAACGACGAGCGATCGCAGGCCAAGAACAAGACCGTCTGTGCAATTTCCTTGGGCTGACCAACCCGCATCAGCGGTCGCGAATTGCCTGCCTCGACCAGAGCAGTATCAGCCAAACCCAGCTGGTGGGCTTCATTACGAAGCATGGCCGTATCAGTATCCCCCGGGCAGACACTGTTGACGCGGATGTTCTGCGGACCATGATCCACGGCCATTGCACGCGTCATATTCACAACGGCGCCCTTGGCCGCGCAATAAGAAACGGCGTCCTTCCCCCCCACCAAGCCCCAGCCAGACCCTGCGTTGATAATGCTCCCCCCGCCTTGGGCCGACATGACTGGCACCGCGTATTTGCTCATCAGGAAGATGGACTTGACGTTGACCGCCATCACCGCATCCCACTCCGACTCGCTGGTATCCACGACATTGGCACGGCGGGTGATACCTGCATTGTTGAAGAGAACATCCACTCGACCAAATTGCGCCACGGTGCTCTCGATGGTGCGCTGACAGTCAGCTGCAATCGCCACATTAGCCTCAATAAAAATGGCTTCACCACCCGCTGCTTGAATGGCAGCAACAGTCCCCATACCATTCGTGGGATTCAGATCACATACGGCAACCTTCGCCCCCTCCTCTGCAAACAGCATGGCAGTCGCCCGGCCGATCCCCGAACCGGCACCCGTAATAAGAGCCACTTTTCCGTGCAGTTCGCCGACGGTATTTGCGTGATTCATGTCTCACATTCCTTATCTTGTAGTACGGCAATTTATTGGCATCCGGGATCGCATCACATGCAACGTGCAGCCCCGCACACCCACCAAACACCCTTCTGACTCATGCAGCAACCATGCGCATCATGGCCTTATCCATTGGCCCCGTAACCACGGGTACCGGTCCGGATAATGCTTGGTCAACCACCAAGCTGCCGCTATCAATTCTGAGCGGTTTCCCCAGCAAGGACTGGAGCTTGAATGGGGTAACCAGTAACGTCATGGCATGCCGCCCGATGGCGGTCAGCACTCGTGGACTAAGGGGGGCATTGCCACGACCGATGACATGCCCCTGACCACCAATGACCGTCAGCCACAGATGCGGCACCTCCCCCTTTATCACATCCCACAGCGTTGCCTCATCGGCATCTTTCACCAGCAAACAGCCATCCTTTACCACATCAATGCCTATCAGGCTGCCATCAATACCCAGCTGCTGTTTTAATGCCCATGTGGTCGATCCCGGCCCAATCAGGTGCAAGCCCGTCGAGAGGCTCGGTGCCAGATATCTCGCCAGCGCATCTGCTGCAGAGCGGTCATCCGGGCTGCTTCGTGACTTTTTTCCCTGCAATAATGCGGGGTCCAGAGGTGTGGCCAGGTACCCATATAACCGGGCAGCCACTTGCCCTGCGGCCAACCCCTGTTCATCCAGATCCATGACCTCGCGTGCGGCGGTGACTCTGCGACTCCCCGTCAGAAACGAACGGGCAAGCCGGCCGGCCGCGCGCGGACTTGTTCCAAACACAGCCGATTGCATCTTTACCCCCGCCGGAATGCCGAGCGTCACGATGGTTTCACCCACAGTATCCAGTACATCGCGCGCAGTACCATCCCCACCGGAGAAAAGCACAAGGTCAACGCCAGCGTCTGCCAGCTTACGTGCCAGTTGACGCGTGTCGGCCGCCGAGCATGGCGAACCGGACTCGGCCACCACCTCGACCTGGCAACCCGCCTCCCTCAGCATCACCTCCCCCATACGGCCAGCCCCCGTCAGCCACTGGATCTCGCGCTCGGGGTCCAGAACCGCAATGGCCTCGGCGGCACGACACGACGAACGTGCCGGTAGTGCATCCATCATGGAAGGATCCAGCGTATCGCTGCCATGTCTGGCCAGCTCACCGCCCAACCCGGCAAGCGGGTTAACGATGAGTCCGACCCGCCATACCGACTTATGCAGCAGCATGGTTACGAAGCTTCCGGTTCCAGGCACGCCAAGTCATGGCCCAGCGCTTGGGATCATCCAGGTACTCCAGCTTGACCCGGCTTGTCGGGCAACGATGTGGCGCACTGCGCACCAGATCCGGATCGGTATAGGCCTCATGCGACACCTGGTGCATGACTTGAATGAACTCATCCAGATCGACCTTGGAGTACGACTCGGTCGGTTCGATGGTCGCTGGCTGCGGAACGATGTATGGATGGTGACTGGTCCAGTAGTGCACAGCGAAGTCGGCTGCCCGAAGGCCGATATCCTCCGAACTCACCCCGGTTTCCTCCGCCAATTGCTGCCAGCTGTAACGGACCTGTTCGATCCGGCGCTTGCCCTCTGCCAGCGGCGCAGACATACCTTTGACCTTGAGCAGCTTGGCCAGCATATAGTTGTTATTGAGCACGGCAACCTCAGAAACCTCTCGCAGACCGTCTGCCCCCAGGTTCATCACCCATGCATAGGCGCGCAGCACAATTGATGCCGTCCCCAGGAACGAGGAAACCTTGCCAATCGACTGCTCCCCGCCATGCTCGATGCGATAGTTGTCTCCCTCTTTCACTACTCGCGGACTGGGCAGGAAGGGTGCCAATGCTTCGGTGACTGCACACGCACCAACGGCCGGGCCGCCGCAAGCATGCGGTGTCGAAAAGGTTTTATGCAGGTTGAAGTGACTCAGATCGAAACCGGCCTCCCGGGCACGGGCAATACCCAGCAAACCGTTAGCATTCGCTTGGTCATAGCAGGCCAAAGCCCCCACCGAGTGAGCAACATCCACAAACTCGCGAATCTTGCTGTTGAAAATACCCGTGTCTTCCGGATTGGTAATCACCAGCGCGGCAGTTCTCGGCCCCACAGCAGCTTTCATCGCTTCCAGATCCGGATAGCCGTCTCCGTCCGGGTAAAGCGTGATGACCTTGTAGCCGACCACCTTGGCGCAAGCAGCATCCGACGGGTGGGAGAAAATCGTGGTGATGATCTCGTCACGCTGATCCGCCTCGCCACGCGACTCGAACCATGCACGAATCATGGCAAGGTTGGTATAGATGGCTTGCGAACCGGATCGGGGCTGCAAACTGACCGCATCCATACCGGAGACTTCTTTCACAACATGCTCCATCTGGTGCATCACATGAAGGATACCCTGCACTGTCGAGGCATCCTGAAGCGGGTGCAGCTCACTCATATGCGGACTGCGGGCCAGCTGGTCATTGATCTTGGGGTTATATTTCATCGTGCATGTCCCCTGACCCACATCCACCGTGAAGTCCGCCCCCAGCACTTCCTGGGAAAGGCGCAAGTAGTGGCGCAACACACGATTCTGGCTCAGCTCCGGCAGGGCCGGTGGCGCTTGCCGACTCATCCCCGTGGGTAAAAAGTGCTTGATGTCAGCACCCGCTGCCTCGATAGCCGGCTCGACGGACGGTACCAACACGCCACGCTCTCCCGGCTGGGTCAGCTCGAAAATGACCGGTTCGTCCCAGCGGGCCTGATGATAACGACGCAGATTGGCTTGGCCGTCGGAGAAGCGATGTGAAGAGATGTTTTCCATTTTTCTATCCTTTATCCGGGTTGCCAGCGCTTACAGCAGGCTGCGCAAGGTTTCGACCAGCACGTCAATGTCGGCCTGGGTATGCACTTCGGTGACGGCATACAATGCGCACTGCCCCATCGACGGGAACGCCACGGACAGATCATGTCCACCGAAAATATCGCACTTGCGCAAAGCATCATTAATCTCGGCCACGGTCTTGCCGGTATCAGAAAAATCGACAACAAACTCCTTGTAATGCACGGTGTCCGGATGGGATAAACGAACGCCGGATAACGATGCCAAGCGCTGCCGGGCATAGGCCACCCGCTTCATGATGCCCTCCCCCAGCTCCACTATTCCTTTCGGCCCCATCGTGGCAAGGTACACCCCGGCAGTGATGCCCCACAGCGCGGCTGCGGTGCCCACATATTCGTTGCCGTTCTCCCGCTTTTCGAAGTGCGTACGCGACCATGCCACGTCACCGAAGCCGTATTGGCCAGGCACCTCGGTCGGCGCAATGCCGAACAGGCGGGACGGGTATTGCATCACCAGCGCCTCTTCGTCTGCGGTCGCGATGAAACCACCATGGCCCCCGCCAAAGTTCATATGCATCCCCAGGGGCTGGATATCGCCGCAAACAATCGTGGCACCGTAGTCGGCAGGCGGCGTCAGCACCCCCAGAGACGACGGATCGACACCCACTACCAGCAGGGCACCGCTGCGTTTCACCAGGCGTGCCAAGGCTGCACCATCATCGATGGTGCCAAAATAACTCGGAATATCCAGATAGAACGCTGCAACCTCTTCCGAGAGCTGTGCAGCCAAATCGGCCTGATCAACCAGCCCGGAGACCGGATCAAACTTCACCTCGGCAAAATCGACTTCACTGCGACCATAGGTCTGGATATGCGACCACTTGTCGGGATTGATATTTCCCGCAACCAGCACTTTGCGTTTGCCGGTATAACGGGCAGCCATGCAACACGCGGTCGCCGCGGCCTGCAAACCATCAAAAGTCGGCACACTGACCACATCCATATTCACCAGCTCGCCCATCATCGAGCAGTACTCCCACATGGCCTGCCAGCGCCCATGGTCATCCGTCGGCTCACCGGCATAAGCCGTCAGGAACTCGCTACGGCCATTGACCTCGTCACAAACAGAGGGCACATGATGCTGATAGCAGCCACCACCCAGAAAACTGATGGCCTGCCCGCAATGCGTATTACGAGACAACAGCCCTTCCACATGGCGCTTCAAGCGAGCCTCGGACAATAAAGGCGCGGGGAGATCCATCGGCCTTTTCAGCCGTAATTCGGAAGGGATGTCCGCATAAAACTCCTCAATTGAGCTCGCCCCTATTGCGGCCAACATTTCCGCCTTTACTGCCGGTACAGAATTGGGAATATATGGATAAACTGTACTTTTACTCATACCGAAATCACCCTCGTTTTATTTTGACCGTGACACCACAATCAATACTGCTCTGGCAATTAATTAGACGGTAATGAAAGGTGATTTACAAACGACGTTATTTCACGATATAAGTGAATAAACCTAATCCATACGGGAGGGTACTATGTGGCGGCACCTGCATCATTTGAACGGTCTGCGCTGCTTTGAAGCCGCGGCACGGCATGAATCATTTACCAAAGCAGCAGATGAGTTGCACGTCACACAGGCAGCGATCAGCCACCAGATTCGAGGACTGGAGAGCAGCCTGGGTATCAGCCTTTTTGAACGGCGTCCGCGCCAGGTCAGGCTCACACCGGCAGGCGCAAAGCTGGTGAATGTTCTGACACATACCTTCGACCGGATTGATCAGGTGATGCGTGAGCTGAACCGGGAAAACGAAGCGAGTCTCAAGCTCGCCGTTACACCATCGTTCTCCGCGAAGTGGCTGGCAAGCCGGCTACCACGATTCTGGGCACTTCACCCCGACCTTGAATTGCATCTCCATCACACAGTACTGCACGACGCCATCTCGCGCGGTGATGCCGACGCGGCCGTTATCTGGTCAACCACCCGGCCGGAACGCGTGTGGACGCAACGTTTGTTTGGCACTAACCTGACACCGGTCTGCGCCCCGGCGCTGATGCAATCCGGCCTGCCTCTTGATACGCCTGCAGCGTTGCAAAACCATTTGCTGTTACACGAAGACAGCTACGATGACTGGGTGCACTGGCTAACCCAGGCTGGGATGAAAGGTATTCACGCTCGCCGAGGCTCCATTATTGATGACACGAATGTGCTGCTGCTTTCCGCCATGGCAGGCCGGGGGGTGGCGTTAGGTCGACTCGCACTAGTTGAAGATGATTTGAAACTTGGACGTCTAATCCGCCCCTTCCAGTTGAGCATTGAAGCCGATGGTGCCTATTGGCTGATTACCTCAGAAGCGATTGCCGAACAACCCCGCTTCCAAGCACTGGCCAACTTCCTGATCAAGGAGTGTGAAGCGCTAGTGAGTCAATAACGATCCGACTGCCATGTGGCAGCGGCGGCCACGTCGGGCATGTACGATGGCATGCTCTGCATCAGCCTGGTTGCAACCGGCCAGACATTGACCCCGCCCCCTCTAGGACAAACCTGAGCCCCTGTCAGCGAATAAGGTACGCGGAAGTCCATACGTACCGATTCGCAACTAAGACATCCTCTCTGAATGACTCACCCTTCCCCTGCCCTTGTCAACGACAGTCATGCATTACGCGCCAGCAAACCTCCATGCAACAGATTAAATAATCTAATTCATAAAGTTTTCCCCAACATTTATGCCTAGGCATTACCTCCCAATGACGGTGCGATAAATAAAATATCGCATCGCACAAAAATAATTACCACCACGCCACACCATCATCAATAAAACTGCATCACTTGGCAGCATTAGCAAACAATGCACTGCCAGCCTCCGCACAAGCACCCGCCATAATTTGACAAAACAGATACCCCCGCATCTTTCCAAAATCATCTCAAAAATACGGCACTGCACAATACACAAATTAGTCTTTCTAATGCTGCAAGAAAGAAATAATCAATTGTCTGAAATAGCGCATGCATACACATTGCACAAAACCGCAGGCCGCAGTGCATGCATCACATGCCACAGGGCGGAAGTCACGGTGGTCCATCGCAGCAGCAGATGGCAAGGCCATGAAGACAAGACATCCATTCGCATCACGGGACTCACATGCACATCATCTACAGCGAGCAACATTTACAGCATCAGCCAAGGTATGAACTGCTGGGCGGACAATTAGTCGAGATTGCGGACATTCCTGCCCGGATAGAGTGGGTACTGACAGCCTGCCAAAAACGGAACCTTGGCCATGTCAGACATGCGGATGACTTTGGGCTAGCACCGATACTGCGCATCCACGAAAAGCACTACGTGGATTTTCTGCAAACCGCGCAGGAGGAAATGCAGGCAAGCGGGCTGAGTGACACGACATTCGGCAGTGCATGGCCTGTATCGGGCATGCGTACCGATCGTCCACCACGCAAGCTGCAGGCTAGGCTGGGTTTTTACTCCTCAGATGGTTGCAGCCCCATCGGGGACGGCACATGGGGCGCCGTCTATGCTGCGGCACAGACGGCGATCACCGCCATGAATAGCGTTCTCGCCGGTGAGGATGGCTCACTCGCCTTGTGCCGGCCACCAGGACACCATGCCGCATCAGCCTGTGCCGGAGGCTACTGCTACCTCAACAATGCTGCGATCGCAGCGCAATTTGCCTTGGACCACGGCGTTTCGCGTGTTGCCATCCTTGATATTGACTACCACCACGGCAACGGCACCCAGACCATTTTTTACGAACGCGCGGATGTCGCCTTTGCATCTGTGCATGCCGACCCGCTGGATGCGTATCCCTATTTTCTTGGCCATGCCGACGAAGTGGGCGCAAAAGAAGGGCGAGGCTTCAATCACAATTTCCCGCTGCCGCTGGGAACCGATTTCGAGGTGTGGCTGGGTGCACTAGACCAAGCCATTGCTGCGCTACGCACCACTCAGCCCTCCCTGCTAATCGTCTCGCTAGGTGTCGACACCTACAAGGATGATCCGATTTCCAACTTCAAATTGGAATCAACCGACTTTTCTACGATTGGTAGCCGATTAGCCCAACTCGAATTGCCAACACTGTTTGTGATGGAAGGGGGGTATGCAGTTTCTGCCATTGGTGAAAACGTCGCCAATGTCCTCAGCGGATATCAATTCACAAAAAGCAAGTGCCATACAAAACAACCGTCTGCCTGCAAATACAAAGAACAGGAGGAACAGTAAATGCGTGATTTCACCCCGGATCACCAGCAAAAAGACATGCTGGTTGTTGAGGACTTACACAAGTCATTCGGTCAGACAGAAATTCTCAAAGGCATCAGTCTGAGCGCCAAAAAGCACGAAGTCATTGCCATTCTTGGCAGCAGCGGCTCAGGAAAAAGTACGTTCTTGCGTTGTATCAACATGCTTGAAACCCCTAACGCCGGCAGAGTATTTATCAACGGTGAACTGATTCGCATGCGTCAAGGCGAGGGGGGGCTTTTAGTGGCAGAGAGTCATGACCAGGTCACCCGGATTCGCCGTAAATTGGCCATGGTTTTTCAGCAGTTCAATCTTTGGGCGCACATGACCGTGCTGCAGAACGTCATGTTTGTGCCCGTCAAAGTGCTTGGAATTGATAAGCGCGATGCGGAAGCCTCTGCAATTTCCTATCTGGAAAAAGTGGGCATGGCCGACAAACGCCATCACTACATCAGTCAGCTCTCCGGGGGGCAGCAACAACGGGTTGCCATTGCGCGGGCGTTGGCGGTTGAGCCTGATGTGATGCTGTTCGATGAACCCACCTCAGCCCTGGATCCGGAACTCGTAGGCGAAGTACTGAAGGTCATGCGGACACTGGCTGAAGAAGGGCGAACCATGTTGGTGGTCACCCACGAAATGGGGTTTGCCCGAGAAGTGGCCAGTCGGGCCGTATTTTTCCACCAAGGTGTCGTCGAGGAGGACGGATTACCCCACGAATTATTCGCAAGTCAAAAATCCCCCCGGTTTCAGAAATTTCTTTCGCGCGTTGCCACCCACTGAGCTGTCCCCACACGTCCATTCATCAGGAGAAAGACATGCAATTCAAACGCTTCCAAGCATTGCTGGCCAGCAGCGTAATCTTTGGCGCGCTATCCCCCGCCGCATTGGCTGATAACGTCATCAGGATCGGCACCCAGCCAGACTATCCGCCATTCGAGTACAAGGATTCAAGTGGAAAACTGAAAGGCATGGAGATCGATCTTGGTGATGAGCTTTGCAAGCGCATGAAAACCAAGTGCGAATACGTAACGATGGATTTTGATGCCCTGATCCCATCCCTCAAGGCCAAAAAGATTGATGCGGTACTGGCTCAGCTTTCCATCACGGAAAAGCGGAAGCAGATGGTTGATTTTACCGACCTGTTTACGATCGCACCGGTTCAATACATTGCGAAGAAAGACTCCGGCCTCAGTGAGAATCCCGCCTCCCTGCGCGGAAAAATTGTTGGCGTACAAAGCGGCACCAACCACGAAACCTACATGAAAGAACGCTTGCCCACAGCCCAATCCGGAATCCAGCTGAAAGTCTACCAGGCACCGGGTCAGGCCTTTCTTGATCTGGAGGCTGGCCGCATTCATGCGTATATGACAGACACCACCGCGGGGTATGAATGGCTCACGAAAGCGGGTGCCCAGAAAGGGTTCGACTATGCGGGCAAGCCCATCAACGATGAAGCCATGTTCGGTGTCGGTACCGGCATCGCTGTTCGTAAAGGTGATCCGCTGAAGGATCGACTGAATGTCGCGATCAAGCAAATTCAAAGCGACAACACCTTTTCCCGTATCAATCGCAAGTACTTTCCGTTCAGCATTGCCCCTGGCGGCAAGTAAGTCGATTCCCCCGCTTGTCTGACAAGAGGGCTGCCTTGCGTGCTGCGGACAGGACATCCGCAGCACAATGACTTCTAGGAAAAAATATGGAACAGCTCTTCAATTACAGTCACCAATTGCTGATCGGTGTGGGCGTCACCTTGCAACTGGCATTCACTTCACTATGCTTTGGCCTGCTATTAGGAATAGCCTTTTCTGCCTGCAAGCTATCCGACAATCCCTACATCCGCATCCCGGTAAGCCTCTTTACCAATGTCATTCGCGGCATTCCCGAGTTTCTGATCATACTGATCTGCTATTTTGGTCTATCCAATCTGATCAACAATCATCTGGAGTGGCCCATTGAAATTGATCCATTCGTTGGTGGTGTCTTCGCACTGGCTATCGTTTTTTCGGCCTATGCATCAGAGGTTTTCAGAGGGGCCTTTCTCGCCATACCCAAGGGGCAAATTGAGGCCGCCAGAGCTTATGGCCTAACCAAGCCCCAGATATTTTTGTCTATCCAGCTTCCTCAGGCTTGGCGAATTGCCCTGCCAAATCTGAACAATATGTGGCAATCCCTGCTTAAAGACACTTCCCTGGTCTCGGTGCTGGGTCTGGAAGACTTGATGAAGAAAGCAGACATGGCGGCACAATTCACCAAGCAGCCATTTATCTTCTTCCTGGTGGTGGCTGCAATTTATTTCATCTTCCTTGCCCTCTCCAACCCGCTCTTTTCATATCTGGAAAAGATCTCGAACAAAGGTTTCCACCGGGAGCATCAGCATGCAGCTGCTTAATGACTACCTACTCCTGATCCGCGAGAGTGGCCTTGATATCCTGTCCGGTTTTTATATCACAGGCATCCTGTTTCTTAGCTCATTCTGCATAGGCTTTGTCTTCTCGATTCCTTTAGCACTCGGGAAAGCCTCAAAAAACATCTGGATCCGGTCGGCTGCTGCCGGTTACTCCTCCTTCTTTCGCGGCACGCCACTGCTCGTTCAGATCTTCATCTTCTACTTTGGATTAAGCCAGTTTGAGTTCGTAAGAAACTCATCGTTATGGGTAGTACTTGGAGACTCCTTGTACTGCGGCATCACCGTGCTCGCCATGAACCTGACGGCTTATATGTCCGAAACAGTCAGAGCGGGGATGCTCGCCGTACCGCCCGGCGAAAAGGAAGCAGCAAGAGCATATGGGCTGAATTACTGGCAATGCTGCCGGTACATTATCCTTCCCCGTGCACTGCGCATCGTCACACCTGCGATTGGCAATGATGCGATCGCCCAGATGAAGGCCACGGCTCTCGTAAGCACCATCACGGTGATGGATATGACCGGCGTAGTCAGGAGATTGTCTGCCATCTCCTATAACACTGACGCACTGGTGATTGCGGGGGCGATCTATGGCTTATCCACCTTGGCCATTTCGCTTGTCACGAGAGAAATCGAGCGCAGGAATATTGCCCAGTGAAAGACTGTCAATAGTTTCAGGACCATATGGCATTGTTAGTCTTACAAGCCACAACATGGTGTGAACTGCACTTAATGATTGGATGAAGGCAAGCGTGTGGCCTCGCACGCTTGTGATTGACTAGAGTGCCTTGCTGCCGCAGCGTCAGTTAGATCATGCTCACATGAAATGCAGAAGTCGCCATGCACGCAGAACTGACCTTCACGCCCTAAATAGGGCCACTCTCCTTGCTCATTCACAAGCTACTGCACGCCGGATACGACATGTCGAGGCGTCACAGTGCTCCACAAAGCGAACTCGCCGGCCCATGCCTTTTACAACTAGCGGCTACCCCAGATTACGAGTTGCAGCGCCTTCGACTGCCGCCCTGCCTCTACCAATCATCATGGATCACCCACTACACCCTATGAGTTGTAAATAAAAATAACATCACAAAGGTTGTATTCCGAGTTTACAACACATAGTATGTAATCAATATCCTGCAGAACGCCAGATGCCATGCACTACCCCATCATCACGCCTGAGCAACTCCCAGCCATGCTTCGAAGTCTGCGCCAGCGCGCCGGGCTGACCCAGACACAGCTGGCTGAACGGCTAGGTATCAGCCAGCAAAGCTACGCCCGGCTGGAAGCGCGGCCGGCAGCAGCCAGCGTGGAGCGGCTAAGCAAACTGCTACAGGCGCTGGATGCCAAGCTGGTGATCCACACCCGCGATGACGAATCGCCAGCAGTCAGTGACGAGGCTTGGTGATGGGCCGCAAAAGTCACCGGCAACAGCTGAATGTGTGGATGAATGGTCTGCTTGTCGGGGAGTGGGCAATCACCCGCAGTGGTGAAACCTTCACTTACCACGACAGCTGGCTGCATCACCCGCAATCTCGTCCATTGTCGTTATCACTGCCATTTTTACCTGGCAATGCCGCGTATCGTGGCGCGGTGGTCAACGCCTATTTCGACAACTTGCTACCTGACAGCGACACCATTCGTCGCAGACTGGCACAGCGCTATCGGCTGAGTGACAGCGCTGCGTTTACCCTGTTGGCCGCACTCGGGCGCGACTGTGTCGGCGCGCTGCAACTGTTGCCAGCAGACGAAACGCCGCAAGACTTGCACAACATCCACGGCGTGGCACTGACAAAAGCAGACATCGCCACCTTGCTGCGACAAACGGTGAACGCCGGCGTGTCTGGCCAACTCGAACCGGAGACCGACTTGCGTCTGTCCATCGCCGGCGCGCAAGAAAAAACGGCCCTGCTGTACCACGATGGCCGCTGGCAGCGTCCGCTGGGCAGTACGCCCACCACCCATATCCTGAAACTGCCCATGGGGCTGATAGGTGGCCTTCAGGCCGATATGCGCAGCTCGGTAGAAAATGAATGGCTGTGCGCGCAACTGGTCGCTGCATTCGGCCTGCCGGTAGCCCGCTGCGACATTGCCCGTTTCGAAGAACAGAAAGTGCTGGTGGTCGAACGCTTTGACCGCCGCTTATCTGCCGATGGCAGCTGGCTGATGCGTCTGCCACAAGAAGACTTCTGCCAGGCCACAAGCACCTCGCCCCATCTCAAGTACCAAAGTGACGGTGGCCCGGGTATTGCGCGCATCCTCGATATCCTGGCAGGGTCGGAAAACAGCGTGGCTGACCGCCAGCAGTTCTTCAAGGCCCAGGTGGTGTTCTGGTTGCTGGCCGCCACCGACGGCCACGCCAAGAATTTCAGCCTGTTCCATTTACCAGGTGGCCGTTACCGGGCAACACCGCTATACGACATCCTGTCCGCACACCCTGTCATCGGTCATGGTGCGGGCAAGGTGGCACCACAAAAAGCCAAGCTGGCGATGGCGGTGCGCGGACAAAACAATCACTACCTCATTGATCGCATCCAGCCACGCCACTGGCTGGCGCAAGCGCGCAGTAGCGGTCTGACCGAGGCATGGGCAAAAGACTTGCTGGGCGAATTGGCTGACTGCACGGGCAAGGTATTGGAAGACATTACTCAAAAGCTGCCCGCTGATTTTCCGGGGGACGTGGCACAGGCCATTTTTACCGGCATACAAGATCAGCGCGACAAACTGGCAGCCTGGCATGGCTGACTACAAACTACGGGTATGAGGAAAACCTGCCGGTCTGGAGATAAATGTTTGTCGTACAAGCCTCAACCGGGGTGGTGCGTCGCTCGGCAAGCCGGGTGACAGCACCGTACGGATGAATATCTGGCCGCACTTTGCTGCCTTGGCGAGGCCGGCCATGCCGGGGTTGGGAGCTGATTGATGCCACAGGGTTCACGAGTGCTGTCGGCACCGCCGCCGCCCGGGTCGCGCCATCACAGAAAAAAGCTCACGCCCACGCAGAATAACAGCAGGGCAAACAGGCGTTTGAGCAGCGGTGCCGGCAGGGCGTGTGCCAGCTGGGCGCCAAAGCGGGCGAAAAGCATGCTGGTGGCCGCGATACCGACCACGGCCGGCAAGTAAACAAAGCCGAGACTCCACGGCGGCAGGCCTGGCTGCTGCCAGCCCGTGAGCATGAAGCCGAGGGCGCTGGCCGCCGCAATCGGCAGGCCGCAGGCGGCAGAGGTGGCGACCGCCTGGTGCATGGGCACGCTGCGCCAGCTCAGGAAGGGGACTGTCAAGGTGCCGCCGCCAATGCCGAAGATGGCCGAGGCCCAGCCGATCACGCCGCCGGCGGCGGTCAGCCCCAGCTTGCCGGGCACGGCGCGGCTGGCCTTGGGTTGCAGCGCCAGCCCCATCTGGATGGCGATGGCGATGGCAAACACGCCGATGACTTGCTGCAGCATCGGCCCCTTGATCGCTGCTGCAGTGAGCGCGCCCAAGCCGGCCCCCAGCAGGATGCCCATGGTCATCCAGGTCACGATAGGCCAGCGCACCGCGCCCTTGCGCTGGTGGGCCATTACCGAGTTGACCGAGGTGAACACAATGGTGGCCAGTGAGGTGCCGACCGCCAGGTGCGTCAGCAGGGTGGGGTCAAGACCTTGGGCCTGGAAGCTGTAGATCAGTATCGGCACGATGATGATGCCCCCGCCCACCCCGAATAATCCCGCCAGCACGCCGGCGGCCGCGCCCAGTATCAGATAAAGTAGAAATGCCATGCTGTTCAAGCCCTCGCGACCTGGCCATGCCAGGCCGGCTAGCCGGGCACCGGGTCGGGTCGCTGCAATTGGTATGGTTTGCCCGCCGCCTAAGCGGCAATAGCGCCCCTGACGGCAGGGCGCGGCAAGGGGATGCCGTGTGTCGCGCTGACGGTTCAGGTCGTGCAGGGCGCGGCAAGGTGGTGATACTGGCCTTTGAAGTACAGCAATGGCTGCGTCGTCGCCGCTTGTTGCAGGTTAAAGGCCTTGACCTCGCCGATCACGATCAGGTGGTCGCCCACGACGTGTTCGGCGTGGATTTCGCAATCCAGCCAGTGCAGGCTGCCGGCGATGAGCGGGTTGCCCAGTGGCGATGTCTGGCTGTCTATGCCCTGCCACTTGTTCACGCCCTGACGGGCAAACAGTCGGGAGATCGCGGCCTGTTCGCTGGACAGGATATTGACGGCGAAGCGGCCGGCCTGGCGTATCTTGGGGTAGCTGTACGAGCTGGCCATCACGCTGAATGACACGAGTGGCGGGTTCATCGACACGCTATGGAAGGATTGGCAAGTGAAGCCGATCGGCTCCTCATCGAGGCAGGAGCTAATCACGGTGATGCCGGAGGCGTAGTGCCCGAGCACTTCGCGAAAGCGCAAGGGTTCGATGGTAGCGCTGGGAGATGACATGGTGGATCCTGGCTTATGCGGGCCGGCACAAGGGCCGGTTGGTCACGACATCCGCCCGGCTGGCCGGGCGGATTTTGCTGCTGCGGCCTGAAGCCTGGGCGGCTTTGGGCTAGCGCGATAGCTCGTCGCGCACGATTTGCGCGCCGGCACTGAGGGCATTGAGCTTGCCGCGTGCCACGCTGCCCGGCAGCGGTGCCATGCCGCAATTGGTGCACGGATAGAGCTTGTCGGCATCGACAAAGCGCAGGGCATTACGCAAGGTATCGGCGACTTCCTCCGGCGTCTCGATGGCATGGTTGGCCACATCAATGGCACCGACCATCACCTTCTTGCCGCGAATCAGCTCGATCAGGTCCATCGGCACCCGCGAGTTATGGCATTCCAGCGACACCATCCCGATGCTGGATGATTGCAGCTTGGGGAAGATTTCTTCGTACTGTCGCCACTCCGAGCCCAGCGTTTGTTTCCAGTCGGTATTGGCCTTGATGCCATAGCCATAGCAGATGTGCACCGCGGTTTCGCACTTGAGGCCTTCAATGGCGCGTTCCAGCGCGGCGATACCCCAATCATTGACCTCATCAAAGAACACATTGAATGCCGGTTCGTCGAACTGGATGATGTCCACGCCGGCCGCTTCCAGCTCTCTCGCTTCCTGATTGAGGATGGTGGCGAATTCCCAGGCCAGTTTTTCACGGCTCTTGTAATGCGCGTCGTATAGCGTATCAATCATGGTCATCGGGCCTGGCAGCGCCCACTTGATCGGCTGATCGGTCTGCTGCCGCAGGAATCGGGCATCGTCCACGAACACCGGCTGCTGGCGGCTGACCGCGCCGACGACGGTCGGCACGCTGGCATCGTAGCGGTTACGGATGCGTACCGTCTCGCGCTTGGCAAAATCCACGCCGGCCAGATGTTCGATAAACGTGGTGACGAAGTGCTGGCGGGTTTGCTCGCCATCACTGACGATGTCGATGCCGGCTTGTTGCTGCGCATGCAGGGACAAACGCAAGGCATCGTGCTTGCCGTCGATCAGCTCCTGACCTTCCAGCTTCCAGGGCGACCACAGCGTTTCGGGATGTGCCAGCCAGGTAGGTTTGGGCAGACTGCCGGCGGTGGAGCTGGGCAACAGTTTTTTCATGATGAGAATGCTTGTCTGGTTTTTTATGGATTAATGCGCGTAACGGGCGGCCCATTCAGCCAGCATGGCGTGATGCGGCTTGACGAACACCTCTGCCGCGTACTTGCCCTGCTCGACAGCCAGGCGGCTGCGCTCCGCGCGGTCATACACAATGTGGGTGACCGAATGATCCGGGTTCTGCAAGTTCGGCTTGTAGCAGGCACCGGCCGCCGCATTGGCGTTGTAGATCTCGGGGCGGTAAATCCGCTGGAAGGTTTCCATGGTACTGATGGTGCTGATCAGCTCCAGATTGCTGTAGTCATTCAGCAAATCGCCAAAGAAGTAGAAAGCCAGCGGTGCCGTGCAGCCAGCCGGCATGAAATAGCGCACTTGCAGACCCATCTTCTGGAAATAGCGCTCGGTCAGCGACGATTCATTCGGCCGGTACTCAACCCCCAATACCGGATGCTGGTTATCCGTGCGATGGTAGGTCTTGTTGTCGGACACGCTGAGGCAGATCACCGGCAGCTTGGCAAAATGCTGCTTGTAGGCCGCCGAATGGACGAAATGCAGGAATAGCTTGCCGTGCAAATCGCCAAAATCCGCCGGAATACTGAACTTGGCCTGGTCCTGGTTATGCGCTGGCAGCAAGACGCTGAAGTCATAATCGCGCACATAGGACGAGAAATTATTGCCCACGATGCCGTCAATCAGCTGATTGTTGTGGCGATCCAGCACGCTGGTTTTCAGGATTTCAATGGCCGGAAACGCCTGGCCCTGGCCGTCGATATCCAGCTCGACCGTGACGATCTCCAGCTGGACAGCATAACGATCGCCGGCAGGGTTATCCCAATGGGCCAGCGCATTGAAGCGGTTGTTGATCATGGCCAGCGCATTGCGCAAATTCTGCTGGCGCTTCTCGCCGCGGGCCAGATTGGCAAAGTTTGTGGTGATGCGCGTGCTGTCTGCTGGCTGGTAGTGCTCGTCAAAACACATGCGCTTGATGCTGAAAGTGAAGTCTTTGCTCATGGCAATCCGCTATCCTGTTTGTTCCCTTACCCCCGCAGCCATGGCCATCGCCGGTCTGACATGAGGGTGCTGCAAGTTTTTTCTTGATGCGCATCAATGAATACCCACATTTTATGCCGGACGATGAATGAATAAAAATGATTGAATTTAATTGATAGATTATTTTTGTTCATGAGTTGCTCGCAGATAGATCAGCAGTGCACTCGCCACCCAGAGCCTGTCATGACAAATTTGAAGATGGCCTCCATGCCGCGCAATCGGCCGAGAGCGCTGGCACAGCCGGCATGAACGCAAGCGGATGCCGCAGGTTCGTGAATATAAATGCTAATATCCGGTTGATTAATTACGCATTGTCAGCAATGGCCAAACTCGAACGCATCCACCTTGCCATCATCCGTGCCGTCGACCAGCATGGTTCGATGACTGCTGCGGCAGAGCAGCTGCATCTGACACAATCGGCGCTGAGCCATACCGTGCGCAAGCTGGAAGACCAGCTTGGTACGCCGATCTGGCTTCGCGAGGGGCGCAGCCTGCGGCCAACCCAGGCCGGTGAATACCTGCTGGCGGTGGCCAATCGCCTTATCCCGCAGTTGCAGCATGCCGAAGAGCGGCTGCGGCAGTTTGCCCAGGGCGAGCGCGGCGCATTGCGCATCGGCATGGAATGCCACCCTTGCTATCAGTGGCTGCTGAAGATCGTTTCGCCCTATCTGGCGGCGTGGCCGGCGGTCGATGTGGATGTGAAGCAGAAATTCCAGTTTGGCGGCATCGGTGCGCTGTTCGGTTACGAGATCGACATGCTGGTTACGCCTGATCCGCTGCACAAGGCCGGTCTGCTGTTCGAGCCGGTCTTCGATTACGAGCAGGTGCTGGTGGTGGGCGCGGATCACCCGCTGTGCGGACAGGCTTATATCGAGCCGGCGGCGCTGGCCGGCGAAACGCTGATCACCTACCCGGTAGCCATTGACCGGCTGGATATCTATACGCAATTCCTGATGCCGGCCGGCGTCACCCCACTGCGGCACAAGCCGATCGAAACCACCGACATCATGCTGCAAATGGTCGCCAGTGGTCGTGGCGTGGCGGCCTTGCCGCGCTGGCTGGTGGCGGAATATGCAGAAAAATTGCCGATTCGCCCCGTACGGCTGGGCAGCGCCGGCATTGCCAAGCAGATATACCTGGGTATCCGCGAAGCGGACGCCCGAACCGACTATCTGTGCGCCTTTCTTGAGCTGGCGCGCCAGCACCGTACCGCGGCATGATGCCGCTCGCAGCAGGCATGCGGGCTATTTTAGCGTGGGCATAATTCGGTTGATGAGCAAGCACGCCAGAGGCCATGGCGTAGTCGCTGCACCCCGGTGTTCCTGATCAACGGCCACAGAAGTCCAACTAGCCCCGCTAAGCTGCTTGTCCAGTGCCCGGCGTTTCTGCCACTCATCAAGACTGGGCTCACCACTCTCGAAGTCACGCAGCAGGTGCTTGGCCGCAAGTGGCTGCGACGCAGATCGCTGCCAGCGCATACTGGATTGCTATCCCGCGACATCTTGACGTCGATCAGCCGTGCAAGACCGGCACTGCACTCGGTGGCACGTCGAGAATAGCGGTGAAATGCTGGAAATTTACCGCATCCAGCCAGAAGAAAACCTGGTCGTGCCGCACGGACTGCGCACACTCGCAAGCGTGCCTCCAGTATGAAGTCAAAACGGTTTTGCCCAGCAGACTGTCCGCATGGTTAATGAGATCGCGCGGCGCCGGCGGGTTACGCAAAATGATGGCAGCAATGCTGCATGTGCTGGATGCGATCATGGAATCGCAGGGGCGTGAACCTGGTTTTGGGATATTTCGACAACCTGCTAAACAAACAGCATGGTCAATCGTCTTGTCAGGAGTAATTCGTATTCTTGTTTGCTCGGCAAACTCTCCTGACAGGATGCAATATGTCCACTCCGATCACCGCCAGCCAAGCGATTGACTGGCAAGAAAGCACGCCTTTGCGTGCCTATCCTTTCGGCAAGGCCTTTACTGCCCAGCGTGAAGGCGAGCAGTTGCTGCTGGCGCGCGAAGGGGCAGCAGCGCCGCAAATCTGGGGGCTGCAGACGTCGGCAGCCGGCCTGCAACTGAGCGCACCGACAACAGCCGACGAAGCCGACTGGCTGGCCGCGCTGGAATGCAGTTTTACCAGCGCGCCACAGCAGGCGCAGTGTCAGATTCAGGCGGTGCAAGTGCCGACCACCCTGCTGCAAGCCGGCGTATTGCGCGCTCAAGGCGAGGGGCAGTGGCTGGCCGAGCGTGAAGTGCTGTTCCAGTACGCCCCGCTGTGGCTCACCCATTGCGGCCAACCCGCACCGCTGCGCTATCACTATGACAAAGCCCGTCACCCGCTACGTCCGCCCAAGCCACAGGGCTTGCTGTACCAGCGTTTCATCCCGTGGCTGGGTCAGACTTTCAGCTATCGCGCGCTGGATATCGAAGCCGATCTGGCGATGTTCAACCGCTGGATGAACGATCCGGATGTTGCTGTCATCTGGCAGGAAACCGGTACGCTGGAACAGCATCGCCACTATCTGCAAAGCCTGGCCGCCGACCCGCATATCTACCCGATGATTGCCTGCCTGGATGGCGTGCCTTTCGGCTATTTCGAGGTGTACTGGGCCAAGGAAAACCGTATCGGCCCGTTCTGCGAGGCCGATGACTACGACCGAGGCTGGCATGTGCTGATCGGCGAGCCGGCCTTCCGTGGCAAGGCTTATGCCACGGCCTGGCTGACCTCTATCTCCCATTACATCATGCTGGATGACCCGCGAACTCGTCGCGCCGTCGGCGAACCGCGCCGCGACCATGCCCAGCAGATCCGCAATCTTGACCGCTCCGGCTATGCCAAGGTCAAGGAGTTTGACTTCCCGCACAAGCGCGCCTTGCTGGTGAGCCTGCTGCGCGAGCGTTATTTCACAGATGCCCTGTGGTGGCCCCGCCGCGATGCCTAAGCCCGCGGCCAACGTATTGACTTGTACCGGAGAAGACTATGCACATTCATGACCTGATCGGTGTCGGCTTTGGCCCGTCGAATATCGGCCTGGCCATTGCCCTGGAAGAGCAGCCGGGCCCTGCGCCGCTGACCAGCCTGTTTATCGAAAAACAGCCAAGCTTTGCCTGGCACCCCGGCATGCTGCTGGATCACGCGCATATGCAGATTTCCTTTATCAAGGATCTGGCCACGCTGCGTAACCCGCAAAGCCGTTTTACTTTTATCAATTACCTGCACGAAAAAGGCCGTCTGGCCGATTTCATCAATCTGAAAACCTTCTACCCCAGCCGTCACGAATTCAACGACTACCTGGCGTGGGCGGCAGAACAGTTTGATGACCATTGCGTGTATGGCGAAGAAGTTTTCCAGATCCTGCCGGAAATTCAGGACAAGAAAGTCACCCATCTGCGGGTCCGTTCGCGCGATGCCAGTGGCCACGTGCGCGACCGTCTGGCACGCAATCTGGTGGTCAGCGTCGGCGGCAGCCCGTACATCCCCGAGCTGTTCCGCCCTTTCCGTGACAGCCGCCACGTCATTCACTCCCACCACTTCACCGCTGAAATCGGCAAGCATGCCCAGGCCAAGCGGGTGGCGGTGCTGGGAGCCGGCCAGAGTGCGGCCGAGATTTTCATGGCACTGCACGAGCAGCCGAGTGCGCCGGCGGTGGATTTCATCATGCGCGCCCGTGCCTTGAAGCCTGCTGATGACAGCCCGTACTCCAACCAGATTTTTGATGCCGATTTTGTCGATCATGTATTCAGCCGCAATGACAGCGAACGTCGCGAGCTGATCGAGGAATTCTGGCATACCAACTATGCCTGCCCGGATCTGGCGCTGATCCAGCAAATCTTCGGCACTTTCTATCAGCAAAACGTGAAGGGTGAAGCCAGACACCGTTTGCTGCGCCGCCACCAGATTGTCGCCGCGCGCGAAACACCGGACGGCGTCGTGCTGACGGTGAAAGACCTCAACAGCGGCCAGCAATTCGAGGCGCAATACGATCTGGTGGTGCTGGCCACCGGCTACGAGCGCCAGCTGCATCGCGGCGTGCTCGATGGCGTGGCCGACTATGTCGGCCAGCTGAAAGTAGACCGCGATTACCGTGTACAGACTGCCGACAACTTCCTGCCGCAGATCTTCCTGCAAGGGGCTTGCGAGAGCAGTCACGGCCTGAGTGACACCCTGCTGTCGATTACGGCCGTGCGTTGCGGCGAAATCGTTGCGGCGCTGCACAGCGGTGAATGCCGCGAACTGCCGCATGCTGAAATCGCCAACGCGATCTGATTGCCTTGTGCTTTTGGCCTCCCGCTTTGGCGGGAGGTTTTTTTTCGTCTTGGTAAAACGTTAAACAATTCTCATCCGGTTTCGTCTTGCCAAGGTAAAGGCCGGATCGTCCGGCCTGTCCACCTTGAAGGAGTGTAGTCATGAGTAGCAGCTGCTTTGATCGCGAAGGCGAGACTTTCATTGTATTGATCAACCACGAAGAGCAGTACTCGATCTGGCCACAATGGAAAGCCGTCCCCGGCGGCTGGCGTGCTGTCGAAGGCGTACAGGGCGACAAGCAAACCGTGCTGGCCTATGTCGAGGAACACTGGACCGATATGCGCCCACGCAGCCTGCGCGAGTGGGAAGCCACCCAGGCAGGTGCCTGAGCGCATGTCTACCCTGACCCTGCTGGCCCTGCCCTGCGCCGGTGCCAGCGCCACCATGTATCTGCACTGGCGTCAGGCTTTGCCAGCCTGGGTCAAGCTGCGTCCGGTGGAGTTGCCCGGACGCGGCGCCCGTCTGGGCGAGCCGTTTGCGGCCAACTTCGAGCAGCTGGTTGCCATGCTGGCCGAGGAATTGGCTGATGAAATGCAAAGCCCCTACGTCTTGCTGGGGCACAGCATGGGCGCGCAACTGGCCTACGGCCTGAGCCGCCACCTGCTGGCACGCGGTGCCGCCCTGCCCCGCGCCTTGTTTGCGCTGGGTAGCCCGGCCCCGGCCATGCCGGACAAAAAACGATTCTACGCGCGCGACCGCGACAGTCTGCTGGCCGATATGCGCGAACAGGGCGGCACGCCCGAGGCCGTGTTTGCCCACCCGGAATTGCTGGACATGAGTCTGGCCACCTTGGCCGCCGACTACGCCATCTGCGAAAGCAGCCACTTTACCCACCCGCTACGCCTGCCTTTGCCACTGCATGTGCTGGCCGGTCGCCAGGACAGCATCAGCATCGAACGCATGCAAGGCTGGCAGTTGGAAGCCGGCAGCCGCTTCACCCTTGACTGGTTTGATGGCGGCCACTTTTTCTTCCGGCAGCAGCCTGCCGCCGTGCTGGCCTGCCTGAACCGCTTGCTGGCCAATTGCCGGCAAGACGCTTCCCGATTACAGCCGGCCTGAGCCGGCACCGTTGCGAGAACCGATATGAGTCACCCAGAGAATTTTGTCAGCCACTTGCGCCATCTCGCGGCGACCCGCCCGCACGACACCGCCCTGGTGGTGGTGCGCGAGCAGCAAGGCCAGCCGGATGAGCTGGCGATCGACTATGCCGGTATGGATGCGCGGGTACGCAAACTCGCTGCCCGCCTGCAAGCCTTTCCGCGCGGCGAGCGTGTATTGCTGGCCATGGATAATGACGAATACTACGTCATCAGCTTCTTTGCCTGCCTGTATGCCGGTCTGATCGCCGTTCCCGTTTGCCCGCCCGAATCCACCCGCCAGCAGCATCTGGCCCGCCTCATCGGCATTGCTGACGATGCCGACGCCCGCTGCGTGCTGACCACCCGCCAGATACAGCCGCTGATTGATGCCGTCGCCAGTCGTACACAAAACCTGTCGGTGTGGCTGACAGATGACGATTGCGATGCTGGCGAGTGGGCACCACATCACCCCGAGCCGGACGATATCGCCTTTTTGCAATACACCTCCGGCTCGACATCCGCCCCCAAGGGCGTGATGGTCAGCCACGGCAGCCTGATGGCCAATGAACGTGCCATCGAGGAAGGCCTGTCCGTCAGCAGCGATGATGTATTTGTGTCGTGGCTGCCGCTATTTCATGACATGGGTTTGATCGGCGGCATGTTGCAGCCCTTCCATCGCGGCATCAAATGCGTGCTGATGTCGCCACGCTTTTTCCTCGAGCGTCCGGCACGCTGGCTGCAAGCCATCAGTCGCCATCGCGGTAGCATCAGCGGCGGCCCGGATTTCTCCTACCGCCTGTGCCTGGAGCGCATTGCCGATGACAAGCTGGCCGAGCTGGATCTCGCCAGCTGGCGCGTCGCCTTCTCCGGTGCCGAGCCGGTACGCCACGATACCCTGCGTGACTTTATCAGCCGCTTTGCGCCAGCCGGTCTGGACGCTGGCGCGGTCTACCCGTGCTATGGCCTGGCTGAAGCCACACTATTTGTCAGCGGCGGCGTGCGCGGCAGCGGTTTGCTGGCACCGGCATTTTCACGAAGCGGCCTTGGCCAGGGTGAAGCCCGCCTCGCCAGCAACGGTGAAGAAGCCATCCCGCTGGTCGCCTGCGGCCGTGTGCCAAGCCATCATCAGGTCATCATCGTCAATGCGGCCAACCTTGACAGCTTGCCGGATGATCAAAGCGGCGAAATCTGCTTCAGCGGCCCCAGCGTCGCCAGCGGCTACTGGCAGAATGCCGAAGCCACCGCAGCGGCCTTTATCGAAAAAGACGGCCAGCGCTGGTTGCGTACCGGCGATCTGGGCTTCTGGCGCGAAGGCCAGCTCTACATCAATGGCCGCGTGAAAGACCTGATCATCATCCGTGGCCACAACCTCTACCCGCAAGATATCGAACGCCACATCGAAGGCCAGATCGAGGCGGTCCGCGCCGGTCGGGTTGCCGCTTTTGCCGTACGCGGCCCTGATGGCGAGGGCATCGGCATTGCCGCCGAAGTCTCGCGTGGCATGCAAAAACTGATCCCGCCCGCCACCCTGCTGGAAGCACTCAGCGCCTGCGTCAGCGAACTATGCGGCGAGCCGGTATCGGTGCTGGTACTGCTCAACCCCGGCAGCCTGCCAAAAACCTCCAGCGGCAAGCTGCAACGCAGTGCCTGCGCCAAAGGTTGGGAACAGGCCAGCCTGGATAGCTATGCCGTGTATAGCTTCGGTCAGTGGCAAGATCATGGCCAAAATGCTGCCGATGCCACCGCCGCCCCGGCCCTGCAAGGCATGGCCGCCGAGCTGGCCACACTATGGCGCGCCACCTTGCGCCTGCCGGAAAGCCATACCCTGCATGCCGACAGCCATTTCTTTGCCAGCGGTGGCAATTCGCTGGCACTGGTGCAACTGGCCGCCCGTCTGCGCAGCCACTGGCAAGTTGCGCCAGAGCTGGCACAACTGATGTTGCATCCGCGTCTGGGCGAGATGGCACAGTGGCTGGGCAGCTACCGCCAGCAACATGCACCGTGCCCGGTTGAGGTCATCACTCCGCGTGCGGCCAAGCCTGGCGAGTCATGCCCGGCCTCGTCGGCGCAGCAACGTCAGTACTTCCTGTGGCAATACCAGCCGGAAAGCAGCGCCTACCATATTACCGCTGCACGTCGTCTGCATGGCACCGTTGATCTTGACGCCGTCAAGCAGGCGTTCAGCCAGCTCGTCAGCCGTCACGAAGCGCTGCGTACCGTATTCGTATCCGGTGAAGACGGCACCATCCTGCTGCGGGTGCTGCCAGCAAGCGACTTTGCCGTCGCCGTACATGATGTACGCGCGCTGGATGAAGGTTCCCGTCCAGCAGCAGCACAGGACTTTGCTGATTCGCTACAGCACACCCCGTTCGATCTGGCCAGCGGCCCGCTGTTGCGGGTCGGCCTGATCCAGGAGTCGGATAGCCAGGCGGTGCTGGTGGTGGTGATGCACCACATCATTTCCGATGGCTGGTCGATGGCCGTCATCGTCAAGGAATTCGTTGCGCTGTATCAGGCGGCGGTGTCGGGCGTGGCGGCCAAGCTTGCGCCATTGCCGATCCAGTACGCCGACTACGCGCAGTGGCAGCGTCACTGGCTGGAAGCGGGTGAGCGCGAGCGTCAGCTGACCTACTGGCGCGAGCAGTTGGGCAATGAGCATCCAGTGCTGCAATTGCCCGCCGATCATGCGCGGCGTGCCGATGGTCAGTATCGCGCTGCCCAGCATGCGGTTTCTGTACCCGCCGAGCTGGCGCAGGCTTTGCAGCAACGCGCCCGCGAGAACGGCAGCACGCTGTTCATGCTGCTGCTGACGGCTTTCCAGGCTTTGCTGCATCGTTACAGTGGCCTGGCTGACATCCGGGTCGGCGTGCCGATTGCCAACCGCCATCGGGTCGAGACCGAGAACGTCGTGGGCTTCTTCGTCAACACCCAGGTGTTGCCTGCCGAGATTGCCAGCCGGATGACACTGGCCAGCCTGCTGGCACAGGTACGCGAACGCGCACTGGGGGCGCAGGCGCATCAGGACTTGCCGTTCGAACAGCTGGTGGAAGCGCTGCAACCGGAACGCACGCTGGGCGTGTCGCCGCTGTTCCAGCTGATGTTCAACCATCTGCGTGAGGCCGGTGGCCAGCTGGCGCAATTGCCAGGCCTCTCCATCAGCGATTACGCGCTGGGCGAACAGGCGGCGCAGTTCGAGCTGACGCTCAACAGCGTGGAACTCGATAACGGCGGCCTCGCACTGTCCTTCGATTACGCCCGCGAGCTGTTCAACGCCGACACCGTCGCCCGCTGGGCCGGGCATTATCTGGCGATGCTGGCTGCACTCGCCCATGCACCACAGACGGCCATTGCCGATGTGGCCTTGCTGTCCGCTGCCGAACAGCAGTGCTTGCGTGACTGGGGTGTGAATGAAACGACTTACCCGGACGTCAAACCGGTGCACGAGCTGTTCGAAGCCCAGGCTGCGGCCAACCCCGAGGCCATCGCGCTGATCTTTGGCGAGACAGAACTCACCTACCGCGAGCTCGACAGCCGCGCCAACCGCCTCGCCCACCAATTGCTGGCGCAAGGCATCCGCCGTGAAGCGCGCATCGGCATCGCACTGGAGCGCAGCATCGAGATGGTCGTCGGCCTCCTCGCCATCCTCAAAGCCGGTGCCGCCTACGTGCCGCTGGATCCGGACTACCCGGCTGATCGTCTCGCGCATATGGTAGAAGACGCCGGGCTGAGCCTGCTGCTGACCCACTCGACGCTGGTGGACAAGCTGCCTGCGGCCAACATCCCACTGGTGCTGGTGGATGTCGTGCCGGATACCGACTATCCGGCCAGCAAACCCGCCGTGACGGTGCATCCGGAACAGCTGGCGTATGTGATTTACACCTCGGGCTCGACCGGCAAGCCGAAGGGGGCGCAGCTTTGCCACCGCAATGTGGCACGCCTGCTGGCGGGTACCGACCACTGGTTCCACTTCGGTCGCGATGATGTGTGGACGATGTTCCACTCCTATGCCTTCGACTTCTCGGTGTGGGAAGTGTTTGGCGCGCTGTGCACCGGCGGCAAGCTGGTGGTGGTGCCTTATCTCGTCAGCCGTTCGCCGGATGATTTTGCACAACTGCTTTGCCGTCATGGCGTGACGGTGCTGAACCAGACGCCAACCGCCTTTGGTCAGCTGATTCCGCGCATCACGCCGGAATTGGCTGATCAACTGGCATTGCGCTATGTGATTTCTGGTGGCGAAGCGCTGGAGCCGCTGATGCTGGCACCGTGGTTCGAGCTGATGGGCGACCGCCAGCCGCAGATGATCAATATGTACGGCATCACCGAAACCACCGTACATGTGACCTACCGCCCGATTACCCTGGTGGATCTGGGCAAATCACGCAGCCCGGTCGGCCGTGCGATTCCGGATCTGGGCATGCAGGTGCTGGATGCCGAACTCAATCCGGTGCCGATCGGCGTTGCCGGTGAACTGGTCGTCTCCGGTGCCGGTCTCGCTCGTGGTTACCTCAACCGTGCCGGCCTCTCTGCCGAACGCTTCATCGCCGATCCGTTCGATGCCAACGGTGGTCGCCTGTATCGCACCGGCGATCTGGTGCGCTGGAATAGCGAGGGCCAGCTGGAATACCTGGGCCGTATCGACCATCAGGTCAAGATTCGTGGCTTCCGTATCGAGCTGGGCGAGATTGAAGCCCAACTATTGGCACAGGATGCAGTGCGTGAGGCAGTTGTCATCGCCCGTCACGACGGTGGCAATGCGCGATTGGTGGCTTATGTGTCACTGAAGGCCGGTTTCGATGTAGATGCGGCCAACCTTAAAGCGGCCATTGCGAGCTCTCTGCCTGATTACATGCTGCCATCGGCCATCGTGCTGCTGGACGCACTGCCATTGAACCCGAATGGCAAGGTGGATCGTAAAGCCCTGCCAGCGCCGGAGTTCACTTCCGTTGGCGAATATGTGGCACCGGTGGGTGAGGTGGAAGAGAAGCTGGCCGCCATCTGGGCCGAGGTGCTGGGTGTGGCCCAGGTTGGCCGCCACGACAGTTTCTTCGAGCTGGGTGGGCATTCGCTGCTGGCGTTGAAACTGCATCGACAGTTGAGTGAACACGGCTTTGGCCAGCTGACGGTGGTGGATCTGTTCCGCTATCCGGACATCGCGGCGCTCGCCCGTCACCTGCAGCAAGGCGATGACACAAGCCAGCTGCAACAGGCTGCCACCCGTGCCCAACAACAGCGCAACGCCATGCTCAAGCGTCGCCAACCTCATGCAAGACAGGAATAACACTATGTACACAGGCGTAGAAATCGCCATTATCGGCATGGGCGGGCGTTTTCCGGCTGCGGCCAACCTTGATCAGTTCTGGGCCAATATCGCCGCCGGACACGAGGCGGCAGAAAAGCTGGACGAGGCGGCACTGGATGGCCTGAATGTGCCAGCTGCCTTGCGCGAGGATCCGCACTTTGTCCCAACCCGGCTGCCGTTTGCCGATATGGATGCCTTTGATGCGGGCTATTTTGCCTTTACCCCGCGCGAGGCCACCCAGCTTGATCCGCAACAGCGGGTATTTCTGGAAACCGCCGTGGCCACGCTGGAAAATGCCGGTTATGGCAAGGCCGCCGGTTTGCCAGTCGGCGTGTATGCCGGTAGCGGTGCCAATCTGTATTTGCTGCGCGAGCTGATGCCACAGATTGACTGGACACAGGCCGATATTGCCAGCTTCCTGGGCGTGATGAACGGCAATGACAAGGATTCACTGGCCAGCCGCACCGCGTTCGAGCTGGATCTGCGCGGGCCTGCCGTCTCGGTGCAGACGGCTTGCTCCACGTCGCTGGTGGCCGTGCATCAGGCTTGCCGCGCCCTGCTGGCTTACGAGTGCGATATGGCACTGGCGGGCGGGGTGTTTCTGAATCTGCTGCCGCAAAGCGGCTATCGTTACCAGCAAGGGGCCATTCTGTCTGCCGATGGCCATTGCCGTGCCTTTGATGCCAAGGCCAGTGGTACTTTGCTGGGCAGCGGTTGCGGCCTGGTCATGCTCAAGCGGCTGGACGAGGCGCTGGCCGATGGCGATACCATTCATGCTGTGATCAAAGGCTCGGCCATCAATAATGACGGCGCGGACAAGGTAGGCTATACCGCGCCCAGCGTGAATGGCCAGGCCGAAGTCATTCTGGCAGCACAGGCTTTTGCCGATGTCAGCCCGGACAGCATCGGCTATGTCGAGGCACACGGCACCGGCACGGTATTGGGTGACCCGATCGAGGTTGCCGCGCTGACCCAGGCTTTCCGTCAGGGCACCGATCGCAAGACTTACTGCGCCATCGGCTCGCTGAAAACCCAGATCGGCCATCTGGATGCTGCCGCTGGCGTGGCCGGATTGATCCGCACCGTGCTGGCACTCAAGCACCAGACCTTGCCGCCCAGCCTGAACTTTGACACCCCGAATCCACAAATCGACTTTGCCAATAGCCCGTTCTACGTCAATACCGTGGCCAAGCCATGGCCTGCCGGCAGCGCGCCGCGCCGCGCTGGCGTCAGCTCCTTCGGCATGGGTGGCACCAACGCGCATGTCATTATGGAAGAAGCGCCAGCGCCCGCTGCACAAGTCAGCGATCCCCGGCCACAGTTATTGCCGGTCTCGGCGCGCAGCGAAGCGGCCTTGCAAGCAGCACAGCAAAATCTGGCCACCGCGCTGGCAAACACAGACCATGCACTGGCCGATATCGCCCATACGCTCAAGCTTGGCCGCAAGGCACACAACTGGCGCAGCGTGGTCTTGGCTGACACGCCAGCGCAAGCCGCGCAAATCTGGCTGGATGCCCTGCACCCGCGCAAGATCACCGGCGAGGCACGCAGCGATGTGAAAATCGCCATGCTCTTCCCCGGACAGGGTGCCCAACATGCGGGCATGGGCCGCACGCTGTATGACAGCGAGCCGGTTTATCGCGAAGTGATCGATGCGTGCTGCCAGCAATTACAGCCTTTGCTGGATCTGGATCTGCGTACCTTGCTGCATGCTGATGCTGATGCGGATGATGACGCCGCCGCCACCTTGCTTCAGCAGACCCGTTATACCCAGCCTGCCTTGTTTGTCACCAGCTACGCCCTTGCCCGTCTGTGGCAGCACTATGGCGTGATGCCAGCGGCCTTGCTTGGACATAGCGTGGGCGAGTATGTCGCCGCCACGCTGGCCGGGGTTTTCAGTCTGGACAATGCCTTGCGCCTGATCGCGCTGCGCGGCCGTCTGCTGCACGAGACAGCCGAAGGCGCGATGCTGGCGGTCAGCCTCTCCGAAGCCGATATCCAGCCGTATCTGGCTGCTGGCGTGGATCTGGCCGCCATCAATGCGCCTGGCTCATGCGTACTGGCAGGCACCGCCGCTGCCATTGCCGGCTGCGAAGAGCAACTAACCAAGGCCGGCATCGCCAGCCGCCGCCTGCAGGTTGGCCGCGCCTTCCACAGCCGCCTGACCGAGCCGGTGCTGGCGACCTTCCGCGCCGCCTTTGACAATATCTGCCTGCAAGCCCCGTCAATACCCTTTGTTTCCAATATCAGTGGCACATGGATGACACCGGCCGAGGCGACTAACCCCGACTACTGGGTACGCCATATCCGCGCCGGGGTACGCTTTGCCGACGGCCTGACGACCTTGCTGCAAAGCCACACGCTATTACTGGAAGCCGGTGTGGGCGATACCTTATCCACCCTCGCCCGCCGGCATCCGCAAGCCGCCTCGGCCAGCATCGTGGCCAGCCAGTGCCACCCGCGCCAGCAAGACGACAATGCACAGCAATGGCAACTGGCACGCGCCCGCCTGTGGGTGGCCGGTGCTGCCGACAGCGTGCTGGGCAGCCATACCGATGCCCGCCGCGTGCCCTTACCGACTTACCCCTTCCAGCGCCAGCGTTACCGCGTCGAGCCGCCAGCAGCAGGCCAAAGCGTTGTGCCCGCCGTGCAAACGCATGGACTGGACAACTGGTTTTACCGTATTGACTGGCAGCGTCAGCCACTACCCGCCGCTGGCAAGATCGAATGTCCGGCACACATTCTGCTGCTCGGCGAGCCGGGCACATTGACAGACAAGCTGATCAGCCACTGGCAGGTGCAAGGCGCGGTCATCACCCTGGCCAGCCAAGGCGAGGCATTTGCCAGACTGGGTGAACAGCATTTCAGCGTCCGCGCGGCCGAACGCGATGATCTCATCGCGCTACTGCAAAACGTAGCCGAGGTCAGCCATATCGTGCACAGCTGGAGCGTGCATGACGCCGTACCGGCAGCCGACACCGCCTTGCAGGATGGCTTTTACAGCCTGCTGGCACTGACACAGGCCGTGGATGCGGCCAACCTTGGCCAGCTCGCCATCACCATCATCGCCAATCAACTGGAAGACATCACCGGCAGCGAGCCGCTGTGCGCAGAAAAAGCCGCCCTGTATGGGCCGCTGAAAGTCATTCCGCAGGAATACCCGTCCCTCACTTGCCGGCTGGTTGAAATCGACCATGCCGCGCTGGCCCAGCCTGCCGCCTTGCTGGCTGGCAGGCTGCTACAGGTCATGACAGCAGCAGACGGCCCTGATCGCCAATACTGGCGCGGCCAGCATGTGTGGCACAAAAACTGGCAAGAAACCCCTTTGCCTGCCGCTGCGCCGACACGCCTCAAAAAAGGCGGCTGCTATCTGATTACCGGTGGCCTTGGCGGCATCGGCCTGACGCTGGCACGCTATCTGGCACGTGAATGGCAAGCCCGTCTGGTGCTATTGGGTCGCCGCACCTTGCCTGCCGAACAGGAATGGGATGCCCATGCCGATGATGCCCGTATCGCAGCTGTACGCGAGCTGCGCACCCTGGGTAGCGAGGTGCTGGTACTGGCCGCCGATGTAGCGGACAGCCATGGTTTGCAGTCGGCACTGGCTATCGCACAAGAGCGCTTCGGGCATATTGATGGTGTGGTGCACGCAGCGGGTGAGGCCGGGGGTGGGATGATGGCCACAAGAGACAATGCAGCCATCCACCGTGTATTCGCCCCCAAGATCAGTGGCACAAGCCATCTGCTAGCCGCTCTATCGAACAATCAGCCAGACTTCGTTTTACTGTGCTCGTCACTGACCGCGATTACCGGCGGGTATGGCCAGATCGACTATTGCGCAGCGAATGCGGTTCAGGATGCACTGGCACATCAAGCACAGCGCCATACATGCCCGGTGATATCCGTTAACTGGGATGCTTGGCGCGAAGTGGGTATGGCGGCAAAACATCAGCATCAAGAGGGACACGGTATCGATCCGGCTCGTACAGGCGAATTGCTGACCCGTTTGCTGGCTTTGGCCAATAGTCACCACACCCAGCTCATCGTCAGTACGCGTCCATTGACAGAACAGTTTGCGCAGTGGGATGGCACACAAGCGGCCGATTTGTTGTTAAGCCGGGAGATCCGGCACACCACCCGTCACCCGCGCCCGGCGCTGTCGCAAGCCTACGAAGCCCCGCAAGCAGGCCTGGAAGCCGATCTGGCCGAATTATGGTCGGCCTTTCTCGGCATCAGCCCGATAGGCGTGCATGACCATCTGTTTGAGCTGGGCGGCGACTCGCTATTGGCCATCCAGCTATTGGCCAAAGTCCGCCAGCAATACGGCGTGGACATCCACCCTGCCGCTTTCTTCAAATGCCCGACCGTGGCCGAGCTGGCCTGGCTGACCGAAAGCCGCCTGCTGGACGCCATCGAAAACGACACACAGCCGGATGGCATCTGACCATCCAGGATTGCACATCATGACCGAACGTAATCTCGACAACCGCCGCTCGCGCCTGAGCCCGGAACAACAAGCCCGCCTGCAAGCCCGCCTCAAGGGACAGGGCGCAGACCCGCAGGAGCAGATCACCCCGAGCGGCAGCGAGGACAAGGCCATCCCCTTGTCCAACGCCCAGCAACGGCTGTGGTTCTTGTGGCAGTACGACCCGCACAGCACCGCCTATCATCTGGCTGGCGGCCTGAAGCTCAACGGCCAGCTCGACATTGCCGCCTTGCAACAGGCCTTTGGCCAGCTGCTGGCGCGTCACCCCTCATTCCGCACCGTTTTCCGCGTGAATGCGCAAGGCGAAGCCAGCCAGCAACTCTGCCCGCTGGACGCGCTGCCATCGCTGGCTTGCGAAACCTTGGCCGATAACAGCGCACTTGCCGCCGCCCAGCAGGCGCTGACACAAACCCCGTTTGACCTGTGCGCCGGCCCGGCCTGGCGGGCAGCATTGTTCCAGCTTGCAGCACAGCAATACCAACTGGTGCTGGTTGTCCACCACATCCTGTCCGACGGCTGGTCGGTACAACTGCTGCTGGACGAGCTGGTGACGCTGTACCGCGCGGCCGTGCAACAGCAAGATGCCGGGCTTGCCACACCGGCCATCAATTATCTGGACTACACCCTGTGGCAACGCCAATGGCTGCAAGGCGTGGGCGGCCAGCGCCAACTGGCCTACTGGCAGGCACAGCTGGGAGGCGAGCAGCCGGTACTACAACTACCGGCCGACCACCCGCGGCATCCGGATGGCCTTTATCAGGCCGCTCGCCACACAGTCGAACTGCCCGCCAGCCTCGTCCAGCGTCTGCGCGAACAGGCACAAGCCAGCGGTGGCACCCTGTTCATGAGCCTGCTGGCTGCGTGGCAAGCGCAACTGTCACGGCTGAGCGGCCTCTCCGACATCCGCGTCGGCGTGCCGATTGCCAACCGCCACCGCAGCGAAACCACCCATGTCAGCGGTTTTTTCGTCAATACCCAGGTATTGCGCGCACAACTTGGCCAACGCATGACACTGGCCGGCTTGCTGACACAGGTACGCGAACACGCGCTGGCCGCACAGACCCACCAGGACTTGCCGTTTGACAAGCTGGTCGAGGCACTACAGCCACAACGCACCCCCGGCACCACACCACTATTCCAGGTGATGTTCAACCACCTGCGGCAAGACCGTCGCTATCTGCAAGGTTGGCCGCAACTGCAAGTAGACCGCCTGGACTTCGAGGCCAGCAATGCCCAGTTCGAATGCACCTTGCAAATCCTCGAACAACAAGACGGCAGCGTCAGCGCCAGCTTTGATTACGCCCGTGAACTATTCAACGCCGACACCGTCGCGCGTTGGGCCGGGCATTATCTGGCGATGCTGAACGCACTGGCCCATGCGCCAGAGACGGCGATTGCCGACGTGGCCTTGCTGTCCGCTGCCGAACACGCCCTGCTGCAAAGCTGGGGCGTCAACGAGACGACTTATCCGGATGTCAAACCGGTGCACGAGCTGTTCGAAGCGCAGGCTGCGGCCAACCCCGAGGCTATCGCACTGATCTTTGGCGACAGCGAGCTGACTTACCGCGAGCTCGACACCCGCGCCAACCGCCTCGCGCATCAATTGCTGACACAAGGCATCCGCCGCGAAGCGCGTATCGGCATCGCGCTGGAACGCAGTATCGAGATGGTCGTCGGCCTCCTCGCCATCCTCAAAGTCGGTGCAGCCTACGTGCCGCTGGATCCGGACTACCCGGCTGATCGTCTCGCGCATATGGTAGAAGACGCCGGGCTGAGCCTGCTGCTCACGCACTCGGCGCTGGGGGATAGACTGCCTGCAGCCAACGTGCCAGTGGTGCTGGTGGATGTCGTGCCGGATACCGACTATCCGGCCAGCAAGCCGGCAGTGACGGTGCATCCGGAGCAGCTGGCGTATGTGATCTATACCTCGGGTTCGACGGGCAAGCCGAAGGGGGCGGCCAACCGACACATCGCGCTACATAACCGTTTGCAGTGGATGCAGTCGGCCTATGTTCTGGATGAAACGGATACCGTTTTGCAGAAGACACCAT
>NZ_CEETQT010000019.1:0-17023 GCF_979366295.1 Vogesella lacus
TACCCAAACCACATTTTTGCTAAATATTTAAGCAAATACCCCGTTTATCAAAGTTATCGGCCCAACTCCTTGCAGAATCGGGCCGATATCCTTGCTACTGCTGGCTCGCCAACTCGCGGCCAACCTTAGTACTTACAGAATGAAGTGGGCGAGGTCTTCGCGCTGCGACAGCATGTCGAGCTTGCCATCAACGTAGGCTGCATTGATTTCACAACGACCGGCCTGCGCGTCGAAGGCGATCTCTTCGAGCAGTTTTTCCATCACGGTATAAAGACGACGCGCACCGATATTCTCGGTCTTCTCGTTTACCTGCCAGGCGATTTGCGCCAGACGCTCGATGCCATCGGCCATGAAAGCCAGCTCGACGCCCTCGGTAGCCAGCAATGCTTCGTACTGACGGGTGAGGCAAGCATCCGTGCTGGTCAGGATGGCCTGGAAGTCAGCGACCGACAGCGACGACAACTCGACACGAATCGGGAAACGGCCTTGCAGCTCCGGAATCAGGTCGGATGGTTTGGACAGGTGGAAGGCGCCGGACGCAATAAACAGAATGTGGTCGGTTTTCACCATGCCGTACTTGGTAGTCACCGTCGTACCTTCTACCAGCGGCAACAGGTCACGCTGCACACCGGCGCGCGACACGTCGGCCTGCTGGCCATCGCTGCGGCTGGTGACCTTGTCGATTTCGTCGATGAAGACGATGCCGTTTTGCTCGACATTGCGCAGCGCCTCGGTCTTGATGTCTTCTTCATTGACCAGCTTGGCGGCTTCTTCGTCGATCAGCTGCTTGAGGGCATCGGCGATCTTCAGCTTGCGCGCCTTTTTCTTGCCGGCATGCATGCCCTGGAACATGTTCTGCAGCTGGGACGACAGGTCTTCCATGCCCGGCGGAGTCAGGATTTCCATTCGCGCCGGCGCTTCGGCCAGCTCGATCTCGATTTCCTTGTCGTTCAGCTCGCCTTCGCGCAGCTTCTTGCGGAATTTCTGGCGGGTCGCATTCTCTTCCGGCTTGTCTTCGGCGGCAGGCTCATCAACAAAGAAACCGGCCTGCTGGCGCGGACGTGGCAGCAGCACATCGAGGATGCGCTCTTCAGCCGCATCTTCGGCACGATGACGATTGCGCACGATGGCAGCGTCGCGGGTTTCTTTCAGCGCCACTTCCACCAGATCACGAATGATGGTGTCGACGTCGCGGCCAACGTAGCCGACTTCGGTGAACTTGGTGGCTTCAACCTTGATGAAAGGCGCATTCGACAGCTTGGCCAGACGGCGGGCGATCTCGGTCTTACCGACACCGGTCGGGCCGATCATCAGGATGTTTTTCGGGGTGATCTCGCTCTTCAGCGGCTCGGCTACCTGCTGGCGGCGCCAGCGGTTGCGCAGTGCAATCGCTACCGCGCGCTTGGCAGCCTGCTGACCGATGATGTGCTTGTCCAGCTCGTGGACGATTTCCTGGGGCGTCATGGTGCTCATGATGATTTCCGTAAAACGTAAGGTTGGCCGCAATCAGCCCAGTGTTTCGATCAGATGGTTCTGGTTGGTGTAGATACAGATGTCGCCGGCGATTTCCAGCGACTTCTTCACCACATCAGCCGGATCCAGCTCGGTGTTTTCATATAAAGCACGCGCAGCGGCCTGGGCGAAAGCACCGCCCGAGCCAATCGCCGCGATGCCCTGTTCCGGTTCCAGCACATCGCCGTTACCGGTAATGATCAGGGTGGACTCGGTATCGGCCACGATCAGCATCGCCTCGAGACGACGCAGCATGCGATCGGTACGCCAGTCCTTGGCCAGCTCGACCGCCGAGCGCACCAGATGGCCCTGATGTTTTTCGAGCTTGGCTTCGAAGCGTTCGAACAGGGTGAAGGCATCGGCCGTACCACCGGCGAAACCGGCAATCACCTTGCCGTGGTACAGGCGGCGGATTTTGCGCGCGGTGGCCTTGATCACGATATTGCCCAGGGTGACCTGGCCGTCTCCGCCCAGTGCGACACGGTTACCGCGGCGCACCGACACGATTGTGGTTCCGTCAAATTGCTGCATAAAGCCTCGAAATCAGTAATGAGCCGGCGTTTCCGGCAATTGCTTCTATATATGCAGCCAGCCCCTGCTTTATCAAGCCGCAACAGACTATGGCCGCACACACACATTACATTGACCTAATACGAACAAAAGCGATAACATTAATAAGAACTCTTCTCATGATCATTAGCAATGAAACATCGTTTGACTCGTGCAGGCACCCTGACAGGCATCACCGCCATTCATCTTGGCCTATTGCTGAGCAGCGCCAGTGCCAATCTGCCTGTCACCCCTCCCGAGCCCATGCCGATGACCATGGTGAATATCGCGCCGGAAGTGCCGCAGCCACAGGTGGCACCGGCACCGCCCAAGCCGCAGGTGGTACAAAAGGTCGCCCCGAAAACACCAGCGCCGAAACCACAGGTCAAGGCAATTGCCCCGCGCCCGGAACGCACCATCAGCACGCCGGTAGCGGCTGCCGCGCCTAGCCCGGCAGCAGAAACACCCGTCGCAACCACGCCGGTGGTGGCGGAAGCCCCGCCTGCGCTACCGGCACCGCCCGCACCGGTAGTGCCGCCGACGCATATCGGTAGCCATCTGGGTAATCCGAAGCCCATCTATCCGGCCTTGTCGCTGGAGCTTGGCGAGAGCGGCAATGTTGGCCTGCGCGTACAGGTCAGTGCCGATGGCAAGGCACAGGAAGTCAGCCTGGCACGCAGCAGCGGTTTTGCCCGTCTCGATCGCGCTGCCATCCAGGCCGTGAAGCAATGGCGTTTCAAGCCCGCCACCCGCGGTAACGAAGCCATCCCGTTTACCTACACCTTCTCCGTCGAATTCGACATTAACAAAGCCTGACAACCATGAACCTGATGCTGACCTTCGAACAGGGTGACCCCATCCTGATCACCGTATTTCTGGCGCTGATCGCCATGTCCATCCTTACCTGGTACTACATCGCCATGCGTGGCTGGCAGGCCTGGCGCGTGCGTCGTGCCAACCGCGACAGCGAAAACGCACTGTGGGAAGCGGCCAACTGGCAGGAAGCCAGCCGCCAGCTGGCCGAGCAGGATGCGCCGGTCAGCCGTCTGGTCAGCGATGGCCTGTCCGCACTCAAGCAATACCAGCAGCACAGCCAGCAGTCGCTGGGCCAGCACTGCACACTGGACGAACACCTCACCCGCTCGCTGCGCAAGCGTCTGGCGCTCGAACAGCAACAGCTGGAAGGCGGCATGACCGTGCTGGCCACCATTGGCTCGACCGCGCCGTTTGTCGGCCTGTTCGGCACCGTCTGGGGCATTTACCACGCGCTGGTGAATATCGGTACGGCCGGCCAGATGTCGATTGCGGCGGTTGCCGGCCCGATCGGTGAAGCGCTGGTTGCCACCGCCGCAGGCTTGGCCGCAGCCATTCCGGCAGTGATGGCTTACAACACCTTCGTGCGTCTGAACCGCGTGATCAATCAGGACATGGATCACTTCACCCACGACCTGCACGCCCACCTGCTGACCCACGGAGCGGAACATGGCATTCGGTAGTTTTGACAAGGGGCAGGACGCCCCGATGGCCGAGATCAATACCACGCCGCTGGTCGACGTGATGCTGGTGCTGCTGGTGGTGTTCATCATCACCACCCCGCTGCTGACCAATGCGGTAAAGCTCGACCTGCCGCAAGCCACCGCCAGCCAGCATCAGGACAAGCCGGACTCCATCCGTCTGGCGATTGACCCAGAAGGCAAGCTGTTCTGGAACGATGCCCCGGTTGAAGCCGGCGAGTTGCGCAGCCGCTTTGTTGCGGCCGCTGCGGCCAACCCCGAGGTTGAGCTGCATCTGCGCGCCGACAAGGCCATCCGCTACGAGCTGGTGGCAGTCACCCTGGCCGATGCCCAGAGTGCCGGCATTACCCGGATCGGCTTTGTTACCGAGGCCGGTAAGTAGCAGAACGCTGTATTTCCGGCCAGAAAACGACCCGGCATCCCTGCCGGGTGTTTTTTGCCCATCGAAAATCATTTATCGAAATTGACGGTTTCATAAAAGGCATCAATGACCGTAACGGTGCCAACACAAGCAAAGGCAAGTCATGCATAAGAAAATTCGCAGTCACAAGCACACCGCTATCAAACAACCGGCGCTGCTGGCCGGCATGTTGGCCGCCAGCCTGGCCCCCGGCCTCGCCCATGCCGACAACAGCGCCCAGCTGGATACCGTCAAGGTAGAAGCCACCCAGAACGCCGAGCGCGGCAGCTACATCAGTGGCACCGCGACGCTGGGCAAGCAGAAACAGGCACTGAAAGACGTACCGCAGGCGGTGTCGGTGATTACCAAGCAGCTGATGACCGATCAGGGCGACAGCAGCCTGAAAGAGGCGCTGAAGAATGTTTCCGGTATCACCTTCCAGGCGGGTGAAGGCGGCCGTGCCGGTGACTCGGTGATTCTGCGTGGCTTCTCGGCCTTCGGCGACACCTACCGCGACGGTCAGCGCGATACCGCCCAGTACAACCGCGATCCGTTCAACGACGAGCGTATCGAAGTGTTGAAAGGCGCCAGCTCGATGCTGTTCGGCCGCGGCTCGACCGGTGGCATCATCAACCAGATCAGCAAGACGCCATACGCCGGCACCCTGACCGACCTGAGCACCACCGTCGGTACCAATGATTTCTACCGCGCCACCGCCGACATCAACCAGGCGCTGTCCGACACTGCTGCCATCCGTCTGAACGTGATGGGCCTCAAAGACGGCGGTGCCGATGGCGTCAGCCAGGCGCGTCGCCACGGTATTGCCCCGTCGATCGCCTTCGGCCTGAACGAGCCGACCACCGTGGTGCTGTCGCATATGCAGCTGAAGGAGAGCAATACCTCCTTCCTCGGCGTACCGTTCGATCCGAACACCCGCCAGCCTATCGATGTACCGACCGATCGTTACTACGGTCTGAAGGGCATGAACAACGACGACATCGAGAGCAATATCACCACCGCACGCGCCACCCACAAGTTCGACAGCCACAACGAGCTGGCAGTACAGCTGCGCGTTGGCCGCTTCGAGCGCCAGATTCTTGATTCGCAGCCACGCCTGTCCGGCGTGACTGCCGGCACCCCGATCACCGACGACACCAAACTGGTTTACAGCGGCAAGCTGCGCGGTGCGATTGCCGAAAACCAGATCCTGAGCGCGGATTACAGCAGCCAGTTCATGACCGGTGATATCGAACACAATCTGCTGGCCGGCGTGGAATTCACCCGTGAAACCCAGACCGATGACAGCATCAGCGCAACCTCCAGCATCAGCGGCATCGTTGCCAGCGTCGGCAACCCGGATGCCAGCTACAGTGGCGGCTTCAGCAAGGCCCGCTCGCGCAACTTTGACACCACCAACCTGGCGGCCTACCTGACCGACACCGTGACCCTGAGCCCACAATGGAAAGCCATGGCCGGTCTGCGCATGGATCGTCTGGATGGTACCTATCGCACTTACAGCACCAGCGGCAGCAATATCGGCGAGCAAACCGGCGAAGCGCGCCGCAAGGATCGCGGCCTCAGCTATCGTACCGGCCTGATCTTCCAGCCGACCCAGCAGTCCAGCTACTACCTGGGTTACAGCAGCCTGATGAACCCGTCCGGCGAGGCTTATCAGTTCGACCTCTCCAGCGGCATGACCGATACCCAGAAGCCTGAGCGCAACAAGCATATGGAGCTGGGTGCCAAGTGGGAGCTGGCCGAAGGCGATGCAACCTTCCGCACCGCTATCTTCCGCACCGAAAAACTGTTCGAGCGCAATACCGACGCGCTGGCACCTAACGTTTCCATCCTGTACGCCAAGCGTCACACCGACGGTATCGAATTCGAAATCGCCGGTCGTCTGAGCGAGAAGTGGGAAGTGTTTGCCGGTGCTACCTTCATGAACCCGGTGATTGACGAAGGCTGGCGCAACAACGCCGCATCCGACCACAATGCCGGCGCGATTGCCAAGTACACGGCCAAGCGCACGGCCAACCTGTGGACTACCTACAAGCTGGATGAGCAGCTGACTGTCGGTGGCGGCCTGTACTACGTCGGCAAGCGCTACGCTTCCGACGGCACCAGCGACCAGTCGAGCACCAACTTCGCCAAAGGCTATCTGCGTGCCGATGCGATGATCAGCTACGATGCCAAGCCGTTCACCGTGCGTCTGAACGTCAACAACCTGACCAACGAGAAGTACTACGATGCGCTGTACGGTGGCCATGCTGCCGCCGCCGCACCGCGTGAAGTGCAACTGACCGTCGGTTACAAGTACTAAGCCCTGCCCGCCTTGCGGCCAACCTTGTCACTTCAGGGTTGGCCGCAAGGCCATTTTGCTGGCGACTTTTCAGCAAGTCGCCAGCAAAATGCCGCCATAGCGGCCTGCATACCGGCAGGATGCACCACCCCATCTTGCACACTGCCAACCCGTCTCACAGGAATACCCCATGCTGTTGCACATCCCTGAAGTTCTCACCCCCGATGAAGTGGCCTACGCGCGCCAGTTGCTGCTGCAGGCGCAATGGCAGGATGGCCGCAGCACGGCCGGCCACCAGGCACTGGACGTCAAACACAATCTGCAACTGCCACCGCAGGGCGACACCGCCCGCGAGCTGGCCGCCATGGTCGCCCGCGCGCTGGCGCGCAACCCGCTCTACCAGTCTGCCGCCCTGCCGCGCAAACTGATGACGCCCATGTTCAACTGCTATCAGGGCGGCATGACCTATGGCAACCATGTCGATAATGCCATTCGTCACGATCCGCTCAGCGGCGACTACGTGCGCACCGATGTCTCCAGCACACTGTTTTTCAGCAATCCGGACGAATACGAAGGCGGCGAGCTGATCATCGAAGACACTTACGGCAGTCATGCCGTCAAGTTGGCCGCAGGCGATCTGATCCTTTATCCGTCTACCAGCCTGCATCGGGTCGAGCCGGTGACGGCCGGTGCGCGGCTGGCTTCCTTCATGTGGTGTCAGAGTATGGTGCGTGACGACAAGCAGCGCGCCATGCTGTTTGACATGGATATGGCCATCATCAGCCTGAGACAAAAAGTCGGGGATAGTGAAGAAGTCGTCAGCCTGACGGCGGTGTATCACAACCTGCTGCGGCAATGGGCGGAAATCTGAGCAGATTCCGGGCAAAAAAAACCCCGCCGGATGGACATCCGGCGGGACACCGTGAGACAGAGCAAACCCCGAGCAAACGGGGTAAACATGCAATAGCGGATCCCCACTATTGTTGGAGACTCCTGCAAGCGGACCCCTCCGCATGCCAAAGCCGAGCCAATCTTCAAGCAGCAGTAACAGCTGCTTGCCAACACAACCCCATCAACAGCGGGGTTATGCCAAAAAAACCGGTACAATTCCGACAATCTTGCGTGGTTTGCGTGCATGCAATTATTGCATTCCACAATTAAACCAGTTCAAGACCAGACACATCATACAAAAAAGCTAAGTAACTAATCTGTATCGGATAATGCAAGAATACGGTGCCGCCGCGCTCTTGACAAAGCAATAATACGCATGTTTAACATGCAAAAAAATCATGGGTGCTGACTAGCAAAATGAAACTCCCCCCCCTTAATGCCTTGCGCGTGTTCCTGGTGGCTGCCGAGCAGCTTTCTTTCACCAAAGCCGGTGAAACCCTGCACCTGACACAAGGCGCCGTCAGCCGGCATATCCAGTCGCTGGAAAGCTACTACGGCCGCCAGCTATTCGTGCGCCAGGCACGCGGTCTGAGTCTGACGCCGGAAGGCATGGTGCTGCTGCCCGCCGTGCGCGAAGCATTTGGCCGGGTGGAAGCGGCCAGCGATGCCATCAACCGTCGCAGCCGCGAATTGCGCGTCAAGACCAGTCCGTCGATTGCCGCCCGCTGGGTGCTGCCCAAGCTCGGCAGCTTCCGCGAACGCCATCCCGAGCTGATGGTCAGCATGATCTCGATTACCGGCTTTGACCCCAACTTCAAGAGCCGCGAATACGATATTTCTTTCCAGGCCTGCCTGACCAAAGAGCCCGGCCTGATTTACCACCGCTTGCGTCCGGCGCGCTTCATTCCGGTTGCCTCGCCAAAGCTGATCGGCAACCGCCCCCTGCCGCAGCCATCGGAATTCCTGGGCTACCCGCTGCTGCACCCGTCTTACGACGATAATTTCTGGTTGCACTGGTTTGCGCTGGCCGGCATCAAGATCGACAAACAGCCGGATGCCTACTCTTTCGACACGCTGGACCTCGCCATCACCGCCGCCGAACAAGGCATGGGCATTACCCTGGCCGACACCAGCATGATTGGTGACGAACTCGCCAGCGGCAAGCTGCTGGCACTGTCCGAAACAGCCCTGCAGACCGACTGGGCGTATTATTTGATCTACCCGCAAGAGCTGGCCGAACTACCCAGCGTACAAGCCTTCCGCGACTGGGCGCTTGCCGAATTCGGCGACCCGCAAGCCTTGCCGGCATGAAAAAAGGCGCCAACGGCGCCTTTTTCTTTTGCGGCCAAGCTTAGAGCGGCCGTGATCGCAAGATGATGGGTGAGCGGATGACTCCGTTCCCCGCACTGCCATTGCTGCCACCGGAGCCGCTGCCCTGGTTGCTACCACCACCCAGGGTCACCATCTGGTCATCCGTCAGCTTGCTGATATCGAGTTTGAAGCCCGTCCCACCCAGACTCACCCCTCGATGGCTCGAATCCGTTCCCGTCCCCACCTGCAAAAGACCTTCCTGCACGTTATAGGAGCCGGCAACGGTCATGCGGCCACCAATATGCACATGACCACGCAAATACAGACTGTTGCGCAAAAGATTGCGATTGGTCACTACCGCATAATTACCCAGTGGAATGCCGCTGCGCGTCACGCCACCATCCTGATAGCTTTTAAGGCTGTTGCCATCACAAAGCTGACTCAGATTGATATCCCATGCTTTCACAGCCTGGCCAGGAAACACTTCTTTCACTTTTTGCGAGCAGATATTACCAATCGCACCCGCCTCAAGATTACTGGCCGTGACATGAGGAATTTTCTGTTGATAATTGCTTGCACCCAGATCTTCATTACTGCCAATTGCCAAGTCGCCAGCAACCAGAACTGCGCCATGATGATAGCCCTTGCTAAGGCCTTTGAAGTCATTTCCATAATGAATGGTGGGTTGAGCCTCATTACTCTGGCCAAACGTAAGCAAAATATTCCATTGATGCGCATCATGCCCCAGCGAAACCCCTTTGAATAATAATATTCCAGGCGCAACATCAAATGCATCCAATACAGTTGCTTTACCAACTGCGTTGAAACGACCATCAGTCACAGTCTTCGGATTAAGATCACACTTCCTTGGCCAATCTTTTGCATTGCAAGCCATGAAGGGAATATCTTTGCCTTGAACTTTTATCGGAAAGTTCATCGGTATCCCATTGCTAACATCCCAGTCGCCAGACATATCCACACCACCAATTCGAACATGCTGGATCTTGAGCCGGAACTTGCCATGATCCTTATAAAAAATGTAATTGGCCTGACTCTCCAGAGTATCTACATCAACCGTACTGGACTGCGCCTCACACTGAACCGGCGGCACCACCAGCGTTGGGTCTACCTGTATGTCCATTGGTGGCAAGCGCAGTTCAGCATGAGATTCGCATTGCAGGATGGGCCAACCACTGCTCTTGATACACTGTGCAGGGCTCAATCTCTTCAAGTCATACGCCGAACGATTGCGGATTTTGCCACTGACAAAGGTCGGGGAGGGGTCGGAAACGTAAAACAGGTTGGCCGCATTAAGTTTGGCAATCGTACCCGCCCCGACGGCCAGATCATTCTGTGCCTCAAGCAAGGCATAGCTGCCACCACCAGCCGTCAGCGTGCCGGTATTCATCCCGGCAGTTACATTGTGCCCTTGTAAGGTCAGATTGTTGGCAGTGGCCTGGCCGGTAAACCAGATATCCTTCATGGCTCGATAAGTGCCACCTAGGCTACCGCCACCATTGATGGTGAGATTCTTCGTCACGCAAATTCGATTGTTACCACCAACCTGACCTATGACAGCATCACCATCCACCACCAGCTCGGCGACTTTGTCGTTGCCAAGAATATCCAGCAATTCTCCACTGGCCTCAAGATTACCCTTGAAATAGGCGATATTTGCCTTGCCCTTGGGTGGAGTAGTACTTGCGGTGCTACCAAATGCCACTTCCAACAAGGCCGTACTGTCGGCGCTGCGGCCAACCATCTTGTAGCAGAACTCGCCGCTACGGCAGCCTGCCACTTTTTCGACAGTGGCAATGGCGTTGCCGCCGGCATCCTTGATTGTGGCCCCATCCGGCAGGGCCGCCGCATCCTTGCCCTCCAGATACAGCTTCCAAGCCTCGACACCGGCCCAGGCATTGATTTCGGCCTGGGTACGCGCATGCACCGACACACCGCTATCCTGTGCCGTACTCACATAGTTCATCACGCCGACTGTCAGTGCCGACAGCGACAGCCCGGTCAGCAGGATGACCAGCAAGGCAGCCATGCCTTGCTGTTTGCCGGGTGCTGCGCTCTTTCCGGAAGGTATATTCATGGGTAATTGACCAGACAGCTCTGGCTGTCAATCAGCTGGCTACCAGAGAAGCTGCGGGTAGTCAGGATAACGCTGTATTTGCCGCCGGATGCCGTACCGATACCGAAAGGGCGGCACTTGCTGACACCGTGCGAGAGTGCGATGGATGTCTGCCCGGTGCGCTGTAATTGATCAGTACCGCCATCCGGCGAGGTGACCAGGACTTCCTGCTTGCTCCAGCTGTCTATGGTCATGCCGCCACCGGTGATACGCCACAAGCCACCCTCTTGCGGGGCATACAGGCCCTCATATTGATAAGTGCCGGAGGCATCACGGTTACGCCACAGGATGGCCTGGCCAAAGCCCGAGGTTGGCCGCAGCACCACACCCGAAGCCGGTGCCGTGTTCAGCGCCGTCGCCGTATTACTGCCACTGGCAATAGTGACTCGCTCCAGTAATAGCAGATCTGCCGGATAGCCCGGCACCGGCGTCGTCCCCGAGGCCGCGGGCTCAAAGTAACCGGCTGATTTGAGTAGCTTGTCTGCGGTCAGCAGCCCGGTGGCAATACGTGCTTCCGTCTGGACTCCCACCCGGCTTTCTGCCGTGGTACTGCTCGTCGTGCGATACAGGGACAACATGGCAATAATCGCCAGCATGGACAGCAGCATGCCAACCAGCATTTCGACAAGGCTGACGCCCATCTGCGTGTGTCTGACCGATCTCATCGCACGGAGTCCACCACGACTTTGCCGCCAAACATTTCATGGTCAACCGAAATCTGCGGGATGGATACCTGTACGACCTGTTGCGCACCACTGGCTGGCACCACGGTGAGCGTCACCTCATCACTCTGGCAGCTGGCATTCACCGGACTGCTGGCAATATTCAGTGCCACCGCCGCGGGCGCTGACGAATCACACGTACCCGACTTCAGCGCCTCGCGCATCTGGCTGACTGCCAGGTGCTGCGTGGAGGCATTGCGCTGCGCCACCATGGTTCGACCGGCAACAAAAGCAATACCGATACCGATGATGGCCAGCAACAGCATGGTGACCAGCGCCTCGAGCATGCTAAGCCCCAGTTGCAACTGTCTAGATGAAGTCTGCCGCATAGCTATAACCATCTTGCAGATTGATGCGGAATGCCTTGCAAGCCGCAAGTGGCAGCGCGGCATTGTCAAACTGCAGCGCATTGCCGCAGGCAACAAGCTGACTGGCAGTATCACTCACGACCAGCCACTGGATTTGCTGCCCGGCCACTGCAGACCAGACTATGCGGCCACTCGCCCCTTCCTGCACCTGTACGGTATTACCATTGATAATGCGCAGCGTCGCCGCCGGCGTACTGCCACTGGCAGCAGAGGGATTGCGCAAAGCCAGCGCCTTGGTTTTGGCATAAGCCTGCATGAGCTGGCTTTCGGCTTGCTGGATACTGGCATCCGCCATCCAGCCCCGCGTCAGCGGCACCCCTGCCAGTAGCAGCAGGCTGGCAATCGCAATCACGATCAGCATCTCCATCATGCCAAAACCGGTAGCACGCAGTGCTTGGCGACTATTGCTTACCATGAGGAGAAACCGCCACAAGCCTGCTGGCCTGTTACCGAGCGGCTATTGCTGTTATTCAACGTCAACTTGCAGCCCGCCAGATTACCGCCAGCCAAGCCGTCAGCCGTCAGCTCGTACGTCGATGAACTGACATTGACGGTATAGGAGAACATGTCTTGCCTGGCTGGCGACCACGGTTTGGCTGCACCGCCCGAAGCGATATAGGCGATGGTTGCCGAAGTGTTCGTGGTGGGATTAGTTGCGGGTACCGGGTAAAGCAGCTGTCGCTGATAGAGATTTTCCATCGCGAGGCCAAGAGCTACCAGATCGCCCGCCGCAACCTGGGTATGACTACGTTTGACGTAATTCTGATAAGCCGGAACAGCAAGGCCAAGCAGAATGGCGGCAACCACCAGCACAATCATCAGCTCAATCAGCGAGAAGCCACGAATAGAATGTTTCAACACAACAGGAACCTCACCACTGGTATTTGAATGGTATCAAATCACTTTGTGGCGTTAAAAGCAATGACACTAGCCGACTGCTTACATAAACAAGACAGGATAGACATTTCATCGTTGCATCTGGTTCTCAATCTGCCGATTTATCCTATCAGCGACAAATGATGCAATCGTTCTAGCTCGGCCAGAGGCATTGGTCGGCCAAACAGATAACCCTGGTATAGCAGGCAACCATGCTGCTGCAGGAAATATTGCTGCTGAACCGTCTCTACGCCTTCGGCAATAACTTCAAGCTCCAGACTCTGGCACATGGACAGTATCGCCTTGACGATGGCGGCATCATCCGGATCGGCGGTGATATCGCGAATAAAACTTTGATCAATCTTCAACTGGTCAAGCGGCAATCTCTTGAGGCATGACAACGATGAATAACCGGTACCGAAGTCATCCATCGAAAAACGGATACCCAGCGCCTGCAGTTGCTTCATCTTGGCAACGGTATCGTCGATATTGTCGATCACGATGCTTTCAGTGAACTCCAGTTTCAGCGCCCGCGGCGGCGCCCCTGTCTGCGCCAGTGCGTCTTTGACTTCGTCGACAAAGCTATCCTGACTGAACTGGCAGATGCTCACATTGATCGCCAGACTCAAACCCTCATAGCCCGGCAAGCGAGCCCAGCGAGCCAGCGTTCGGCAGGCCTCCAGCAATACCCAGCGACCAATCGGCACAATGGCACCCGTCTCCTCCGCCAGCGGGATAAATTGCGCAGGCGAAATCCAGCCAACCTTGGGGTGCTGCCAGCGCAACAGCAGCTCGGCACCGACGACTGTCCCCTCCTTGTCGACCTGGGCTTGTGCGTAAATCTGCAGCTGATGATTTTCCAGCGCCAGAAACAGGGCACTCTGGATAATCGAGCGCATTTCCAGTGCGTACTGCATTTCCGCACTGTAGAACTTCAGGCTGTTCCGGCCTGCCTCTTTTGCCCCGTACAAAGCCAGGTCGGCATGCTTGAGCAGATCCTCAAGAGACTCTTCACGACCGCTGAAAAGGCAGATACCGATACTCGCCGTAGTCTGAAATGGCATGCCCGCCATGCCGGCATCTTTATAGAAAGGCTGACCAATCACGCCGCGCAGGGTCTCGGCAAGCTCTTCAGCCTTGGCTGCGGCCAACGTTTCCTGATCTCCCAGATTCTCGAGAATCACGACAAACTCATCGCCGCCCAATCGCGCCACGGTGTCCTGTGGCAAGATGTTTTGCCTCAGCCTTTGTGCCACATCCTTCAGGAAGGAATCCCCTGCTGCATGCCCCTGGGTGTCGTTCAGGGTCTTGAAGCTATCAAGGTCTATCATCAGCAAAGCACCAAACTGCTCGCTACGGCGACTGCGTGCCATGGCATAGCGCAGGCGATCAAGGAACAGCCGGCGATTGGGCAAGTCAGTCAGCGCATCGCGAAAAGCCATCTTGCTGATCTGTTGCTGATAGGTTTTTTGCTCGGTGATGTCTTCTATGAAACTGACGAAGTAATCGGGCTTGCCCGTAGATGTTCTTACCAGCGAGACAGTCAGATTGCTCCAGACAAGCTCACCATCCCCTCTGATATATCGTTTTTCCAGCCGGTAGGTCTTGAGATCACCACGCAACAGCTGGTCTACCAGCGAAAGATCACTCTCGAGATCTTCTGGCCAGGTGATCTGTTGAAAGGTCATCTTTTCAAGCTCGGCTCTAGGCCGCAGCAGTATCTCCGCCAGCTTGCTGTTCACCTGAAGCAATTCACCCACTGGAGAGACAATGGCGATGCCCACCGCTGCCTGTTCGAACATCACGTCAAAGCGTTGATGCTGTTGTTGCATGTCCTCAACAAAATGCCGGCGCTCCGATTGCATCGTCTGCTCGATCTGCACTTGCCGGCGATACAGGAAAACCATCGTCCACATTAGTGCAAAACAACTCAACTGCGCCAAACCCAATATCAGCCCGGACTCGCTGAAGATCTGCAACCCCAGCGACAGGGGCGGAATCATGAACAACGAGAGCATTTCCGAAATAGCCGCCCAGCAAGCAAGCAAGAGCGGATAAGCATTGCTATCAGGATCTTTCCACACCCGCCCAAGGTAAACACCCAGCACAAGACAGCCGGCAAAATTCAACAGCAATCCAGCAACACCCGCCCAAGCCCCGACTCCACCCAGATACAAACGCGTCAACATACCGAGCAGCATGGTAACCAGCGCTACCAATGGCCCACCCAGTAAATACGCCATAGCCAGAATGGCCCCCCGCGCATCCAGAATGACCCCGGGCAATACCTCCTGCGGATGCAGCAAGGTGAAGACCATGCTGATAGCAAAAACCATCGCCAGCAGGGACTTCCGCTGCACATCCCTCTTGGCAGGAATAGAACAAAGTACCAGCACATAGAAACCGAACAAGCCTGCTATCGGCAGGAGTGTGGACAGGATTCCGATTAGTGTTGCCATGTTCATGCAATCTCCACTTCACCACCAAACGGTCATGACAATGCTATTGTCTTGCCATGTATCAATATAGATTGCGGCTTTTTCAATTCACAGAAAAACAGACCAAGATCAAAGGCTTTGCAGATTGCCACAGGCCAGCTAAAGACCCAGAAAGGCGAAAATGGTATGATATTAGGCGAGCAATTACTCTAAATTTGGCGTACAAACGCTGCCTCGGACGCCCCGAGGGTGCAACACGGAACCCCGATATAATGAAGTGTGTAGACGATTTTCGCCTGAAGCTGGGCGACAAAGAGCTTGTCCCCATCATCACCGGCGGCATGGGTGTAGATATCTCCACCTCGGCACTGGCGCTGGAAGCAGCCCGTCTGGGCGGTATCGGCCATATTTCCGATGCCATGATTCCAACGGTCACCGATCGTCGCTACAACACCAAATACGTCAAAGACAAACTCAAGCAGTATAAATTCAACGTCGAAAACAGCGACAAATCCGTTGTCCAGTTTGATCTTGGTTTGCTGGATGAAGCGACTCGCCTGCATGTTGAAAGCACCATGAATGCCAAACGTGGAGACGGCATGGTGTTCATCAATTGCATGGAAAAGCTCACCATGAATGCCCCCAAGGAAACCTTGCGCGTACGCATGCGTGCTGCGATGGACTCCGGCATTGAGGGCATTACCTTGGCCGCAGGCCTGCATCTGGGCTCTTTCGCACTGATCGAGGACCATCCCCGCTTCCGCGACGTCAAACTGGGCATTATTGTGTCCTCGCTGCGCGCCCTGCAACTCTTCCTCAAGAAGAGTGCGCGTACCAACCGCTTGCCGGACTACATCGTGGTAGAGGGTCCACTCGCTGGCGGTCACCTCGGCTTTGGCATGGACTGGGCAGAATACGACCTGGCCACCATCGTTGCCGAAATCCACGCCTGGTTGCTGGAACAAAAGCTGGATATTCCGCTCGTACCTGCCGGCGGCATTTTCACCGGTACTGACGCCACCCGCTTCCTCGAAAATGGTGCAGCAGCCGTACAGGTTGCGACCCGTTTCACCGTAGCAAGGGAATGTGGCTTGCCAGAAAAGGTTCAGCAAGAATATTTCAAGGCCAGCGAAGAGCAGATCATCGTCAATCAGGTCTCGCCTACCGGCTACCCGATGCGTATGCTCAACAACAGCCCGGCTATCGGCGATATCATCCGTCCGAACTGTGAAGCCTATGGCTATCTGCTGGATGCCAATGGCAGCTGCCAGTACATCGAGGCATACAACAAGGCTCATGCTGCAGCAGCCGAAGGGGAACGCAAGATCCGCATCTGGGACAAGACCTGTCTGTGTACCCATATGCGCAACTTTGACTGCTGGACTTGCGGCCATTACACCTACCGCCTCAAGGACACCACCCATCGCAATGAGGACGGCAGCTATCAGATTTTGTCTGCAGAACACATTTTCAAAGACTACCAGTTCAGCAAAGACAACAAGATTGCACTGCCCGAGTAAGCAACTCTGCTGAGTTTGACTGAATGAAAAAACCGCCAAATCTGGCGGTTTTTTCATTCAGTCACTTCTCGTTTTTCGGCTCCGAGCCAGCCTGCTTCAGCAACTTGCTGAGCAAAGGATTTTCTTTGGCTTTAGCTTGAGCCTTGGTCGAGCTTTTGCCAAAGCGGTCAGGAGAACCTTTGCGCTTGATTTCTTCATTCAGACGAATACCTGCAAGGCGCTGCAAGTCAAAGTGATTAATAGGCATTGCCAACCCCTTGATTTCAAAAGCAGGATTATCCGCAAGTTGTTGCAGACTGTCCAATACCAAGTCAAGGTTGGCCGCAATACTGTCTGATCAAGTGTTGGGGATGTTGGCGGGGCAGATGCCGGTCGGCATCGTTTTGGCGGGGAGATTGCCTTGCTTCACCCGGCACAAAGCACAAAGCCCGACTCATAGAGTCGGGCTTCCGTGGGGGAGTCTGGCGGTGTCCTACTTTCACACAGGCA
>NZ_CEETQT010000020.1:0-15740 GCF_979366295.1 Vogesella lacus
CGTGAGCGGTATTAATGGTAATACCACGTGCTTTTTCTTCTGGCGCGCTGTCGATCTGGGAGTAGTCCTTAGCTTCGCCACCGAACTTCTTGGACAGAATGGTGGTGATAGCTGCGGTCAGAGTGGTCTTACCGTGGTCAACGTGACCGATAGTACCAACGTTTACGTGCGGCTTGGTCCGCTCAAACTTTTCTTTTGCCATTTTGCAAATTTCCTTAATTAAAGAACGTACAGTTCGAAGGTTGGCCGCATGCGGCCAACCTCAACGCGCAGATTACTTACGGGCAGTCATTACTGCATCAGCAATATGCTTCGGCGCTTCAGAGTAGTGCTTGAACTCCATGGAGTAGGTAGCACGGCCCTGAGTAGCGGAACGCAGATCAGTGGAGTAACCGAACATTTCTGCCAGCGGCACTTCGGCCTTGATCTTCTTGCCGCCGATGCCATCATCGTCCATACCCTGAACGATACCGCGACGACGGTTCAGGTCACCCATCACATCGCCCATGTACTCTTCAGGAGTTTCGACTTCAACAGCCATCATCGGCTCGAGAATGCATGGACCCGCACGACGCATTGCTTCTTTGAAAGCAATGGAGCCGGCCAGTTCGAACGCGATCTGCGAGGAGTCAACATCGTGGTAGGAACCGAAGGTCAGACGCACAGTCACGTCAACCACCGGGAAGCCTGCCAGGATACCGCTGTTCAGGGTGTTACGAATACCCTTGTCAACGGAAGGGATGAATTCACGAGGAATCACACCACCCTTGATCTCGTCAAAGAACTTGTAGCCCTGGCCTTCGCCGGACGGTTCCAGAGTGATCGTACAATCACCGTACTGACCCTTACCACCGGACTGCTTGGCATGCTTACCCTGCACGTCGGTAACGGTCTTGGTGATGGTTTCACGGTAGGCAACCTGAGGAGCACCAACGTTGGCCTCAACGCCGAATTCACGACGCATGCGATCAACAATAATCTCCAGGTGCAGCTCACCCATACCGGAAATAATGGTCTGACCGGATTCTTCGTCAGTACGTACGCGGAAGGAAGGATCTTCCTTCGCCAGACGATTCAGGGCAACGCCCATCTTTTCCTGGTCAGCCTTGGTCTTAGGCTCAACAGCAACGTGAATTACCGGATCAGGGAATACCATGCGCTCGAGCACCAGCGGAGCATCAACAGCACACAGGGTCTCACCAGTAGTCACCTCCTTCAGGCCGATACCGGCGGCGATATCGCCCGCGCGAACTTCGGTGATTTCCTGACGGTCGTTGGCGTGCATCTGTACGATACGGCCGATACGCTCTTTCTTGCCTTTTACCGAGTTCAGCACGGAGTCACCGGAGTTAACCACGCCAGAGTAAACACGGAAGAAGGTCAGCTGACCAACATACGGGTCGTTCATCAGCTTGAATGCCAGAGCGGAGAACGGAGCCTCGTCGGAAGCTTCACGGGTAGTCGGGGTACCATCTTCGTTCTCACCCGGAACTGGAGGTACGTCCAGCGGGCTAGGCAGCAGCTCGATTACCGCGTCCAGCATACGCTGAACACCCTTGTTCTTGAAGGCGGAACCACACAGCATAGGCTGGATTTCGCACTTCAGGGTACGCTCACGCAGACCCTTGATGATTTCCTCTTCGGAGAGCTCGCCCTCTTCCAGGTACTTGTTCATCATGTCTTCGGTAGCTTCGGCAGCAGCTTCGACCATCTTTTCGCGCCACTCTTCAGCAACGGAAACCAGATCAGCCGGGATATCGCCGTACTCGAACTTCATACCCTGGGAAGCTTCGTCCCAGATGATGGCCTTCATCTTCAGCAGATCAACAACACCGGTAAAGGTGTCTTCTGCACCGATAGGCACAACGATAGGCACCGGATTACCACGCAGACGGGTCTTAACCTGCTCTACCGCACGGAAGAAGTTGGCACCTTGACGGTCCATCTTGTTCACGAAGGCCAGACGTGGCACGCCGTACTTGTTAGCCTGACGCCATACAGTCTCGGACTGAGGCTGTACACCACCTACCGCGCAGTAAACCATTACGGCGCCATCCAGAACACGCATGGAACGTTCAACTTCGATAGTGAAGTCAACGTGACCCGGGGTGTCGATGATGTTGAAGCGATGCTCAGGGAACTGCAGCGCCATACCTTTCCAAAAGGTAGTGGTCGCAGCAGAAGTAATGGTAATACCACGCTCCTGCTCTTGCTCCATCCAGTCCATGGTGGCAGCGCCGTCATGAACTTCACCGATCTTGTGGTTTACACCGGTGTAGAACAGGATGCGTTCGGTAGTAGTCGTCTTACCGGCATCAATGTGAGCGGAAATACCGATATTACGGTAACGCTCAATAGGAGTCTTTCTAGCCATGGCCAGAATCCTTTCACAGGACGAGGATTAGAAGCGGAAGTGCGAGAATGCCTTGTTGGCTTCGGCCATGCGGTGAACTTCATCACGCTTCTTCATGGCACCACCACGACCCTCGGCCGCATCAATCAGCTCACCTGCCAGGCGCAGATCCATGGACTTTTCGCCACGCTTGCGGGCAGCATCGCGCAACCAGCGCATTGCCAAGGCCAGACGACGGGAAGGACGTACTTCAACCGGAACTTGATAGTTAGCACCACCTACACGGCGGCTCTTAACTTCCACGATCGGCTTGGCATTGGAAATGGCAGTATTGAAAACCTCGATGGCGCTCTTGCCGGTTTTCTTTTCGATCTGCGCGAGGGCGCCGTAAATGATACGCTCGGCTACAGCCTTCTTGCCGTCGATCATTACAACGTTCATGAATTTGGTCAGATCTTGGCTACCGAACTTTGGATCCGGCAGAATATCGCGCTTAGGTACTTCTCTGCGTCTTGGCATTTCAATTCCTTCAAACTATTCAGTTGAGCTTTTTGCTCGCGACTACTCAATGGAGCAGCCACTTACTCGACGGCAGCTGCCGCCGCGGACATCCTAAATTACTTAGGACGCTTGGCACCGTACTTGGAACGAGCCTGCTTACGATCTTTAACGCCAGCAGTATCCAGGGAGCCACGAACGGTGTGGTAACGCACACCTGGCAAGTCTTTTACACGACCACCACGGATCAGCACTACGGAGTGTTCCTGCAGGTTGTGGCCTTCACCACCGATGTAGGAAATCACTTCGAAACCGTTGGTCAGGCGCACTTTGCACACCTTACGCAGAGCGGAGTTAGGCTTCTTCGGAGTAGTGGTGTAAACACGGGTGCACACGCCACGCTTCTGCGGGCAGGCTTCCAGTGCTGGTACCTTGCTCTTCGACACAACAGGCTGGCGGCCCTTGCGCACGAGTTGGTTAATGGTTGGCATTACTATCAGTTCCTAGTTGATTCTCACGGCAGCACCATACCACCGAGAGGACTGTGGATTATATTTTGGTCAATTGCCAGCGTCAATAAAATAACGCTGCACATCCAATGTTAACCATTGAATGTGCAGCGTTTTTTACATCAGCTCAAGACAGCTCAGATTTCGCTATCGCTACTCTCTTGCACTACCTCGGCTTCCAGTTGCTCGGAAACAGCCTCGAGACCTTCATTCTGACGACGACGGTTACGATGGTAAGCCAAGCCGGTACCTGCCGGGATCAGACGACCAACGATCACGTTCTCTTTCAGGCCGCGCAGATCATCTTTCTTGCCCATGATTGCCGCTTCAGTCAGAACGCGGGTTGTTTCCTGGAAGGAAGCCGCGGAGATGAAGGAGTCAGTCGACAGCGACGCCTTGGTAATACCCAGCAGTACGTTGTCGTACTGAGCAGGCATCTTGCCTTCGGCAATCATGCGGTCATTGGTTTCCAGCACCTCGGCACGCTCGACCTGCTCACCGATAATGAAGTCGGTATCACCGTTATCGGTAATCACCACACGACGCAGCATCTGGCGAACAATCACCTCGATGTGCTTGTCGTTAATCTTCACACCCTGCAAGCGGTAAACTTCCTGGACTTCCTGGCTGATGTAACGGGCCAGCGCCTCGATACCCTGCAGACGCAGAATGTCGTGCGGATCAACCGGGCCGTCAACAATCACTTCACCACGGTTTACAACCTGACCGTCGTGCACCAGCACGTGCTTGTCTTTCGGAATCAGGCTCTCGTGAGCATAGCCGTCCAGATCGGTAATGATCAGACGCTGCTTGCCTTTGGTGTCCTTACCGAAGGAAACGGTACCAGTCACCTCAGCCAGCATACCGGCGTCTTTCGGCGAACGCGCTTCGAACAGTTCGGCTACACGTGGCAGACCACCAGTAATGTCACGGGTCTTGGACGATTCTTGTGGAATACGTGCCAGCACTTCACCCTTACCCACTTCCTGACCATCACGAACGGTAATAACCGCACCGACCTGGAAGGTAATGGATACCGATGCATCGGAACCAGCCAGCTTCACTTCATTACCGTTGTCATCCAGCAGCTTCACCAATGGGCGCAGCATCTTGGACTGGGCGGTAGAACGACGTTTGGCATCGATGACAACCAGTGTCGACAGACCGGTTACTTCGTCAGTCTGCTTGGCAACAGTTACACCTTCTTCGACGTTCTCGAACTTCACGCGACCAGCGTATTCGGTAATGATCGGACGGGTGTGCGGATCCCAGGTCGCCAGAACTGCACCGGCCTTGACGGTCAGACCATCCTGAACCATCAGGGTCGCGCCGTATGGCACCTTGTGACGCTCACGCTCGCGGCCAACGTCATCGTGAATCACGACTTCGCCGGAACGGGTAATCACGATCAGCTCACCTTTGCTGTTCGCAACATAACGCATCTGGCTGGAGAAGCGTACAGTACCGTTGGACTTGGTTTCCACCTGGCTGGCAGCAGCATTTCGCGATGCCGCACCACCGATGTGGAAGGTACGCATGGTCAGCTGGGTACCCGGCTCACCAATCGACTGCGCTGCGATAACACCTACAGCTTCGCCGGCATTCACACGCTTGCCGCGTGCCAGATCGCGACCGTAACACTGAGCGCACAGACCGTAGCGGGTATCGCAAGTGATGGCAGTACGCACTTTCACTTCGTCGATACCACGTGCATCGATCAGGTCAACCAGGCTCTCGTCCAGCAGGGTGCCGGCTTCGATTACGGTTTCATTGGTCGACGGGTCAATCACGTCAGTAGCCACGACACGACCCAGAATACGGTCACGCAGTGCCTCGATCACATCACCACCCTGTACGACAGCCTTCATGGCGAAGCCGTTGGAGGTACCGCAATCGTCTTCGATCACTACCAAATCCTGCGTCACGTCTACCAGACGACGAGTCAGGTAACCGGAGTTCGCGGTCTTCAGTGCCGTATCCGCCAGACCCTTACGGGCACCGTGCGTAGAAATAAAGTACTGAAGTACCGTCAGACCTTCACGGAAGTTCGCGGTAATCGGCGTTTCAATAATCGAACCGTCCGGCTTGGCCATCAGACCACGCATACCGGCCAGCTGTTTGATCTGTGCTGCGGAACCCCGCGCACCGGAGTCGGCCATCATGTAAATCGAGTTGAACGATTCCTGATCGACTTCCTTGCCTTCGCGGTCGATAACCTTCTGGGTGGACAGACCATCCATCATCGCCTTGGCGATCTTGTCGCCGGTGCGACCCCAGATATCGACTACCTTGTTGTAGCGCTCGCCCTGGGTAACCAGACCCTGACGGTACTGTTCTTCGATCTCCTTGACTTCGGCATTCGCCTCGCCAAGCAGCTCGGTCTTGCGTACCGGAATCAGCATGTCGTCTACACAGATCGAGATACCGCCACGAGTCGAGTAGGCAAAACCGGTGTACATCAGCTGGTCGGCAAAAATCACGGTGTCGCGGATGCCGCAACGACGGAAAGAGCCGTTGATCAGACGCGAGATTTCTTTCTTCTTCAGCGCCTTGTTGATGTACTCGAACGGCAGACCCTTAGGCAGGATTTCCGACAGGATGGCGCGGCCAACCGTGGTCTGATGACGCACGATACGTGGCACGAATTCACCCTGCTCGTCCTTGTCCCACTCAGTCAGACGCACGGTAATACGGGTAGCCAGCTCGACCTGACGAGTCTCGTAGGCACGATGAACTTCAGAAGTGTTGGCAAATACCATGCCCTCACCCTTGCCATTCACCTTGTCGCGGGTCATGTAGTACAGACCCAGTACGATATCCTGCGATGGAACGATGATAGGCTCACCGTTGGCAGGAGACAGTACGTTGTTGGTTGCCAGCATCAGGGTGCGGGCTTCCATCTGCGCTTCCAGCGACAGCGGCACGTGAACGGCCATCTGGTCACCGTCGAAGTCGGCGTTAAATGCCGCACAAACCAGCGGATGCAGCTGGATGGCCTTGCCTTCGATCAGCAGTGGTTCGAATGCCTGGATACCCAGACGGTGCAGCGTCGGCGCACGGTTCAGCAGAACCGGATGCTCGCGAATCACGTCTTCGAGGATGTCCCATACTTCCGGCACTTCCTGCTCTACCAGCTTCTTGGCCGCCTTGATGGTGGAGGCGAGACCCAGCACTTCCAGCTTGTGGAAGATGAAAGGCTTGAACAGCTCCAAAGCCATTTTTTTCGGCAGACCGCACTGATGCAGACGCAGGGTCGGGCCTACGGTAATCACGGAACGACCGGAGTAGTCCACGCGCTTACCCAGCAGGTTCTGACGGAAACGACCGCCCTTACCCTTGATCATGTCGGCCAACGACTTCAACGGACGCTTGTTGGCGCCGGTCATTGCCTTGCCGCGACGACCGTTGTCCAGCAGCGAATCCACGGCTTCCTGCAGCATGCGCTTTTCGTTACGCACGATGATGTCAGGGGCACGCAGCTCCAACAGACGCTTCAGACGGTTGTTACGGTTGATCACGCGGCGATACAGATCGTTCAGATCGGAGGTCGCGAAGCGGCCACCATCCAGCGGTACCAGCGGACGCAGTTCTGGCGGCAGTACCGGCAGCACTTCCATGATCATCCACTCCGGCTTCATGCCGGAACGCTGGAAGGCCTCAAGCACTTTCAGGCGCTTGGCGATCTTCTTGATCTTGGTGTCGGAGCTGGTCGACTGCAGTTCGCTGCGCAGGGTTTCGATTTCATTGGCCAGATCCAGACGCTTCAGCAGTTCACGAACCGCCTCGGCACCCATCATGGCAACGAATTCTTCGCCGTACTCGTCCAGCTTGTCGAGGTAGTCTTCTTCCGACAGCAACTGGCGTGGCTGCAGGCTGGTCAGACCAGGCTCGGTCACCACGAATGCTTCGAAGTACAGCACGCGCTCGATGTCACGCAGGGTCATGTCCAGCACCATACCCAGACGGGATGGCAGGGACTTCAGGAACCAGATGTGAGCAGTCGGGCTGGCCAGTTCGATGTGGCCCATGCGTTCACGACGAACCTTGGACAAGGTCACTTCCACGCCGCACTTCTCGCAGATCACGCCGCGATGCTTCAGACGCTTGTACTTGCCGCACAAGCATTCGTAATCCTTCACCGGGCCGAAAATGCGCGCGCAGAACAGACCGTCGCGTTCCGGCTTGAAGGTACGATAGTTGATGGTTTCAGGCTTTTTTACTTCACCGAACGACCAGGAACGGATCTTGTCCGGGGAGGCGATGCCGATTTTAATCGCATCAAACTCTTCTTCTTGCGTAACTTGCTTAAAGAGATCGAGCAGAGCTTTCATTGCGTCTCCATTCAGGAGATTGCTGCGGCCAACGTTGGCCGCAGGCAATCTTGCCTAATTAATAACGTTCCAGGTCGATGTCCAGACCCAGCGAGCGGATTTCCTTAACGAGTACGTTGAAGGATTCCGGCATGCCGGCATCAATCTTGTGTTCGCCCTTGACGATGTTTTCGTAGATCTTGGTACGACCGGTCACATCGTCAGACTTCACGGTCAGCATTTCCTGCAGGGTGTAGGCGGCACCGTATGCCTCAAGTGCCCAAACCTCCATCTCACCGAAACGCTGGCCACCGAACTGCGCCTTACCACCCAGCGGCTGCTGGGTAACCAGCGAGTATGGACCGGTGGAACGGGCGTGCATCTTGTCATCAACCAGGTGATGCAGCTTCAGGTAGTGCATCACACCCACGGTGACCTTGCGATCGAAGGCTTCGCCGGAGCGGCCATCGTACAGGGTCATCTGGGTCTTGCTTTCGTTGAAGCCCAGCTGAGCGGTGTGCTCGTCATCGGTCGGGTAAGCCAGATCCAGCATCTGACGGATCTCGGACTCTTTGGCACCGTCAAATACCGGTGTCGCAAACGGCATACCCTTGCGCAGGTTATTCGCCAGCACTTCGATTTCGTCGTCGCTCATGGCGGCGATTTCTTCAACCTTGCCAGTATCGTTATAGATGCGCTCGATGTAGGCACGCAGATCGGCAACAGACTTCTGCTGCTTCAGCATGCGGTCGATACGCTCGCCGATACCCTTGGCAGCCCAACCCAGATGCACTTCCAGAATCTGACCGATGTTCATACGCGACGGTACGCCCAGCGGGTTCAGCACGATGTCTACCGGACGACCGTCAGCCATGTAAGGCATATCTTCTACCGGCAGGATGCGCGATACCACACCCTTGTTACCGTGACGACCGGCCATCTTGTCACCAGCCTGCAGACGACGCTTCACGGCGATATACACCTTGACCATCTTCTGTACGCCCGGTGGAAGCTCGTCGCCCTGGGTCAGTTTGCGCTTCTTGTCTTCGAATTTCAGATCGAATTCTTCACGCTTCTGAGACAGGCTTTCCTTGATCAGTTCCAGCTGCTTGGCGATGTCTTCATCAGCCATGCGGATGTCGAACCAGTCATGCTTGGATGGCAGGCCATCCAGGTAAGCCAGATCAATCTCGGTGCCCTTGGCCAGACGCTTAGGACCACCGTTGGCAACCTTGCCCAGAATCAGACGCTCGATACGGCTGAAGGCATCATTGTCAAAAATACGCAGCTGGTCGTTCAGGTCGAGACGATAGCGCTTCAGTTCGGCATCAATGATGGACTGGGCACGCTTGTCGCGGTCGATACCTTCGCGGGTGAACACCTGTACGTCAATCACGGTACCAACCATGCCGGTCGGTACGCGCAACGAGGTGTCCTTCACATCGGAGGCCTTCTCGCCGAAGATCGCACGCAGCAGTTTTTCTTCCGGCGTCAGCTGGGTTTCACCCTTAGGCGTAACCTTGCCGACCAGTACGTCACCGGCTGTCACTTCTGCACCGATGTAAACGATACCGGAGTCATCCAGACGGTTAGCCATGCGCTCGGACAGATTCGGAATATCACGGGTGATTTCTTCCGGTCCCAGCTTGGTATCACGGGCAACTACCGACAGTTCTTCGATATGGATCGAGGTATAGCGATCGTTGGCTACTACCTTCTCAGAGATCAGAATCGAGTCCTCGAAGTTGTAGCCGTTCCATGGCATGAAGGCGATGGTCATGTTCTGACCCAGCGCCAATTCACCCATATCGGTCGACGCACCGTCAGCCACCACATCACCGCGAGCGATCTTGTCGCCAACTTCCACTACCGGACGCTGGTTGATGTTGGTGTTCTGGTTGGAACGGGTGAACTTGGTCAGGTTGTAGATATCCACACCGACTTCACCGGCCAACGCTTCTTCGTCGTTAACACGTACAACCACACGGTTGGCATCAACGTAGTCAACCACGCCGCCACGACGGGCAACAACGGTGGTGCCGGAGTCGGTCGCTACCGCGCGCTCGATACCGGTACCCACGAATGGCTTTTCCGGACGCAGACACGGTACGGCCTGACGTTGCATGTTGGCGCCCATCAAGGCACGGTTCGCATCGTCATGCTCCAGGAACGGAATCAGCGAAGCCGCAACGGATACCACCTGACCGGTTGCCACGTCCATGTACTGCACGCGATCCGGCGTCGACAGGATGGTCTCGCCCTTTTCACGGCAGGTCACCAGCTCGTCAATCAGATTGCCCAGCTCATCCAGCTCGGCGTTGGCCTGAGCAATGATGTAACGGCCTTCTTCGATCGCCGACAGGTAATCGATCTCGTTGGTTACCTTGCCGTCAATTACCTTGCGGTACGGGGTTTCCAGGAAACCGAACTCGTTGGTACGTGCGTACACGGACAGCGAGTTGATCAGACCGATGTTCGGGCCTTCCGGCGTTTCGATCGGGCACACGCGACCGTAGTGGGTCGGATGTACGTCTCGTACTTCAAAGCCTGCGCGCTCGCGAGTCAGACCGCCTGGGCCAAGTGCCGATACACGGCGCTTGTGCGTCACTTCGGACAGCGGGTTGGTCTGGTCCATAAACTGGGACAACTGGCTGGAGCCGAAGAATTCCTTGATCGCGGCCGATACCGGCTTGGCATTGATCAGGTCATGCGGCATCAGGTTGTCGGATTCAGCCTGGTTCAGACGCTCTTTCACGGCACGCTCGACACGTACCAGACCGGCGCGGAACTGGTTCTCGGCCAATTCACCTACCGAGCGTACGCGACGGTTACCCAGGTGATCGATATCGTCCACTTCGCCACGGCCGTTACGCAGTTCAACCAGAATAGCGATAACCGATACGATGTCTTCGGTCGACAGTACGCCATCAGTCCCGTCACGACGGTGCGCGAAGGACTCGGACAGCATGGTCTTGAACCACTCCGGCGACTTGTCGTCCAGCTTGTACTGGTAAGTGCGGGTGTTGAACTTCATGCGGCCAACGCGGGACAGATCGTAGCTGTCTTCGGCGAAGAACAGGCGCTGGAACAGTTGCTCGACAGCATCTTCGGTTGGCGGCTCGCCTGGGCGCATCATGCGGTAGATCGCAACTCGTGCCTGCAGCTGGTCAGTGGTGTCATCAGTACGCAGGGTGTGAGCAATGTAGCCGCCCTGATCCAGATCGTTGATGTACAGCACTTCAACTTGCGCTACATCATGGATGTCCAGCTTGGCCAGCAGGTCGTCGGTGATTTCTTCGTTGGCGCGAGCCAGCACTTCACCGGTTTCCGGATTGACGACATTCTTGGCCAGGATCTTGCCAACCAGCACGTCAAATGGCACTTCGATACGGTCAAGGTTGGCCGCAGCGATATCACGGATATGCTTGGCAGTAATACGCTTGTCTTTGGCAACGATCAGCTTGCCATCAGCAGAAACGATGTCGAACTTGGCAACTTCGCCCTTCAGACGATCAGCCACGACTTTCATGTGCACGCCATCGCCACCCAGATAGAAGGTGTCGAAGCTGTGGAAGTCAGACAGGATGCGCTCGTTGGTGTAACCCAGTGCCTTCAGCAGGATGGATACCGGCATCTTGCGGCGACGGTCGATACGGAAGAACAGCTGATCCTTGGCATCGAACTCGAAGTCCAGCCAGGAGCCGCGGTAAGGAATCACGCGGGCAGAGAACAGCAGCTTGCCGGAAGAGTGCGTCTTGCCGCGGTCGTGCTCGAAGAACACGCCTGGCGAGCGGTGCAGCTGGGAAACGATGACACGCTCGGTACCGTTGATGATGAAGGAACCGTTGTTGGTCATCAGCGGGATTTCGCCCATGTACACTTCGTTCTCGCGAACTTCCTTCACCAGCGGCTTGGAAGATTCACGATCCAGAATAGTCAGGCGGATACGCGCACGCAGCGGCGAAGCATAGGTGATGCCGCGCAGCTGGCATTCCTGAACGTCAAATGGCGGGTCGCCGAGCACGTAATGCACGAAATCCAGACGTGCAAAGCCGTTATGGCTGACGATAGGGAAAATCGATTTGAACGCTGTCTGCAGACCTACATCTTTTCGCTGATCGTACGGCACACCCAACTGGAGGAACTCAGTGTACGAATCAATCTGCGTTGCCAAAAGGAATGGGACGTCGAGAACAGTTTGACGCTTCGCAAAGCTTTTACGAATACGCTTTTTCTCAGTAAACGAATAACTCATAGAGTCTCCATTGTGGGGGGTGGCGCAAGTAACCAAACGTCAGCAGCCACAAAGCTGAATGCTGACCTTTAATTACTCGTCAGAGGTATACAAGCGCAACAAGGCTGGCGGATTTCTCCACCAGCCTCACTAATCTTCAGAAGAAGATTATTTTACTTCAGCCTTAGCACCAGCTTCGGTCAGTTGCTTGGCAACATCTTCGGCTTCAGCCTTGGATACAGCCTCTTTAACTGCCTTAGGAGCGCCGTCAACCAGATCCTTGGCTTCTTTCAGGCCCAGACCGGTGATAGCACGTACAACCTTGATCACGTTAACCTTGTTTTCGCCAGCGGCGGTCAGGATTACGTCGAACTCGGTCTTCTCTTCAGCGGCAGCAGCGCCAGCGCCAGCTGGGCCAGCAACTGCAACAGCAGCAGCGGATACGCCGAACTTCTCTTCGAACGCCTTAACGAGGTCGTTCAGTTCCATAACGGTCAGACCAGCAACTGCGTCGAGGATATCTTCTTTGGTGATAGCCATTTGTAAAACTCCTGAATACGATTTGAATCGAATAAATTAAGCGGCTTCGGCTTGCTTCTTCTCTGCCAGAGCGGCCAGAGCGCGAGCAAAACCGGACACCGGAGCCTGCATAACGTAGAGCAGCTTGGACAGCAGCTCTTCGCGGCTCGGGATGGAAGCCAGTTCGGCTACTTCAGCGGCATTCAATGCCTTGCCGTCGTAGGAACCTGCCTTGATGACAATCTTGTTGTCTTCTTTGGCAAACTGGTGCAGCACCTTGGCAGCAGCTACCGGGTCAGCGGACACAGCGTAAACCAGTGGACCAACCATTTGGTCGGCCAGCGATTCAAACTGGGTGCCAGCTACGGCGCGACGTACCAGAGTGTTCTTCAGAACACGCAGGTACACGCCGTTCTCACGCGCCTTGGCGCGGAGTTTGGTCATGCTGCTAACCTCGATGCCCCGATATTCGGCGATAACGAGAGTCTGGGCATCTGCCAGTTGGGCAGATACTTCAGCGACAACCGCCTTCTTATCTTCAATATTGAGACTCAAGGTCCACCTCCTAGACTGAAATGAGACAGGACTATCCTGCCTCGCTTTGCAGCGGCGACCTGATCAGGAGACAAAACAAACGGATGGTGCTCATGGGCAGAATTGAACTGCCGACCTCTCCCTTACCAAGGGAGTGCTCTACCCCTGAGCTACATGAGCCTATTCGTTGAAAAGCCTTCTAAGGGTACACCATCTGCGTAGGCTACTCTTGCGAGCATTAAGACAAGCGCCTACGGTCTTTGACAATCTGGTGGAGCGAACTCCACCAGCCCAAAGCCATTGGTGCCCATGGGCAGAATTGAACTGCCGACCTCTCCCTTACCAAGGGAGTGCTCTACCCCTGAGCTACATGGGCCAAGCTACTCCGGCAATTAAGCCTGAGCAGCAGCTACATCTACGCGTACGCCAACACCCATGGTGCTGGATACAGCGATTTTCTTCAGGTATTGACCCTTGGCAGCAGCCGGCTTGGCCTTAACCAGGGCATCAACCAGCGCAGCAAAGTTTTCACGCAGGGCTTCAACTTCGAAAGAAGCGCGGCCGATAGTAGCGTGAATGATACCTGCCTTGTCAGTACGGTACTGAACCTGACCAGCCTTGGCGTTCTTCACAGCCTCAGCAACGTTAGGAGTAACGGTACCAACCTTCGGGTTCGGCATCAGGCCACGCGGACCCAGGATCTGGCCCAGCTGACCCACAACGCGCATTGCATCCGGGGAAGCAATAACTACGTCGAAGTTCAGATTACCAGCCTTAACCTGCTCAGCAAGATCATCGAAGCCAACTACGTCAGCGCCGGCAGCCTTGGCAGCCTCAGCGTTAGCGCCTTGCGCAAACACGGCTACACGTACGGACTTACCAGTACCACGTGGCAGAACGACTGCACCACGAACAACCTGGTCGGATTTACGTGGATCAACGCCCAGATTTACGGAAATATCGATCGACTCGTCGAACTTGGCAGTAGCAGCTTGCTTTACCAGATTCAGAGCTTCTTCAACTGCATACAGCTTATTGCGATCAACAGTGGCCTTCAGAGCCTGAACGCGCTTGGAAAACTTAGCCATTTACACGCCCTCCACTTCCAGACCCATGGAGCGGGCGGAACCAGCAATAGTACGAACAGCAGCATCCAGATCGGCAGCAGTCAGATCTTTTTGCTTGGTCTTGGCGATTTCTTCCAGCTGGGCACGAGTTACCTTGCCAACCTTGTCAACATGCGCCTTGGCCGAACCAGACTTGATGCCAGCAGCCTTCTTCAGCAAGAAGGTCGCCGGAGGCGTCTTCATTACGAAAGTGAAAGACTTGTCTGCATAAGCAGTGATCACAACCGGAATTGGCATGCCTGGCTCAAAACCTTGAGTCTGAGCATTGAAAGCCTTGCAGAATTCCATGATGTTCAGACCGCGCTGACCCAGCGCAGGACCGATAGGAGGCGACGGGTTGGCTTTGCCGGCAGCAACCTGCAGCTTGATATAGCCAATAATCTTCTTAGCCACGATTTAAGCTCCGTGTATGGGTTCAACGCGGAATTCTCCGCTCCCCAAGTGAGAAAGGAGCGGAATTATACCCGCCCCACGAAAAAACAACAAGTTATAATTTCTCAACCTGGTTGAAATCAAGCTCAACCGGTGTATCGCGGCCAAAAATCTGCACAGAAACGCGCAGTTTGTTCCGCTCGTAATTCACTTCATCAACAGAACCATTGAAATCGTTGAATGGGCCATCAGTAACACGCACCTTTTCACCAACCTCAAACAGCACTTTAGGCTTGGGCTTCTCAACGCCCTCCTGCATCTGCTGCATGATGGACTCGACCTCACGCACAGAAATCGGAGCAGGACGATTCGCCGTACCACCCACAAAACCGGTGACCTTTGGCGTACTCTTCACCAAATGCCAAGTCTCGTCAGTCATTTCCATCTCGACAAGAACATAGCCCGGAAAGAATTTGCGCTCAGTAATAGAGCGTCGACCATTCTTGATATCGACAACCTCTTCAACCGGCACCAAAACCTGGCCAAACATATCCTGCAAGCCATCGCGCTCGATACGCTCTTTCAAAGCGCGCTGCACACTCTTCTCAAAACCTGAGTACGCGTGCACTACATACCAACGTTTAGCCATGTCAGCCTCTCTTCAACAATACGTCATAGAACAACCACGACAGCGACGCATCCACCACCCACATGAAAAGCGACAGCACCAGCACAAACAAGAAAACCATCAGCGTCATCTGCGTCGCTTCTTTGCGATTTGGCCACACAACCTTCTTGGCCTCAACCACAGACTCTTGCGCATAAACCACAAAATTCTTGCCAGGCGAAGACAACCAGACCACACCCGCTGCAACAATCAGCGCCACCACAAATAGCAGCACTCGCAGCACCTGCTGATCTGCCGGCAACGCATAAAAGCCGGCAACGCCCGCAATCAGAACACCAATTGCAGCGCCCAGCTTGAGCTTATCTTGCATTTCCATGTGTCATTCCATCAGTTTCATGCGACAAAAAGACTAACCGGCGCTTATAGCGCCGGTTAGTCTTAATTGGCAGGCCAGGAGGGTCTCGAACCCCCAACCCTCGGTTTTGGAGACCGATACTCTACCAATTGAGCTACTGGCCTAAAACCTTACTTAAGCGATGATCTTGGCAACGACGCCAGCACCAACGGTACGACCACCTTCGCGAATCGCGAAGCGCAGACCATCTTCCATGGCGATCGGAGCGATCAGTTCAACAGTGATCTCTACGTTGTCGCCT
>NZ_CEETQT010000021.1:0-7679 GCF_979366295.1 Vogesella lacus
GCTTGGGCAGAGTGCCTCAACGCTTCCTGCTGCGCAGCGACAACGGCTTGGTGTTCACCAGCCGCAGCTACACCGCGCTGGTGAAAAGCTACGGTTTGCAGCAGGAATTCATCACGCCGTACACACCAGAACAGAACGGGATGGTGGAGCGGGTGATTCGCACTTTGAAAGAGCAGTGCGCGCATCGACACCGCTTTGAAAGCCTGGCGCACGCTAGCCGGGTGATTGCAGACTGGATCGGGTTCTACAACCACCGGCGCCCACACCAAGCTTTGGGGATGAAGACGCCTGCAATGGCGTATCAATTAGCAGCCTGACCTGTGCAGAAAGGGCTGGGTCATTACACCGCTACGCTCTCAAAGAATTTGCAGAGCTCAAGTATTTTTTCCTTGGGACCTTGAACATAGACAGTCTTTCCCTCTTCTGCGAGGGATCCTTCTTCATCCGCGAATGAGTCTGCTAGAAACACTTCCAAAGAGAAAATCCTTTAAGAAGCCTAACGTTTGAGTTCAGGCCGCGGCCCGTCAGGGCCGTCGCGCCTGCAACGAATGGTTATGCGGCAACGCATTATTGCCACGAAGCCCAAAGAGCAGCAGCCTTGCCATGAGTGGAAACGCCGCGATAGAGAATGGCTAGGTATGATTCAGATTGTTCCGAGCTCAGAATTGAACCCGATACAACTGGAACTGCCGGGCCTAGCAACTTGAACGAACCAACCGCAAATGGCTGGAACGGCTGAATGTAGGTTATTGGCTCGCTCATGCCCTTTGCCCAGGCGTCAACAACAAGCACATCAACTTTTCCTGCGCTCGTATTCATCTGCCCTTCTCGGGCTAAGGCCCAGGCTTCTGCAACTGCCTGCTGCTTTGCAACGAACGCCTTGCCCTCAGATATTGCCTGCTCTTGGGTTTCTGCCTCGAACCGCACAAGCTTTCGTTCTGAACCCGTTTCAACAATGGCCAAAGGGACGAGTAGGTCACCTTTTGGAAGATCGGATACGTTCCACGCCGCGTGAGCGAGAACGAACCCGGCGAGAAGACTTGCTGCTTCAGGTATAGCCACGATTTCTCCTTGCCGCATAACGTAGAGCTAACCGGCGCTGCGCCGCTTTATGGCGCAGCGTCCAGCGACCGAAGGGAGCGAGGTTGAGCGCCATGTTAGAGGTTGGTTTACCACCCGCGGACTTGTCGAACACGCTCAATGTCACGACCAAAGACGAATACCCGATAGCGTTTGCTGTTAGGCCCCATAGGAATGGCATCGGTCTTGACCCGAATGCCAGCGGCAGTGAGTTTGGATGCCAGAGTTGATGCTTGGGATTCGGTGTCGAAGATTCCAACGTTGTGCGCAAGAGCCGATTCTTCTTTCTCCAACTGCCTGAGAACGTACTCGCAAGCCTTAGACTCGCTTTGAAATGAAGCCAAGCGAGAGTTATGCCCACGCTCAGTGTAGAAAACCTCAAATCCCTTCTCGGTTTGTTCAAGGACTACCGCATCGGAGCTTCCGCCTCCGAAACGACCGACTCGGTAGGCTTGATGATTTACACCTAGCTCAGCAAGCTTCTGTGCGAGTTGGGGAATGTCCATAGCGAAACCTCTAACGACTGAATTCAGCGGCGCCGTTAGGCGTCCGCTGGAATGAACTGTTATGCATCGGCATGGCAAGGAACATAGAAGCCCCACACGCCATTGGATAGTTCCGTTGCGGCAAAGCGGACGACCTTTCCGTTGAACGAGACCTCGTAGACCCAAGCTCGATGACGCTCTTGCCGGTACGTAGGATGCGCACAACGACGCTGGCTTCCTGAACACGTCGCCAACTGTGTGCGTGAAGCCATGGATTGATGCCGCTGATCGACAGCGCCGCACCTTCGAACCCGACATGGATCGGTTCCCAACCTTCGGTAAAGTCTTCAAGCTGCATAACGTGCGAATTAACTGGCGCGCGTCAGCGCGTCCGGTTGAATGAAATGTTAGAACTGTGCCGGAGCAGAACCGCACCAGCTCAGCCCACCAAAAAACCTTGCAACAGCAGCCAACGAAGCAGCAAAAGGTTGGCCGCAAACCCGTTTATTGCTTGCGGCCAAACTTTGCACGGTAGGTTAGTCTGCCGTGTTAAGGAGAGATTGGTCAAACCACACATCCTCATAGTTTGGTGCTAATAGTACGCGCCAACCTGGCGGCAATCCTAAATATTTTTGAATATCAGTTGCATACTCGTTCAAGTGAGAAATATGTAGTGGCTGGAAGAAATGCGGATCACTGGAAAGTGTCTCGCCGCCCCATATATACCACCCACAAGTGCCATGCTCAGCTTTATGCCGCAATGCATTAAGTGGCAGCAAATCTAAGGTTTCAAGTGCGATGCCAATTTTCTCTTGAGGCGAGGGAAATTCCGCTTCTACATCAAAGCGCTTGCATATCTCAATAGCTGCGGGATGCTGATGATTCATAAAGGGCTAACGTTTGAATTAACCGGCTGGCTTTAGCCAGTCCGGGTTGAATGAAGTGTTAGGCCCGGGAAAGGGTCAGCACACGAGGATAGTCCTTTGCAATTACGCTAATACAAAAATCAACACCAATGATCAAAAATTCTCGGTAGAAGGCCGCTGCGCCAGAAATAAAATCCGGGCGCTGGCTTTCCTGTTCAAACCAACCGCCTTGTGTAACTTCAAAGCACCACCCATCTTCTAGCGTAACATGAGACCACCATGCAGAGAGATCCCCTTCATCAAGCGCTCGAAAGCCGCACACTTCATCAAAAATAACTTTCTTGTCTGTTTCGCCATCAAATAGGCCGACGATAATTTCGAGTGTATTTAAATCAAAATGGACTTCTGATAATTCAGTCTTCCCGTCTGAGGAGGGCGTTTCTGGAAGAGGCGTGGCTTGGAATTTCGTCATAGGCCTAACGTTGGAGTTAAGCGGCGCCGGAAGGCGTCCGCTTGGATGATTCGTTAGGCGCTACATCGACCGCAATATCTATGTAGCCCTCTTTGGTCCAAGACGGAGACGAATCCATGAAGTGCATATGACAATATTCATTGTCTTTCAAATGTACCGCTACGCTCTCAAAGAATTTGCAGAGCTCAAGTATTTTTTCCTTGGGACCTTGAACATAGACAGTCTTTCCCTCTTCTGCGAGGGGTCCTTCTTCATCCGCGAACGAGTCTGCTAGAAACACTTTCAAAGAGAAAATCCTTTAAGAAGCCTAACGTGTAATAGACACCTGTTCAGGTGTCTATTTCTTTGGTTGATGTGTATATCTCGGCATGATATTTCGATAGGTTGTCAGCTGGCAAGGCTTTGCGGCTGTGGGCGGCGGGAAGTACGCAGCGGGACGGGACTGGCATGTCTTCGGCATGTTTCGTGACAATTTCTGCTGGCCGATCCGGTTGCGGTGCTGCTGCAGGCGCGTCGCGCAGGCGGTGTTGCTGGCTTGCCCGTTGGCGCGACCGGGCGGGATGTTCCCGTCGGGCGGGTCTGGCGCTATCCCGGCTTGCGGCTGATCTGCCCTTGCGCTGCCAGCAGCTCACCCGCCTGCAATAAGCGGCTTAATTGGGCTTGCGCGTCGGCCGCGCTGCACAGGCATTCTTCGCAGCACAGGGCGATGAGGTCGGGGCGGGGGAGCGGGCCGGCGGCCAGCAGCTTGTGCAATTCGGCGCAGATGGCCTCGTCAGGCGGGGGCGGGTCTGCGGACAACGTTGCCTGACGAAGGTGTGCCAGCTGTTGCTCGCAGTCGGCCAGGCGCTGCTGGCTGTGCGCCAGCCTTTCTTCGAGGCGGCCGATGTCTGTGTCGCGCTGTCCCAGTTGCTGTTGCAGGGCCTGCTGGCGCTGTACGGCTTCTTTCCGGTGCGCGTCGCGCTCCTGCTGCCAGCGGGTGGCGGCCTGTTCATGCGTGGCGGCCAGCGCCGCTTCGCGTTCGCGGGCGGCGGCCAGTTCGCGGCGCATGGCGTCGCGTTCGCGGTCGGCATCGAGCAAGAGCTGCTGGCGCAGCGCATCCAGCCGGGTGAATTGCCGCTCAAGCTGCTGCTGCTGCGCGTCTTGCAGCCGGGTGATGGCTTCGTCGTGCGCGGTGCGAGCCTGTTGCGCGGCGTGCTGGCTGTCGGCCAGGGCTTGCCGGGCGGCGTCCAGCGTGACTTGTCCTGCGGCCAACCTTTCCGCCGCGCTGGCTTGTTCGCGCGCCAGTGCCAGTTCGGCGTCCTGCCGCTGGCGGCTTTCTGCATCTAATGCCTGGCGGAGCTGGGCTTCGCGCTGTTCGGCCTGTTGCCATTGGCTGAGCAGTTGTGCCTGCCGCTGCGCCGATTGCTGCATGGCGGCGTGCAAGCTGGCGCGCTCGTCGGCCAGCGTCTGGCGCTCGTCGCTCAGGGTATCGTGCGCGGTTTGCAGAGCTTGCAGCCACAGGGTGTGCAGCGCCTCGGTGAGGCTGGCCGGCACGCCGTCTTGTGCCACTTGCCGCACCCGCTGCGCCGCGTCGGCATTGCCGCTGCGTGCTTGCCGCCAGTCGCGCAGGGCGGCGGTGATGGTGGTGTGCGAGCCGCGCCCCAGCCGTTCGCGGATGAGCAAGGTGGTCGGCTCGATGCCTTCGGTCAGCAGGGCATCGGCCAGGTCGTGCACGGCTTGTCGGGTGTTGACGGGCAGCATGGGCTTTCCTTGATGGGTTCGGTTGCCAGTCAGCCAGCAGGCGGCAGGCGGCAGGGCGAGGCTGAACGATATATTACACAGCGTAATGACGTCATTACAATACAAAATCTTGCCGAAATCTCACATATTCCACAGTATGTGAAGTAAAATGAAAAACCGGAAACCCGCGCTATCGCCGGGCTTTATCCGGCCGGTGGCTGCGTTTTCAAGATGATGTTTTACAAGGGATTTATTCATAAACCGTGATGTGCAGATCACACGCCACCGACTGGCCATTTGTGCCGACACACAGGAGACGCGCATGAAACCGCCCCTTGCCATCCGCCATCTGCAGCGTGACGCCGGCGAGCCATTACGCCAGAGCGCCGCCCATTGGCAAGCCCGCCTGCAGGCGCTGGGCTGGACGGTCAGCCTGCTGGCCGAGGCGCTGGGGGTGTCGCGCAGCCATTTGTCCCGCGTGATCCACAACCCGCGCCGCAGCCTGCAATGGGAGTGCTGCCTCGCCGGCCTGCCGCCACTGAATGCCGCCTGGCGCCGTCAGCTGCAAGTTGGCCGCAAGGCCGCGCCGTCTGCCCGTGCGGCCAAGCCTAGCGCGGCGGTCTATCTGCCCGGCAGCGTGTTCCGCGTGCGGGATGGCCACGATTCACCGCTGATGCCCGAAGGTGGCCGCGGCGTGTGCTTGGCCGTGCGCACGCAGCATGGCCAGGATGCATACCTGCTGCGTTTTGAGGGCGGCGGCGAGGACTGGTTTGACCTCGCCAGCCTGCATCAGCTGCTGGCCGAAACCGGCGAAACCGCCGACATCACCAACCTGTAAACGAGCCAGTCCGCCATGATCCCGACCCTGCCAGACAGCCTGCAAGCCACCCTCGCCAGCCTGCAAGTGCGCGACAGCGCCACCCTGACCCGCGCCGGCAATGACGGCGAAGCCATCCGCCTGTGGCTGGCCGAATACCACAACCCGCACACGCTGGACGCACTGCGCAAGGAGGCCGAACGCTTCGTACTGTGGGCGGCGCTACGCGGCCAGGGTCTGGCCGACATCCGCCGCGAGGACATTCTCGCCTACCGGCAATTCTTGCCCGACCCGCAACCGGCCGAGCAGTGGTGCGGCCAACGGGTGGCGCGGCTGTTGCCCGACGGCACGCTCAACCCGGCGTGGCGGCCATTCTTGCGCGGCCTGTCACCGGCTTCGCAGCAACTGGCGCTGACGCGGCTGGGCAATCTGTACAGCTATCTGGTCGAGACGGGCTATCTGGCGCACAACCCGTTCAAGCTGCGCCGGGGTCGCCAGCTGGCCGCCACCCGCCGCGACCTCGCACCGGAACGCCTGCTCGATGCCGCCATGTGGCAGGCGCTGCAAGACGCCCTCGCCGCCCTGCCCTCCGATGACGCGCGCCAGCAGGCCGAGCAATGCCGCCTCGACTGGCTGTGTCATCTGCTGTATTACACCGGCGCGCGGCGCAGCGAAGTCATCGCCGCACGCATGGGCGACCTCGTTAACCGCGGTGGTCACTGGTGGTGGCGCATCAGGGGCAAGGGCAACGTGCTGGCGGATATCCCGCTACCGGCCAGACTGCTGCCCAAGCTCGTTGCCTATCGTCACAGCCTGGGCCTGCCCGCCCTGCCCGCGCATGACGAAGACACGCCGCTATTGTGTGCGCTGCATGCTGGCCGCCAGCAGCAGCCGCTCACACCGCGCCATCTGCACGATTTGCTGCGGCAATTGCTGGATCAGGCCGCCGCCCTGCCCGTCCTGGCGGCTGACGAAAACCTGGCCACGCGTGAGGCGCTGCAACGCGCCTCGGCACACTGGTTCCGCCACAGCTACGCCACGCGCCTGTTGCAAAGCGGCGCACGACTGGACGAAACCCGCCGCCTGCTGCGCCACGCCAGCATCCAGACCACACAGATTTACCTGCACCAGAGCGACAACAGCCTGATCGACGCGGTAAGCCGCCTGTAAGCCGGCGTGGTGGCAGCCATCAGCGACAGCTGGGCCTGGCCACTTTTGCACGCCGTAGCGATGCAACAATGCATGCAGCGCGACTGGCGTGTTTTTTGCCGTAGCAATCGGGTGGCGCAACCGTCAGACTCATCATGGCTTCACAGCACATCCGCCAGCAGATCCTTGAGCTGCTGGCCGCTTTTGCGGTCAAGCAATCGGCCGTCCATGCCCATGGCCTTGGCACCATCCCGATCTGCAAACGCAGAATCCCCAATAAAAAGGCAGTCACTGGCCGACAGGTTCAGCTTGTCCAGCGTGGACTGGTAAATCCGGGGCTCGGGCTTGATACAACCGAGCGCATAGCTCATGGCATAGACGTCGGCATCAGGCAGTATTTCCACCACTTTAGCCCCGTACGGCCGGGCCAGATTCGAGCAGATGGCAATACGGTGTCCGCCTTGCCGCAGTGCGGCCAACACCTCTGCGCTATCGCCAAAGCTTTCGATGCTTTGCAGGTCTGCCTGCAAGGCGGCTTCGCAAACGGCCAATTGCTCGGCGCAAAGGGCGACGCCCAAGTGCGCGGCCAACTCGGGCAGATTACCGTCAAATGTCAGAATGGTGCGTGCGTCATCCGCCTGAGGCTTGCGACCATGGGCGCGCGCATACCGCATCAGTAATAGATACGGATGATGCGGTTTGCCGATTTCAAGCAAAGTGCCAAAGGCATCGAAAATGACCGCTTTGTGGCGACCACATAATGCATTCATTGTTAACAGTCCGTTCCGAGTCAGGCTCGCAGCATTGAAATGGCGGCGCCAGTCATGATGTTGGCTGACTGCTTCGAAAGTGGGGGGCCCTACAGCAGATGGATTATGTTGCCACTTTCGCTTGCTTCGTTGAACATGCGCACGCATCACCATGGCAGGCAGCTCAATACCACGTCCCCATCGTTGCGAGCAGTTGTAATGACCCACTAAAAACCTGCACAGGTCATAATTCACACAGGAGCACGTGATGAGCATGACCATGGAAGACGATATCAAACGCTGGACCGCCAAGCGCAAAGCCGCGCTGGTGATGGAGATCAT
>NZ_CEETQT010000022.1:2500-4907 GCF_979366295.1 Vogesella lacus
CCCCGGGAGGGGAGTGAAATAGAACCTGAAACCGGATGCATACAAACAGTGGGAGCCTGGAAACGGGTGACTGCGTACCTTTTGTATAATGGGTCAGCGACTTACATTCAGTGGCAAGCTTAACCGAATAGGGGAGGCGTAGGGAAACCGAGTCCGAATAGGGCGATTTCAGTCGCTGGGTGTAGACCCGAAACCGAGTGATCTATCCATGGCCAGGATGAAGGTGCGGTAACACGCACTGGAGGTCCGAACCCACTAGTGTTGCAAAACTAGGGGATGAGCTGTGGATAGGGGTGAAAGGCTAAACAAACTCGGAGATAGCTGGTTCTCCCCGAAAACTATTTAGGTAGTGCCTCATGTATCACTTCCGGGGGTAAAGCACTGTTATGGCTAGGGGGTCATTGCGATTTACCAAACCATGGCAAACTCTGAATACCGGAAAGTGCAAGCATGGGAGACAGACGGTGGGTGCTAACGTCCATCGTCAAGAGGGAAACAACCCAGACCGCCAGCTAAGGTCCCAAATGATCAGTTAAGTGGTAAACGAGGTGGGAAGGCATAGACAGCCAGGATGTTGGCTTAGAAGCAGCCATCATTTAAAGAAAGCGTAATAGCTCACTGGTCGAGTCGTCCTGCGCGGAAGATGTAACGGGGCTCAAACTGATAACCGAAGCTGCGGATGGGCACATTAATGTGTCCGTGGTAGGGGAGCGTTCTGTAGGTCTGTGAAGGTGGTGGTGTAAACCCTGCTGGAGATATCAGAAGTGCGAATGCTGACATGAGTAGCGATAAAGCGGGTGAAAAGCCCGCTCGCCGAAAGCCCAAGGTTTCCTACGCAACGTTCATCGGCGTAGGGTGAGTCGGCCCCTAAGGCGAGGCTGAAAAGCGTAGTCGATGGGAAACGGGTTAATATTCCCGTACTTTTATGTAGTGCGATGTGGGGACGGAGAAGGTTAGGTCAGCGGCCTGTTGGAATAGGTCGTTTAAGGCGGTAGGCTGGTGCGGTAGGCAAATCCGCTGCACCTTAAGGCCGAGAACTGATGACGAGGGTCTACGGACCTGAAGTGACTGATACCACGCTTCCAGGAAAAGCCACTAAGCTTCAGCTACATAAGAACCGTACCGCAAACCGACACAGGTGGGCAGGATGAGAATTCTAAGGCGCTTGAGAGAACTCAGGAGAAGGAACTCGGCAAATTGATACCGTAACTTCGGGAGAAGGTATGCCTCTCTAGGTGAAGTTCCTGCGAATGGAGCTTGGAGAGGTCGCAGAGAATAGGTGGCTGCGACTGTTTATCAAAAACACAGCTCTGTGCCAACACGAAAGTGGACGTATACGGAGTGACGCCTGCCCGGTGCTGGAAGATTAAATGATGGGGTGCAAGCTCTTGATTGAAGTCCCAGTAAACGGCGGCCGTAACTATAACGGTCCTAAGGTAGCGAAATTCCTTGTCGGGTAAGTTCCGACCCGCACGAATGGCGTAACGATGGCCACACTGTCTCCTCTTGAGACTCAGCGAAGTTGAAATGTTTGTGAAGATGCAATCTCCCCGCTGCTAGACGGAAAGACCCCGTGAACCTTTACTGTAGCTTTGCATTGGACTTTGAACAGGCTTGTGTAGGATAGGTGGGAGGCTATGAAGCTGAGACGCTAGTTTCAGTGGAGCCGTCCTTGAAATACCACCCTGGTGTGTTTGAGGTTCTAACCTTGGTCCGTTATCCGGATCGGGGACAGTGCATGGTAGGCAGTTTGACTGGGGCGGTCTCCTCCCAAAGTGTAACGGAGGAGTTCGAAGGTTACCTAGGTACGGTCGGAAATCGTGCTGATAGTGCAATGGCAAAAGGTAGCTTAACTGCGAGACCGACAAGTCGAGCAGGTGCGAAAGCAGGACATAGTGATCCGGTGGTTCTGAATGGAAGGGCCATCGCTCAACGGATAAAAGGTACTCCGGGGATAACAGGCTGATTCCGCCCAAGAGTTCACATCGACGGCGGAGTTTGGCACCTCGATGTCGGCTCATCACATCCTGGGGCTGTAGCCGGTCCCAAGGGTATGGCTGTTCGCCATTTAAAGTGGTACGTGAGCTGGGTTCAAAACGTCGTGAGACAGTTTGGTCCCTATCTGCAGTGGGCGTTGGAAGTTTGACGGGGGCTGCTCCTAGTACGAGAGGACCGGAGTGGACGCACCTCTGGTGGACCGGTTGTGACGCCAGTCGCATCGCCGGGTAGCTAAGTGCGGAAGAGATAACCGCTGAAAGCATCTAAGCGGGAAACTTGCCTGAAGATGAGACTTCCCTGGAGGCTTGACCTCCCTGAAGAGTCGTTCGAGACCAGGACGTTGATAGGTCGGGTGTGGAAGCGCTGTGAGGCGTGTAGCTAACCGATACTAATTGCTCGTGAGGCTTGA
>NZ_CEETQT010000023.1:0-4397 GCF_979366295.1 Vogesella lacus
TATCTCGAAAGGCCAATCAGGTACTCTGCTTCCTATTAGAACTTTTGATAGAACTCAGCTCCACCCTGATCAGCTCCATCGCCAATGCATAGTTGAGAATAATGGTTGAGGTGGCAGTAGTACCGTCCCGTCTAAAGGGGGATAGAAAATTATATCGATCGAATAGCCAATCAAATTGGGAATAGTTCAGCATGTCGGACACACTCGCATACCCCCCCCCTTTGCCAAGCAAATCAAACGGAGCTGGATCGACCGCTGGATGCTTAACGGGAAGCTGCTTGGCAGCCGATTTTTCAAAGATAAATCCATCAAAGCAATTCATCAAAGGGACGTCAGAGAACTGCTTATACCTTGGAATCTTTCTATCATCATAGGGAAAAAGTGCCAAATCAGGGTTGCGCAACTCAATCAAATCAATCGAAATTGCGTTCTTGTCGATGGCTGCGTCCGGGTAAGGACACTTTTTCACCAATTCCAAGTTCAGGGGATCGTAAAGAATGTCAAAGGATCGGCACTTTTTGTTATCCGCAAGTGAGTGAGCCGCATAGTGTGACTGACCTCGATTGTTTAGATAAAAGATATCTGCGAATGCGGACGGACGGAGGTGCTCATACTTTCGCCTCATCGATTTAACATACTCGTGATACGTAAACACCTCGGCCGGCATACCGCTCAGGCGAGGGTTCTTCAATGTATCTTGCGGCGGCAGAGGGACGCCGCCGCAAACATTAGCGCCATAATACCCCGTGATTTTGCATAAATTAGCCGAAAGTGGCTGGTCGCCATTCATGTAGGTGCCCAAACTATTTAGCTTCCTACAATTGGTATCCCTCAATCCCTTGAGTAGCATTGGCGAGCTTGAAAGCGGACGTCCGACGAACAGCACCTGATCCACCGCTCGCCCTCCAAAAACCTCCAACAATCTATCGTGAATGAGTCTGTTCTGGCTTGTGCCATCGCCGTAGCAATACGTCCGAAAGGAAGGGTTACTCCGAAAGTGGCTGTATACCAATCGGCTGTCTGCACCTCCAGTTAGTTGAACATGCACCTCTTTGTGAAAATCAGCCAAAATTTTTGCTCGCCTCGCTACTCGTTCTGAATACATTTCGAGCAAATCTTGGTATGCCTCATTACGGTACACATCAGGCTGCGGTACTCGAATGAGAAGGTTCTTATACTGCAGCGGCGGCACCGGCTTGTGCGAGGCTGGGGCATAACTGTGATACAAATCGTCGTATTGCAACGCATATATCTCTCGCAATAGCGTAAACCCCCTCAAGGGTGACTGATATGCAATATGGTCAAAGAGATGCCGCTCCTCGCCCTCTGCCTTCAAGCCAACTGCCTTTGCAAGAGCGAAGATATCGCTTCCCAGTGCGATGCCATCCTCCCCGACCCAATAGAACAAATTGAACTGAACTAAAGGATCGAGGCTTATAGAAATTTGCCCGCCGACTATTGATAGCGCAGCAAAGATTCCGGAGATCGTCGATTGATTTGAAGCAATCCAGTCGGCCTGAGTCCTGCTTATCGGCTCATTATGAATAACCGAGTCGTCGGAGAAGTAATATCCGTATAGCTGACCGAAATCCTCATTTGCGCAAATCTCTACAAACCCTGCTGGGACTTCGGATACCGCAATATCCGTCAAGAAAAACGCGGAATCGCTTACAAATAAACGCATTAACAATTTGGCCGTCCTTATTCGGTTAAAAAAATTAGTAAATACATCACCCGACCACTGCGCGGTGAAAAGTATCCAGTTTTATCCTGCCTCAGCAGGCTGTCCAAAAACTTCGTGATGGCTTCGGCTATTCGTTACTGGCGATGAAAAAGTTCTTCGACGCTCCCTTTACGGGGCTTCAAAACCGATTTTCAGCCGGCTTTTCGGCCTATTCGAGGGTTGCTGCCCGCCTTTCGGCGTTCAGCAGGCGGATTTCGCCCTATGTCGCAGACAATCGTCAGCCGAACAGCGTCACCATCAGGGTCAGGTTGTAACAAGCGAAGGTGAAGACGGTATGGGCCTTTACTTTCGCCAAGCCAATAAAGCGGGTTTTGCGCAGACCACCGATTTTCTTGACGATATCACCAACAGCGCTGATACCCTTCGCAGCAAGGTTGAACACCCCGTACACAGCGCCGATCGCTAGGTTCGCCGCACCCGCCATCGCCATTCCTTTTACTGCACCACCAACCCCAAAGCCGCCCCCAACTATCTGGCCACGTCCTTGACGGCGTGCGGTTCGGTAAGCATCCAGCTCCTCTGCACTGTGAACGATTTCAGCGTACTTATCTGCAATCACCTCAAACGCAGAGGTCCAACGATCATGGGGCTGGTAGTAGGTGTCGATGAAGTGCTCACTATCGACGTCATACATCTTCTGTGAGACAAGAAATTGCACAGCATCATCCACCGAACCCAAAATGTAAGGGACAGCAAGGTCAGACGCTTTCTCGATAAGCTGATCCAAGTTTTTGATGTTTTGATAGTACTTGACGCTGAACTGATCCGCAGCCTCTTCAGCTTTTCGCACGAACTGCCCTCGCAACTCGTTGTAGTTAAGCCGATTTTCGTTAAACGATGTGGTCAAAGAGTCCCACTTCAATTCTGCCACTAGACCAGCCATTACCAATCCTTTCGCTTTGTTGTTAACACCAGGAGTCGGGCCTTGGTTCCCCCCTAAGAGATTCTACCTACGAAGAAGTGAATGGCCATGACTTTGGCAAAAAAATTGGATTCCGGTGCTCGTTTAGCATAAATTTTAAGCATGTTGTTCAGATAAGCCGTCATCCTCGGCCAGCAAGGCCTCAAGTTGGGCCTCGGGGAAACGTGCCTGCAACAGATGCCATAACGTCATGATCTCGTCGGTCCTGGGGGCAAACCCCAGGACCAGCTCCTGCGACTTGGCGCTGCGCGGCTCCGCAGGTTTCGTCGGGTAGCCGTTTTCCGTGAGCCATTTGGCCAGTGCAGCATACGACTTGAAGGACGGCGTCAGCCCCAGCGCCTGGTGCGCATAGGCTCGCAGGAAACCCCGCCGCAGCACATCATGCAGCGGCTGCCCCTTGTTAAGGTTCAGGGTCGGCTTGCCCGCCAGCCGCAGCTTGGTCCGCACGATGTTGAAGCGCAGCAGATCACCGAGAGACTTCCAGTCGGCCATCGTCTTCAGACAGCGCTCCCGGCGCCAACCATCGACACAGGCCCGGGCGGCATCGAACTCCTGGATCGTGCTCCAGGGGCGGCTATCCAGCGCGATATGCTCGGGGCCGCCGCTACCGACGGCGATCATCCGGGGAGCGACCGGGGCGCGCTTGAAGTCAGGCTCCAGGCTCAGCGTCAGCGAGGTCTCGAACTTGAAGATGTCGATGCCCTTCTCCCACTGATCCCGTATGGACGGGAAGCGGGCGCTGGAAGTCTTCTGGCCGGGCTCCCGGTTCAGGTACAGCTCCAACATGGCGGCGTTCTGGAGCACCTTGTAGGCCTCGGCGTCGATGTCGTTCGGGGAATCCACCGTCACCTGGACGCCGGCCTTGGCGAGCACGATCTTTTCGCCCGGCAGGGGCTGGCCGGTTAGCTGCCCCCGGGTTTTCATGCAGACTACCTGTGCGACCCGATGCTTGACCTCCAGCATGCTGGAACCCGGGAGGATGCGCTCGCAGAGTGACTGGAAACGCTGACACAAGGGGGCGGTCAGGCAGAGCGCGATTTCCTGCTCGCTGACATCGCTCAGAAAACCATCGGTTGTTACCGACAATACACGGCGATAACTGGGGATGCGATTCAGAATCTCCGCCAGGATGGCGCGGATGAAGCCGGTCACATGGGCACCGATGGCCGGGTTGGTGATCGGCGAGGGTTTCAGGCGGACCGAACTCACCTTGCGGGTATCGAAGACATTCTTTGGCCTAAGCGATTGGCATAGTTTACCGTAAACGCTGTTCGCATAGAGCTTCGCCGCTTGTTCCTCAGGCGAATCCTTCCCTTCGGCGGCTTGCTTCAACTGCTTACGCAGTTCGCGGGCTACCTTGACGAAGGTCCCGAAGAGACGGGTTTGTGGCACGCCATCAATCACCTTGTCGCCGGGCCGGCGTAGCCAGGGATAGAGCACGCCCCACTTGATCTTAATGGTGCAGCCTAGGTCATGGGCAACCCGTATCTCGGGGGCGGTGGCATAGGCCACCCCGCTCAAGGGGAAGATCAGCCCCTTGCCACCCCGAGAGACGGCAAACACCGGAAAGCGGGTTTCCGGCGGATGGCTGAACTCAACCAAGGCATAGCCCGCGATGTGATCCAAGTAATCCTCAACCCGCAGGCTGGGTTGAGGGTTTTCAAAGTCGATCAGGGGCAGGTCTACGAGGCCGGTCGAGTAGGCGCCCGCCAGGTCGAAGTCACGCCAGTC
>NZ_CEETQT010000024.1:0-3726 GCF_979366295.1 Vogesella lacus
GCGAGTACATCGAACCAGTAGGTGAAGTCGAACAGAAACTGGCCGCCATCTGGGCCGAGGTGCTGGGGGTGCAGCAAGTTGGCCGCAACGATAGCTTCTTCGAGCTGGGCGGGCATTCGCTGTTGGCAGTGCAACTAGTCGCCAAGGTGCAAACCGAATGGCGACTGCCATTCGAAATCCGCCAGGCATTCGCGCAGCCGACACTGGCAGGGCAAGCCCAATTGCTGACAGCAGCCACATCGCCAGCACAGCAACAGGCCAGCCTGAACGCACTGGATGCTTTCATGGATTCATTGCTCTAAGTGATACCTGCCATGCCACTGGGCCTGGATAACCATGACTCGGTGGCGTGATCGGGCAAACGCAAGACGAAAAAGCCGGCGGTTCCCCCGTCGGCTTTTTTACTTTTAAACAACTTGCGCAGCAAAGCGTCATCCCGGTATAGCCATGCCAGCTGCTTGCTGGCTCCCCAATCATGGAGCGCCCGGATGGACACCGCCGTTTTACACAGCATTGCCGAAAAATTTGCCCGACTCGCCCCCGAACAACGCCGAACCGCCTACCGGAAGCTGCAGGCCGAGGGATTTGCTCTGGGGCAGTTCCCCATTTTGCCAAGACTGAATCCCGACGAATCTGAGACCGCCTCCTACGCCCAGCAGCGCATGCATTTCCTGTGGCAGCTCGAACCCGCCAGTAGCGCCTATCACATCAGCGGCGCGCTGCGTCTGGCGGGTGATGTGTGCCCAGACGTGATCGACCGCGTATTTGGCGAGCTCGTCGCCCGTCACGAAGCGCTGCGTACCGTGTTTGTACCGGGGGAAGACGGTGCCATCCTGCAACGGGTACTGCCAGCAAGCGATTTTGCTGTCGCGGTGCATGACGTACGCGCGCTGGATGAGGGCTCCCATCCGGTCGCAGCGCAAAGCTTTGCCGATTCACTGCAACACACCCCGTTCGATCTGGCCGCTGGCCCGTTGTTGCGGGTCGGCCTGATTCAGGAGTCAGACACCCAAGCGGTGCTGGTGGTGGTGATGCACCACATCATTTCCGATGGCTGGTCGATGGAAGTGATCGTCAAGGAATTCGTTGCGCTGTATCAAGCGGCCGTGTCGGGTACTGCGGCCAAGCTTTTGCCATTGCCGATCCAGTACGGCGACTATGCGCAGTGGCAGCGTCACTGGCTGGAAGCGGGTGAACGCGAACGTCAGCTGGCTTACTGGCGTGAACAGTTGGGTAGTGATCATCCGGTGCTGCAATTGCCTGCTGATCATGCCCGTCGTGCCGATGGTCAGTATCGTGCGGCGCAGCATGCGGTTTCTGTACCCGCCGAGCTGGCGCAGGCATTGCAGCAACGCGCCCGCGAGAACGGCAGCACGCTGTTCATGCTGCTACTGACCGCGTTCCAGGCTTTGCTGCATCGTTACAGTGGCCTGGCTGACATCCGTGTCGGGGTACCGATTGCCAACCGCCATCGCGTCGAGACCGAGAACGTCGTGGGCTTCTTCGTCAACACCCAGGTGTTGCGTGCCGAGATTGCCGGCCGGATGACACTGGCCAGCCTGCTGGCACAGGTGCGTGAACGCGCACTGGGGGCGCAGGCGCATCAGGACTTACCGTTCGAACAACTGGTGGAGGCGCTACAACCGGAACGCACGCTGGGCGTGTCGCCGCTGTTCCAGCTGATGTTCAACCATCTGCGCGAAGCCGGTGGTCAGTTGGCGCAGTTGCCGGGTCTGACTATCAGCGATTACGCACTCGGCGAACAGGCGGCACAGTTTGAACTGACCTTGAACAGCGTGGAACTCGACAACGGCGGCCTCGCGCTGTCCTTTGATTACGCCCGCGAGTTGTTCAACGCCGACACCGTCGCCCGTTGGGCCGGGCATTATCTGGCGATGCTGGATGCACTGGTCAATGCACCAGAGACGGCCATTGCCGATGTGGCTTTGCTGTCCGCTGCCGAACACACCCTGCTGCAAAGCTGGGGCGTCAACGAGACGACTTACCCTGACGTCAAACCGGTGCACGAGCTGTTCGAAGCGCAGGCTGCGGCCAACCCTGAGGCCATCGCGCTGATCTTTGGTGACAGCGAGCTGACCTACCACGAGCTCGACAGCCGCGCCAACCGCCTCGCGCATCAATTGCTGGCGCAAGGTATCCGCCGTGAAGCGCGTATCGGCATCGCGCTGGAGCGTAGCATCGAGATGGTCGTCGGCTTGCTGGCGATTCTCAAAGCCGGTGCCGCCTACGTGCCGCTGGACCCGGACTATCCGGCCGATCGTCTGGCGCATATGGTGGAGGATGCCGGTTTGAGCCTGCTGCTGACCCACTCGGCGCTGATCGACAAACTGCCTGCAACCAACGTGCCGCTGGTACTGGTGGATATCGTGCCGGATGCCGACTATCCGGCCAGCAAGCCAGCCATCAGTGTGCATCCGGAACAGCTGGCGTATGTGATCTATACCTCGGGTTCGACAGGGAAGCCGAAGGGCGTGGCGGTGGCGCATGGGCCGATCAGCATGCATTGCCGCGCGACAGCACCGCTGTATGATATGAGCGCGGCGACTCGTGAACTGCACTTCCTGTCTTTTGCTTTTGATGGTGCGCACGAGCGCTTGCTGACCATTTTCCATGCCGGTGGTGCTGTACTGCTGCGCGACAACACGCTGTGGAGTCCGGCGCAAACGCTGGCTGCGATGCAAAAATGGCAGGCCACGCATGGCGGTTTCCCGCCCGCTTACTTGCGCGAAATGATCGAGTCGGCCAAACACACGTCATTCGAACACAGGCTGCAACTGTGCTCTTTCGGCGGCGAAGCCATGCCTGGCGAGAGCCTGGCGGCTATCCGCGAGCACCTGCACGCGCAAACGCTGATCAATGGTTACGGCCCGACCGAAACCGTGGTCACCCCGATCTTATGGCGCAGTGATGAAGATAGTCATTGCCGCAGTGCCTACGCCCCCATCGGCCGCCCGGTCGGCGAGCGCGTGGCCTATGTACTGGATGCCGATCTTGCGCTGGTACCGCCCGGTGTGGCTGGCGAGCTATATCTGGGTGGCTACGGCCTCGCCCGTGGTTATCTCAACCGTGCCGCTCTGTCAGCCGAACGCTTCATCGCCGACCCGTTCGATGCCAACGGCGGTCGCCTCTACCGCACCGGCGATCTGGTGCGCTGGAACAGCGATGGCCAGCTCGAATACTTGGGCCGCATCGACCATCAGGTCAAGATTCGTGGCTTCCGTATCGAGCTGGGCGAGATTGAAGCGCAGCTCCTGGCACAGGAGGCGGTACGTGAGGCGGTGGTGATCGCCCGTCACGATGGTGGCAATACCCGACTGGTGGCTTATGTATCGCTGAAGGCTGGCGAGACGACCGATGCGGCCAACCTTAAAGCCGCGATTGCGAGCACTCTGCCCGACTATATGCTGCCATCGGCCATCGTGCTGCTGGACGCGCTGCCGCTGAACCCCAACGGCAAGGTGGATCGCAAGGCGTTGCCGGCACCGGAATTTGCCTCTGCCGGCGAGTACATCGCACCTGAAGGTGAAATCGAAGAGAAGCTCGCCGCCATCTGGGCCGAGGTGCTGGGGGTGGCACAGGTTGGCCGCAACGATAGCTTCTTCGAGCTGGGCGGGCATTCGCTGTTGGCGCTGACGCTACTGGAACGCATGCGTCGCGACGGCTTTAGCGTGTCGGTGAAGACGCTATTCCAGCAGCCGGTGCTGG
>NZ_CEETQT010000025.1:0-2277 GCF_979366295.1 Vogesella lacus
TGTAGTGGTCAAGCATTTCCAGACAGTAAATTAGGTTGCCGCTCACGCACCGCGGGCGGCAACCCGTCATTCCATTGATGTGGTCTGGATTCGTTGTAGTAGCCCATCACATAGGCTGCGATATCCTTCCTGGCCAGCTCTTCCGTCAGATAGCCACCTGCCGGGATCCACTCGCTCTTCAGGCTACGAAACACCCGCTCCATCGGGGCGTTATCCCAGCAATTCCCGCGGCGACTCATGCTCTGCGGTATCCGATACCGCCACAGCATCTGCCGGAAGCGCAAAGCCCCATACTGACTCCCTTGGTCAGAGTGAAACATCACCCCGCGAGGTTGGCCGCGTCGCCGCCAGGCATGGGTCAGCGCATTAATGACCAGATCGCTGTCCGGCCTTTCCGATAGCGCCCAGCCCACGATCCGGCGGGCAAACAGATCCAGCACCAGCGCCAGATACATCCAGCGGCCGGCTACCCGGATGTAGGTAATATCACCGCACCACACCTGATTGGGCGACGCCGGTGCAAAATCCCGAGCCAGCAGGTTCGGGACATCTGGCCGTTCGTTGCCGGATGGGTGGCGTGGTTTGCCGGGTTGCTTGCTTTGCAAGCCGGCTTCGCGCATCAGGCTGCGTACCTGGTAGCGGCCAATCTTCACGCCTTCATTGGCGAGCTGGCTGACCAAGCTGCGGCTACCTGCTGCGCCCCGGCTTTTATCAAACAGCTCCCGCACCTTGGCACGTCGTGCCAGTCGCTCCGGCTGGATAATTCGCTGACTATGCTTGCGGGCATAGAAACTGGCGCGACAGATCTGGAATACCTGGCAGACCGTGGCTACGGGGTAGTGCTCGCTTAACTGGTCTACCAGCGCGTCGGCTTGAGTTCGTCCGACATCAAGAGAGCCGTAGCCTAATGGAATGGTCTGCCCCTCCCGCCTATCCTCGATAGTGGGAAACCTACTCATCAGGAGATGATTATGAGCACTGCTGCTATTCACATCATCGGCATTGATCTTGGCAAGAACTGGTTCCATCTCGTCGGCATGAGTGAGAAAGGAGACGTGCTTCTTCGCAAGAAACTCAACCGCAACCAGCTCACCGAATTTATTGCAACCTCCATGACTTGCATCGTTGCGATGGAGTCCTGTCCAGGATCGCAATACTGGGGTCGTCGGTTTCAGAATGCTGGCCATACCGTAAGCATCATTCCGGCCCAATTTGTTAAGCCATATCTGAAGTCCAACAAGAATGACTTTAATGATGCGGAAGCCATTGCAGAAGCTGGCAGTCGTGGCCGCATGAGAACAGTGCCGCTTAAATCACTGGATCAACTTGAAATGCAGGCGACTCACCGGGTGCGACAACGACTCATTGTGGAACGAACCGCTGTGGTCAATCAGATGCGGGCTTTGCTGCTAGAGCACGGTCTTGTGGTGCCAGTGGGCCGCGCCCTGTTCGCAAGACGTTTGCCCAGCATTTTGGCTGACGCAGAGAATGGCCTATCCATCAGGATGCGACAACTTATGCAGCGTCTCTACCAGCGCTGCCAGGGGTTGGACAAAGAAATTGACGCCATCACCACGGAGATTCATGAAATTGCCAAAGAGTCAGAGCTGTGTCGACGGGCTACCACGGTTCCAGGTGTAGGTCCCATCATCGCAACAGCCATGGTTGCGGCAATTGGCAACGGCCAAGCTTTCGGGAGTGGCAGAGATTTGTCGGCATGGCTGGGATTGGTGCCAAGACAGTATTCGACAGGTGGAAAATCGAATCTGGGGAGTATCAGCAAGCGAGGTAACAGTTACCTCCGGATGCTGCTGATTCAAGGTGCTCGTGCACTCATGATTCATATGAAAAGGGAGAAGACGGGTATGGGGCAATGGCTTCACCAGCTTGAAAAGCGGAGTCATCCACACGTCGCGCTCGTTGCCATGGCCAACAAAATCGCCCGCATCTGCTGGAAAGTCTTGTCCTGCGATGAAGTGTATCGGCCGTTTCCCGGGTTACCCGTAGCCCCCTGAAGCGTGATGAGCTTTAACAGTTTGTAGCACCACCGTGTTTTGCGAGCCGTAATTGTTGATGACAGAACCGTTAACCGGCGCACCGCAAGCCTGGCTAAAAAAGCAGTCTGTAATGACTGAACGCTTTATGAGGCAAGGAGCGCGCGGATTCCATCAAGGCCGGAAGTACTGCTTCCAATCGTAGGCCGAATACATTGACGCAAAACGTTCTTCTGTCATGTACAAAAACTGTTTGCAGAATCGGGGCAGACCATACATTTTT
>NZ_CEETQT010000026.1:0-1593 GCF_979366295.1 Vogesella lacus
CGGTGAGGCTGTGGCTGCCATCGGCCAGCGTGCTGCTGGTAATGCTCCAGTTGCCCTTACCATCAACCGTTGTCGTACCGAGTAAGGTGGTGCCATCGGTGTCGTAGAGCTTGACGATGGCGTTGGCTTCGGCAGTACCAGTAATGACTGGCGTGCTGATGTTGGTGAGATAGTCCCCGCTGGTGCCGCTGTCACTGCCAGCCGAGAGGGCTGGGGTGGCGGGTGCACTTGGTGCGGTAGTGTCGATATCGACAGTCAGGCTGCTGCTGGCGGCGGAGACATTGCCGGCGGCATCGGACTGTTTGACGGTGAGGTTATGGCTGCCATCGGCCAGCGTGCTGCTGGTAATGCTCCAGTTGCCCGAGCCATCGGCAGTGGTGGTGCCCAGCAGGGTGCTGCCATCCGTGTCGTAGAGCTTGACGATGGCGTTGGCTTCGGCAGTACCAGTAATGACTGGCGTGCTGATGTTGGTGAGATAGTCCCCGCTGGTGCCGCTGTCACTGCCAGCCGAGAGGGCTGGGGTGGCGGGTGCACTTGGTGCGGTAGTGTCGATATCGACAGTCAGGCTGCTGCTGGCGGCGGAGACATTGCCGGCGGCATCGGACTGTTTGACGGTGAGGCTGTGGCTGCCATCGGCCAGCGTGCTGCTGGTAATGCTCCAGTTGCCCTTACCATCAACCGTTGTCGTACCGAGCAAGGTGGTGCCATCGGTGTCGTAGAGTTTGACGGTAGCGTTGGCCTCACCAGTGCCGGTGATGACCGGTGTGTTCACCTTGGTCAGCCCATCGCCCAGGATGCCGCTGTCCGAACCGGCGCTGAGCGTCGGCGTGGACGGGGCCGTCGGGGCGGTGCTGTCGATGGTGAGGCTGACTGCTTTGCTGGCACTGGAGGTGGTGCCGGCGGCATTGGTCTGCGTCACGGTCAGGCTGTGTACGCCATCGACCAGCGTGCTGCTGCTGACACTCCAGTTGCCACCCTTATCGACTACTCCGGTCCCCAGCACGGTCTTGCCATCGGTGTCATACAGGGTGACGGTGTCGCCCACCGTGCCGGTACCGACGACGGTGGGGGTGGTGACGCTGGTGATGCCATCACCAAGGGTAGCGCTATCACTGGCAGCCTGCAGTGCCGGCGTGCCCGGAGTGGACGGCACGGAAGTGTCAATATCGATAGTCAGGCTACTGCTGGCTGTCGAGACATTGCCGGCGGCATCGGACTGTTTGACGGTGAGGCTGTGGCTGCCATCGGCCAGCGTGCTGCTGGTAATGCTCCAGTTGCCCTTACCATCAACCGTTGTCGTACCGAGCAAGGTGGTGCCATCGGTGTCGTAGAGCTTGACGATGGCGTTGGCCTCACCGGTGCCGGTGATGACCGGTGTGTTCACCTTGGTCAGCCCATCGCCCAGGATGCCGCTGTCCGAACCGGCGCTGAGCGTCGGCGTGGATGGCGCCGCGGGAGCGCTACTATCCAGCACATAAGCCTGCGAGTAGACCGTACCGGCATTGCCGGCAGTATCCACCACCCGGATCTTCAGGGTATCGCTGCCGCTCAGTGTCTGGCCGGCCAGGCTGAAGGTGTTCTGGCCGACGGTGG
>NZ_CEETQT010000027.1:0-1178 GCF_979366295.1 Vogesella lacus
ACCTCGGGTTCGACGGGCAAGCCGAAGGGGGCGGCCAACCGACACATCGCGCTACATAACCGTTTGCAGTGGATGCAGTCGGCCTATGTTCTGGATGAAACGGATACCGTTTTGCAGAAGACACCATTCAGCTTCGATGTGTCGGTGTGGGAGTTCTACTGGCCGCTGATCACCGGTGCGCGTCTGTTGCTGGCGCAGCCGGGTGACCATCGCGAGCCGGAGAAACTGGTCAGCCTCATTACCCGTCATCAGGTCAGCACCCTGCATTTTGTGCCGTCGATGTTGCTGGCCTTCCTCGCCCACGAGGGCATTGAAGCATGCCGCAGCCTGCGCCGCATCGTGTGCAGTGGCGAAGCGTTGCCAGCCGAAGCACAGGAAGCGGTATTTGCGCGATTGCCGCAAGCCAATCTGTACAACCTGTACGGCCCGACCGAGGCAGCGATCGACGTCACCCACTGGACATGCCGCAACGATGGCCGCAGCAATGTGCCAATCGGCCGTCCGGTCAGCCACACCATCACCCGCGTACTCGATAGTGATCTGAATCCGGTGGCACCGGGTGTGGCGGGCGAGCTGTATCTGGGCGGTATCCAGTTGGGTCGGGCTTACCTCAACCGCGCCGGTCTCTCTGCCGAACGCTTCATCGCCGACCCGTTCGATGCCAACGGTGGCCGCCTGTATCGCACCGGCGATCTGGTTCGCTGGAACAGCGAAGGCCAGCTCGAATACTTGGGCCGCATCGACCACCAGGTCAAGATTCGCGGCTTCCGTATCGAGCTGGGCGAGATTGAAGCGCAGCTCCTGGCACAGGAGGCGGTACGTGAGGCGGTCGTCATCGCCCGTCACGATGGTGGCAATGCGCGACTGGTGGCTTATGTGTCACTCAAAGCCGGTTGCGATGTGGATGCGGCCAACCTGAAAGCCGCGATTGCGAGCACTCTGCCCGACTACATGCTGCCATCGGCCATTGTGCTCTTGGACGCCCTGCCGCTAAACCCGAACGGCAAGGTGGATCGCAAAGCCCTGCCTGCGCCGGAATTTGCCTCGGTCGGCGAGTACATCGAACCAGTAGGTGAAGTCGAACAGAAACTGGCCGCCATCTGGGCCGAGGTGCTGGGGGTGCAGCAAGTTGGCCGCAACGATAGCTTCTTCGAGCTGGGCGGGCATTCGCTGTTGGC
>NZ_CEETQT010000028.1:0-918 GCF_979366295.1 Vogesella lacus
GGTCAGGCCGAACGGTGCGGTTGGTTCGTCCACGTCACCCAGCAGACTGCGGAAATAAGCCTCATGCTCCGCCTGGCTCACGCCCAGACGCGCCTGTGCCACGAAGTTGCGGAACGGTACTGGTGTCGGCAGCTCGTCCACGCGACCGGCACGGATCAGGCCGATCTCGGCCACAATCAGCTCCAGCGTGGTGTGATCCAGAATCAGGTGATGGCTAGGCAGTTGCAGCAATACGCGGCCATTAGCCGTATCTTCCACCGCCACCGCCCGCAGCATCGGCGCGCGGCGTACGTCGAGACGGTGCTCGGCCGGGTCGACCTGTGCCGTCAGCCAGTGCGCCAGATCCGCCTCGTCAGCCGGTGCGGTCAACCATTCGATGGCCAGCGAAGTTTCGCGCCACACTACCTGTACTGGCTCCGGCAAGTCCTGCCATAGCACGGCGGTACGCAGGATATCGTGACGGGCGATCACCGCATTCAGGTCGGTGATAAACGCTTCCAGACGCGCACGATCATCAAAAGCCATCAGGCTGGTGGTGATGTAAGCATCGCCCACCGCCTGCAGACGGTGGTGGAACAGGATGCCTTCCTGCAGCGGGGCTAGCGGGTAGATGTCCTGGATATTCGTCATGCCGCCCGGTACCTTGGCCGCAATCGCGTCAATGTCGGTTTGTGATAACGCAACGAGCGGCAACATGTCGGGCGTGATCCGGTTGCACGCCGCCGGGATCAAATTGGGCGGCACGATCACCGCCTCGTCCACCTCACCCGCGATGGCACGCGCGAAGTCGGCCAGCACCGGCTGCTGGAATAGCGTCTTCACCGACACGCTAAAGCCGTCGCGACGCATGCGTTCCAGTAGCGTCAGCGCCAACAGCGAATGCCCGCCCAGCTCGAAGAAGCTATCGTTGCGGCCAAC
>NZ_CEETQT010000029.1:0-867 GCF_979366295.1 Vogesella lacus
CTTGCGACGTGGTCATGCCGGCTACCTGGGTCGCCGTCAAGGCTGCGGCCTGTGCCGTCCCCAGCGCCACGATCTGGGTCGTCGTCAGGGCTGCCAGATCTGCCGTCTCCAGCGCAGCCACCTGCGCGGTCGTCAACGCCGCTACCTGAGCAGTCGTCAGGTTAGCCGCCTGGGACGTAGTCAGGCCAGGAATGGTGGCCACCAGCAAGGCCGCCAGATCGGCCGTTTCCATAGCAGCAACTTGTGTCGTGGTCATCCCGCTCAGCTGGCTGGCTTTCAGTGCCGCAGCCTGGGCGGTAGTCAACGCCACGATTTGTGTTGTGCTCAGCGCCGCCAGATCCGCCGTCTCCAGTGCACCGATCTGGGCCGTGGTCAATGCGGCTACCTGGCTGGTTGTCAGGTTGGCCGCCTGCGAGGTAGTCAGACCCGGAATCGTTGTCACACTCAGCTTGGCCAGATCTGCCGTCTCCATCGCCACCAGCTGGGTGGTCGTCAGTGCCGCCAACTGGGTCGACTTCAGCGCGCCGGCCTGGGCTGTTGTCAGCGCTACGATCTGGGCTGTCGTCAGTGCAGCCAAATCGGCCGTTTCCAGTGCCGCAATCTGGGTAGTGGTCAGCGCAGCAACCTGAGCGGTTGTCAGGTTCGATATCTGGCTTGTCGTCAGACCCGTGATGCCAGCAGTAGACAGCGCAGCAATATCAGCCGTCTCCATCGCCGCAACCTGCGTGGTCGTCATCGCTGCAACCTGCGTCGACTTCAAGGCACCCGCCTGGGCTGTCGTCAAGGCCACCACTTGCGTGGTCGTCAGCGCCGCCAGATCCGCTGTCTCCAGTGCCGCAATCTGCGTGGTCGTCAGCGCCGCAATCT
>NZ_CEETQT010000030.1:0-804 GCF_979366295.1 Vogesella lacus
ATGGTGTCTTCTGCAAAACGGTATCCGTTTCATCCAGAACATAGGCCGACTGCATCCACTGCAAACGGTTATGTAGCGCGATGTGTCGGTTGGCCGCCCCCTTCGGCTTGCCCGTCGAACCCGAGGTGTAGATCACATACGCGAGCTGCTCCGGATGCACCGTCACCGTTGGCTTGCTGGCCGGATAGTCCGCATCCGGCACCACATCCACGAGTACCACTGGCACGTTGGCCGCAGGCAGCTTGTCCACCAGCGCCGAGTGCGTTAGCAGCAGGCTCAGACCGGCGTCTTCTACCATATGCGCGAGACGATCCGCCGGGTAGTCCGGGTCCAGCGGCACGTAGGCGGCACCGGCTTTGAGAATCGCCAGCAAGCCGACGACCATCTCGATACTGCGCTCCAGCGCGATGCCGATGCGGGCTTCACGCCGGATACCTTGCGCCAGCAATTGATGCGCGAGGCGGTTGGCGCGGCTGTCGAGTTCGCGGTAGCTGAGTTCTGTTTCGCCAAAGATCAGCGCGACAGCCTCAGGGTTGGCCGCCGCCTGCGCTTCGAATAGCTCGTGCACCGGTTTGACGTCCGGGTAAGTCGTCTCGTTGACGCCCCAGCTTTGCAGCAGAGCGTGTTCGGCCGCTGGCAACAGGTTCAGCTGCGTCAGCGGGGTAGCCGGTGCCTGGGCCAGCGCTGCGGTAATGCCCGTCAGCGCCAGTGTCATGTAGTCGCACAAGCGTTCGGTGGCGATACTGGCAACGCTCTGCGCGGCGAGGCTGAAGCCTGCGCCCAGATCGTCGACCGATAGTGCAA
>NZ_CEETQT010000031.1:0-765 GCF_979366295.1 Vogesella lacus
CGTCAGACCTGCAATCGCTGCCGTCGACAGCTTGCTGATGTCCGCCACTTCCATTGCCGCCAGCTGTGTCGTCGTCAGCGCCGCTACCTGCGTCGCACTCAGCACACCGGCTTGCGCTGTCGTCAGCGCAACGACTTCACCTGTGGTCAGATTCGCCATTTGCGAGCTGGTCAGACCGCTGATGCCTGTCGTCGACAGCGCCGCAAAGTCTGCTGTCTCCATCGCCGCAACCTGGCTCGTCGTCAATGCAGCAACCTGGGTCGACTTCAGTGCATTCGCCTGGGCGGTGGTCAGCGCCACAATCTGTGTGGTCGTCAGCGCCGCCAGATCTGCCGTCTCCAGCGCCGCAATCTGCGCGGTCGTCAGCGCTGCCACCTGACCGGTCGTCAGGTTGGCCGCCTGGCTAGTCGTCAGACCCGGAATCGCGGTCACGCTCAGCTTGGCCACGTCTGCCGTTTCCATCGCGGCCAACTGTGTTGTACTCAGCGCCGCCAGTTGTGTCGGCTTCAGCGCGCCCGCCTGGGTGGTCGTCAGGGCAACGATCTGCCCTGTCGTCAGGTTGGCCATCTGGGCGGTCGTCAAACCACCAATGCCTGCCGTGGACAACGAGGCAAAGTCTGCCGTTTCCATTGCCGCAACTTGCGACGTGGTCATGCCGGCTACCTGGGTCGCCGTCAAGGCTGCGGCCTGTGCCGTCCCCAGCGCCACGATCTGGGTCGTCGTCAGGGCTGCCAGATCTGCCGTCTCCAGCGCAGCCACCTGCGC
>NZ_CEETQT010000032.1:0-742 GCF_979366295.1 Vogesella lacus
CTGCGGCCAACATCCCGCTGGTGCTGGTGGATGTGGTGCCGGATGCGGACTATCCGGGCAGCAAGCCGGCGGTGACGGTGCATCCGGAACAGCTGGCGTATGTGATCTACACCTCGGGTTCGACGGGGAAGCCGAAGGGGGCGGCCAACCGGCATGTTTCGGTGGCGAGCTGCATGCTGTGGATGCAGCAACATTATGTGTTGTCCGGTAGCGATACCGTGCTGCACAAAGCACCGTTCTGCTTTGACGTGTCGGTGTGGGAGATTTTCTGGCCGCTGACCAGCGGCGCGCGACTGGTGGTGTCGCTGCCGGGCGATCATCGAGACCCGGAGCGCATCACCCGTCTGATCGAGCAGCACCAGATCACCACGCTGAACTTTGTGCCGGCCATGCTGCAAGCCTTTCTGGCGCATGAGGGGATCGAGGCGCGCACACGGCTGCGCTATGTGATTTGCGGTGGCGAAGCCATGCCGGCCGCCACCCAGCAGGAAGCGCTGCAACGGCTGCAAGGTGCCAGCCTGCAGAACCTGTACGGCCCGACCGAAGCAGCAATTCACGTTACTCACTGGACATGCCGCAACGATGGCCGCAGCAATGTGCCAATCGGCCGTCCGATCAGCCACACCATCACCCGCGTACTCGATAGTGATCTGAATCCGGTGGCACCGGGTGTGGCGGGCGAGCTGTATCTGGGCGGTATCCAGTTGGGTCGGGCTTACCTCAACCGCGCCGGTCTCTCTGC
>NZ_CEETQT010000033.1:0-680 GCF_979366295.1 Vogesella lacus
TTCTTCAGACCAACGATTTCCAGCTCTTCGCCAACCTTGACGATACCGCGCTCTACACGACCGGTAACAACGGTACCACGGCCGGAGATGGAGAATACGTCCTCGATTGGCAGCAGGAACGGCTTGTCGATAGCGCGCTCTGGAGTCGGGATGTAGGAATCCAGGGCATCAGCCAGACGGAAGATCGCTGGTTCGCCGTATTCGGACTGATCACCTTCCAGTGCCAGACGAGCGGAGCCGGTAACGATCGGAGTGTCATCACCTGGGAAGTCGTAGGAAGACAGCAGATCGCGCACTTCCATTTCAACCAGCTCCAGCAGCTCAGCGTCGTCAACCAGGTCAGCCTTGTTCAGGAAGACGATGATGTACGGTACGCCAACCTGACGGGACAGCAGGATGTGTTCGCGAGTCTGTGGCATTGGGCCGTCAGCTGCGGAGCAAACCAGGATAGCGCCGTCCATCTGGGCAGCACCAGTAATCATGTTCTTAACGTAGTCGGCGTGACCCGGGCAATCTACGTGAGCGTAGTGACGGGACTCGGTCTCGTACTCTACGTGAGCGGTATTAATGGTAATACCACGTGCTTTTTCTTCTGGCGCGCTGTCGATCTGGGAGTAGTCCTTAGCTTCGCCACCGAACTTCTTGGACAGAATGGTGGTGATAGCTGCGGTCAGAGTGGT
>NZ_CEETQT010000034.1:0-625 GCF_979366295.1 Vogesella lacus
GCCAGCGCTGCGGTAATGCCCGTCAGCGCCAGTGTCATGTAGTCGCACAAGCGTTCGGTGGCGATACTGGCAACGCTCTGCGCGGCGAGGCTGAAGCCTGCGCCCAGATCGTCGACCGATAGTGCAAGCGGGTAGTTGGTGCGCTCTTCCGCGCCCAGCATGGTCAGACCCGTCCAGTGCTGATCGTCGTCCGCGCCTTCCGGGCTGTAGCGGTAGTTGAGCATGCTGGTAAACAGCGGGGTGCCGCCCGGCAAGCCACTGCAACGCTGGGCCAGTGCGAGGCTGGCGTGTTCGTGGCGCAGCAGAGCGGTCAGACCATCCTGGGTGGCTTTCAGCGCGGCCAGGACATTCTGGCTGGCCAGCTTGACACGCAGCGGCAGGGTGTTGATGAACAGCCCCAACGCGCGATCCGCCCCTTCGCCCCCCTGCATGCGGCCGAACAGCACGGTGCCGAATACCACATCATCACGACCGCTGGTGCGCGCCAGTACCAGCGCCCACGCCAGATGGCACAGCGCGGCAGCACTTACGCCATGACGGCGCGCCTGCTGGCGGATGGCGAGCGCCAGATCGTCATCCAGCCGCTGGCGCACTTCACGCACATCGGCGCCATTACCCTGAATGT
>NZ_CEETQT010000035.1:0-582 GCF_979366295.1 Vogesella lacus
CCGCCGCCAGCAGCAGCCTGACTGTCGATATCGACACTACCGCACCAAGTGCACCCGCCACCCCAGCCCTCTCGGCTGGCAGTGACAGCGGCACCAGCGGGGACTATCTCACCAACATCAGCACGCCGGTCATTACCGGCACCGGTGAGGCCAACGCTACCGTCAAGCTCTACGACACGGATGGCAGCACCCTGCTGGGCACCTCCACTGCCGATGGCTCGGGCAACTGGAGCATTACCAGCAGTACGCTGGTCGATGGCAGCCACAGCCTCATCGTCAAGCAGTCCGATGCCGCCGGCAATGTCTCCGCCGCCAGCAGTAGCCTGACTGTCGATATCGACACTACCGCACCAAGTGCACCCGCCACACCAGCCCTCTCGGCCGGCAGTGACAGCGGCACCAGCGGGGACTATCTCACCAACATCAGCACGCCGGTCATTACCGGCACCGGTGAGGCCAACGCCATCGTCAAGCTCTACGACACCGATGGCACCACCTTACTCGGTACGACAACGGTTGATGGTAAGGGCAACTGGAGCATTACCAGCAGCACGCTGGCCGATGGCAGCCACAGCCTCACCG
>NZ_CEETQT010000036.1:0-558 GCF_979366295.1 Vogesella lacus
TTGACGGTAGCGTTGGCCTCACCGGTGCCGGTGATGACCGGTGTGTTCACCTTGGTCAGTCCATCGCCCAGGATGCCGCTGTCCGAACCGGCGCTGAGCGTCGACGTGGACGGGGCCGTCGGGGCGGTGCTGTCGATAGTGAGGCTGACTGCTTTGCTGGCACTGGAAACGGTGCCGGCCGCATTGGTCTGCGTCACGGTCAGGCTGTGTACGCCATCGACCAGCGTGCTGCTGCTGACACTCCAGTTGCCACTCTTGTCGACCACTCCGGTCCCCAGCACGGTCTTGCCATCCGTGTCATACAGGGTGACGGTGTCGCCCACCGTACCGGTACCGACGACGGTGGGGGCGGTGATGCTGGTGATGCCATCACCGAGGGTAGCGCTATCACTGGCAGCCTGCAGTGCCGGCGTGCCCGGAGTGGACGGCAGGGAAGTGTCAATATCGATAGTCAGGCTACTGCTGGCTGTCGAGACATTGCCGGCGGCATCGGACTGTTTGACGGTGAGGCTGTGGCTGCCATCGGCCAGCGTGCTGCTGGTAATGCTCCAGTTGCCC
>NZ_CEETQT010000037.1:0-458 GCF_979366295.1 Vogesella lacus
GGCACCGGCTTTGAGAATCGCCAGCAAGCCGACGACCATCTCGATGCTGCGCTCCAGTGCGATGCCGATACGCGCTTCACGGCGGATACCTTGCGCCAGCAATTGATGCGCGAGGCGGTTGGCGCGGGTGTCGAGCTCGCAGTAAGTCAGTTCGCTGTCGCCAAAGATCAGCGCGATGGCCTCGGGGTTGGCCGCAGCCTGCGCTTCGAACAACTCGTGCACCGGTTTGACGTCCGGGTAAGTCGTCTCGTTGACGCCCCAGCTTTGCAGCAGGGCGTGTTCGGCTGCTGGCAACAGGTTCAGCTGGGTCAGCGGGGTAGCTGGTGCCTGAGCCAGCGCTGCGGTAATGCCCGTCAGCGCCAGTGTCATGTAGTCGCACAAGCGTTCGGTGGCGATACTGGCAACGCTCTGCGCGGCGAGGCTGAAGCCTGCGCCCAGATCGTCGACCGATAGTGCAA
>NZ_CEETQT010000038.1:0-435 GCF_979366295.1 Vogesella lacus
ACTGTCAAGACCACTTGCACCGGCGTGGAAATGTTCCGCAAGCTGCTGGATCAGGGTCAGGCTGGTGACAACGTTGGCGTGCTGCTGCGTGGTACCAAGCGTGAAGACGTTGAGCGTGGTCAGGTTCTGGCCAAGCCGGCTTCCATCACCCCGCACACCAAGTTCCAGGCTTCGGTATACGTACTGAGCAAGGAAGAAGGCGGTCGTCATACTCCGTTCTTCGCCAACTACCGTCCACAGTTCTACTTCCGTACTACTGACGTGACTGGTGCCATTACTCTGGCAGAAGGCGTTGAAATGGTAATGCCAGGCGACAACGTAGAGATCACTGTTGAACTGATCGCTCCGATCGCCATGGAAGATGGTCTGCGCTTCGCGATTCGCGAAGGTGGTCGTACCGTTGGTGCTGGCGTCGTTGCCAAGATCATCGCTTAA
>NZ_CEETQT010000039.1:0-409 GCF_979366295.1 Vogesella lacus
TCCCATTCCGAACAGGACCGTGAAACGCCTTAGCGCCGATGATAGTGCAGATTGCCTGTGTGAAAGTAGGACACCGCCAGACTCCCCCACGGAAGCCCGACTCTATGAGTCGGGCTTTGTGCTTTGTACCGCACGGTACGCGGCGGTTCCCCACAAAGAGATGCCGACGCGACGGTGTCTGTCCCACAAGCTCCACTCCATACTAGACCTGACCCCCGCTTTGTGTAATGACCCACTAAAAACCTGCACAGGTCATAATTCAAACAGGGGCATGTGATGAGTATGACCATGGAAGACGATATCAAACGCTGGACCGCCAAGCGCAAAGCCGCGCTGGTGATGGAGATCATTCAAGGCAAGAGCACGGTGGCGGAAGCCTCTCGCGCCTTCGACCTGGCCCCCTCCGAGA
>NZ_CEETQT010000040.1:0-369 GCF_979366295.1 Vogesella lacus
GCACTCGACCCAGGCAACCAAAGCGGTTGATCAGCGCGTGCTCCAGCGCCGACTCGGCCGTCTTGGACTTGCCACTGCGTGACAGATGCCAGCCCAGCAGTTCGCGGGTGCAGCAGTCGATCACCAAGGCCAAATGGCACCAACCATCCTTACCGGCCCAGATGCGGCACAGGTCGGTGGCCCAGCGTTGGTTCGGCTCGGCCGCTACCGATGGCAGGGCTTGCACGCGTGGGCGGAAGCCGACCGGCCGCTTCTTCACCTGCCAGCCTTTGAGCTGGAAGATGCGCTGCACGGTGTTTTTGTTCATGCCCAGCAGGCCTGCTACGGTGCGGTAGCCAAATGAAGGGTTCTCCTCAATCATCTCTTTAA
>NZ_CEETQT010000041.1:0-363 GCF_979366295.1 Vogesella lacus
CCGCGCCAACCGCCTCGCGCATCAATTGCTGGCGCAAGGTATCCGCCGTGAAGCGCGTATCGGCATCGCACTGGAGCGCAGCATCGAGATGGTCGTCGGCTTGCTGGCGATTCTCAAAGCCGGTGCCGCCTACGTGCCGCTGGATCCGGACTATCCGGCCGACCGCCTCGCACATATGGTGGAAGACGCCGGCCTGAGCCTGCTGCTGACCCACTCGGCGCTGGTGGACAAGCTGCCTGCGGCCAACATCCCGCTGGTGCTGGTGGATGTGGTGCCGGATGCGGACTATCCGGGCAGCAAGCCGGCGGTGACGGTGCATCCGGAACAGCTGGCGTATGTGATCTACACCTCGGGTTCGACGGG
>NZ_CEETQT010000042.1:0-360 GCF_979366295.1 Vogesella lacus
CTGAATTGTGGTTGGCGGAGCGGACGGGACTCGAACCCGCGACCCCCGGCGTGACAGGCCGGTATTCTAACCAACTGAACTACCGCTCCAACCGTGGTGGGCGTTGACGGAGTCGAACCGCCGACATTCTGCTTGTAAGGCAGACGCTCTACCAACTGAGCTAAACGCCCGAAAAACTTTTCGGTTACTGCTGAATTGTGGTTGGCGGAGCGGACGGGACTCGAACCCGCGACCCCCGGCGTGACAGGCCGGTATTCTAACCAACTGAACTACCGCTCCAACCGTGGTGGGCGTTGACGGAGTCGAACCGCCGACATTCTGCTTGTAAGGCAGACGCTCTACCAACTGAGCTAAACGCCC
>NZ_CEETQT010000043.1:0-345 GCF_979366295.1 Vogesella lacus
CGCATCTGGGCCGGTAAGGATGGTTGGTGCCATTTGGCGTTGGTGATCGACTGCTGCACCCGTGAGTTGCTGGGCTGGCATCTGTCACGCAGTGGCAAGTCCAAGACGGCCGAGTCGGCGCTGGAGCACGCGCTGATCAACCGCTTTGGTTGCTTGGGCAAAGTGCCTCAACGCTTCCTGCTGCGCAGCGACAACGGCTTGGTGTTCACCAGCCGCAACTACACCGCGCTGGTGAAAAGCTACGGTTTGCAGCAGGAATTCATCACGCCGTACACACCGGAACAGAACGGGATGGTGGAACGGGTGATCCGCACGTTGAAAGAGCAATGCGCGCACCGGCACCGC
>NZ_CEETQT010000044.1:0-343 GCF_979366295.1 Vogesella lacus
TGTGTGAAAGTAGGACACCGCCAGACTCCCCCACGGAAGCCCGACTCTATGAGTCGGGCTTTGTGCTTTGTGCCGGGTGAAGCAAGGCAATCTCCCCGCCAAAACGATGCCGACCGGCATCTGTCCCTGTAATGGCCCAGCCCTTTCTGCACAGGTCAGGCTGCTAATTGATACGCCATCGCCGGCGTCTTCATCCTCAAAGCCTGGTGCGGGCGTCTGTAATGACCCAGCCCTTTCTGCACAGGTCAGGCTGCTAATTGATACGCCATTGCAGGCGTCTTCATCCCCAAAGCTTGGTGTGGGCGCCGGTGGTTGTAGAACCCAATCCAGTCTGCAATCACCC
>NZ_CEETQT010000045.1:0-338 GCF_979366295.1 Vogesella lacus
CGGCCAGGCTGAAGGTGTTCTGGCCGACGGTGGTGCTGGCGTCGGTCCAGGTCTTGCCGTTGTCGAGGGAGACCTGCACGGTCTCGCCACTGGCCAGATTGGCCGCCAGCGTGCCGGAGAGATCCTGCGCCGCCGTCGCGGTGATGAAGTCGCTGCTGGAAGAACCGGTATCGGCCGAGAACTGGAGGGTGCTGATGGTATTGGTCGGTGCGGTGCTGTCCAGCACATAAGCCTGCGAGTAGACCGTGCCGGCATTGCCGGCAGTATCCACCACCCGGATCTTCAGGGTATCGCTGCCGCTCAGTGTCTGGCCGGCCAGGCTGAAGGTGTTCTGGCCG
>NZ_CEETQT010000046.1:0-336 GCF_979366295.1 Vogesella lacus
TTCGGCTTCTTCAATTTGTTAAAGATCGGGCGTTTTTTACAACGCAAACAGAAATTCACAGGCTGCCGCCTATGCGCTTTTGTTTGCATTGGATGGTGGAGGATGACGGGATCGAACCGACGACCCCCTGCTTGCAAAGCAGGTGCTCTCCCAACTGAGCTAATCCCCCAAAGGGTACACTGGTGGGTCTGGTTGGACTCGAACCAACGACCCCCGCGTTATCAACACGGTGCTCTAACCAGCTGAGCTACAAACCCAGTCTTGCTACCACACAGCCACTCTCGCAACTGTGTCGCCCTTAACTTCGAATAACCGATAGGCTGTAAGTGCCCAACC
>NZ_CEETQT010000047.1:0-317 GCF_979366295.1 Vogesella lacus
GAGTGGCAGCGCGACTGGGCACGCAAGGAAACCTACGAAGACGTGATGGCAATCGTAAAAGAGCACTCTGGTGCCTATGGTATGGGCGTCGACTATGCCTACACCATGGTTCACAAGGCTCCCGAGCGCGTCCAGCACGGTGAACGCATCGGTCCCAACCCGGCCAAGTAAGCGAACCACCGGGTGGCTTTTGCCGCCCGGTGTGACAGCGCGGCACTCTTCGTGAATCGAGGTGAACTATGAAAGCCTATCTGATTTCATTGGCGGTCGGCCTGCTGGTGGGCGTCATTTACAGCCTGTTGGATGTTCGTTCTCCG
>NZ_CEETQT010000048.1:0-313 GCF_979366295.1 Vogesella lacus
GCCTGGTGGCTGACAGCAACACCGTCACCGAAGACAGCAACGCCACCGGCAATGTGCTGGCCAACGACAGCGACGCCGACGGCGTGCTGACCGTCACCGGCTTCAGCATCGCCGGCGTGAGCGGCAGCTTCACCGCCGGCCAGACCGCCACCATCGCCAACGTCGGCACCGTGACCATTGCGGCCAACGGTGACTACGTGTTTGACCCGGCCGACAACTGGAACGGCAACGTGCCGGTCATCAGCTACAACGTGGTGGACCCGAACGGCGGTACCGGCAGCAGCACGCTGACCCTCACCGTCACCCCGGACAA
>NZ_CEETQT010000049.1:0-293 GCF_979366295.1 Vogesella lacus
CGGCCAGAACACCTTCAGCCTGGCCGGCCAGACACTGAGCGGCAGCGATACCCTGAAGATCCGGGTGGTGGATACTGCCGGCAATGCCGGCACGGTCTACTCGCAGGCTTATGTGCTGGACAGCACCACACCGACCAATACCATCAGCACCCTCCAGTTCTCGGCCGACACCGGCTCTTCCAGCAGCGACTTCATCACCGCGACGGCGGCACAGGATCTCTCCGGCACGCTGGCGGCCAACCTGGCCAGTGGCGAGACCGTGCAGGTCTCCCTCGACAACGGCAAGACCTGGA
>NZ_CEETQT010000050.1:0-292 GCF_979366295.1 Vogesella lacus
TTCTTCACCTGCCAGCCTTTGAGCTGGAAGATGCGCTGCACGGTGTTTTTGTTCATGCCCAGCAGGCCTGCTACGGTGCGGTAGCCAAATGAAGGGTTCTCCTCAATCATCTCTTTAATGGGCTCGACCAGCTGCGGCTGCAGCTTGGGCGCAGCCTTTTGCGGGCGGTAGTACAGCGTGCGACGCGGTACGTCAAACCAGCGGCACAGCTTGCTGATGGGCACCTGGATGCCGTCGTCTGCGAGTCCCTGCCGGACGAGGTGGACTACTTGTCGTCCTCGCCCAGCAGAGA
>NZ_CEETQT010000051.1:0-286 GCF_979366295.1 Vogesella lacus
GGCGCCAGTACCAGTTGCGCGCCATCGTCTACTTCCTGCTGACGGTGATCGTGCTGAAACTGGTTACCGCCGGTGCGCTGCTGAAGCCGGCATTGTTCTTCCAGTGGGTCAATCTCAATGTCGCGCTGGGGCTACTCGGCGGCCTGTTGCTGGTGTGGGCGGTGACGCGCGGCCAACGTTGGCCGCAAACCCTGGTTGCCATGCTGTGCCTGCTGCTGTCGCAGCTGGTGGTGTCGTTCTGGCCGCTGTCCGGTCTGCAGTCCGACGTGTTGTCGCTATTCCGCTG
>NZ_CEETQT010000052.1:0-268 GCF_979366295.1 Vogesella lacus
ATGTCGGCGGTTCGACTCCGTCAACGCCCACCACGGTTGGAGCGGTAGTTCAGTTGGTTAGAATACCGGCCTGTCACGCCGGGGGTCGCGGGTTCGAGTCCCGTCCGCTCCGCCAACCACAATTCAGTAGTAACCGATTAGTTTCGGGCGTTTAGCTCAGTTGGTAGAGCGTCTGCCTTACAAGCAGAATGTCGGCGGTTCGACTCCGTCAACGCCCACCACGGTTGGAGCGGTAGTTCAGTTGGTTAGAATACCGGCCTGTCACGCC
>NZ_CEETQT010000053.1:0-255 GCF_979366295.1 Vogesella lacus
GGAATGGGAAGGCGTGGGACCACCTCGCTATGGCCACCAGACATTAACTTGTATACAAACTCAAAGCCGAATTCGGTAGATTCTTGTATCTTACGCGTCGCTGCTTCAAAGCAACTCAATTGATAGGATCAAGCCTCACGAGCAATTAGTATCGGTTAGCTACACGCCTCACAGCGCTTCCACACCCGACCTATCAACGTCCTGGTCTCGAACGACTCTTCAGGGAGGTCAAGCCTCCAGGGAAGTCTCATCTTC
>NZ_CEETQT010000054.1:0-255 GCF_979366295.1 Vogesella lacus
TGGGCTGTCGTCAAGGCCACCACTTGCGTGGTCGTCAGCGCCGCCAGATCCGCTGTCTCCAGTGCCGCAATCTGCGTGGTCGTCAGCGCCGCAATCTGACCTGTCGTCAGGTTCGATGCCTGGCTTGTCGTCAGACCTGCAATCGCTGCCGTCGACAGCTTGCTGATGTCCGCCACTTCCATTGCCGCCAGCTGTGTCGTCGTCAGCGCCGCTACCTGCGTCGCACTCAGCACACCGGCTTGCGCTGTCGTCAGC
>NZ_CEETQT010000055.1:0-255 GCF_979366295.1 Vogesella lacus
CACGCCAGATGGCACAGCGCGGCAGCACTTACGCCATGACGGCGCGCCTGCTGGCGGATGGCGAGCGCCAGATCGTCATCCAGCCGCTGGCGCACTTCACGCACATCGGCGCCATTACCCTGAATGTTGGTCAGGCCGAACGGTGCGGTTGGTTCGTCCACGTCACCCAGCAGACTGCGGAAATAAGCCTCATGCTCCGCCTGGCTCACGCCCAGACGCGCCTGTGCCACGAAGTTGCGGAACGGTACTGGTGTC
>NZ_CEETQT010000056.1:0-255 GCF_979366295.1 Vogesella lacus
ACAAGCCGTTCCTGCTGCCAATCGAGGACGTATTCTCCATCTCCGGCCGTGGTACCGTTGTTACCGGTCGTGTAGAGCGCGGTATCGTCAAGGTTGGCGAAGAGCTGGAAATCGTTGGTCTGAAGAACACTGTCAAGACCACTTGCACCGGCGTGGAAATGTTCCGCAAGCTGCTGGATCAGGGTCAGGCTGGTGACAACGTTGGCGTGCTGCTGCGTGGTACCAAGCGTGAAGACGTTGAGCGTGGTCAGGTTC
>NZ_CEETQT010000057.1:0-255 GCF_979366295.1 Vogesella lacus
CACGCCAGATGGCACAGCGCGGCAGCACTTACGCCATGACGGCGCGCCTGCTGGCGGATGGCGAGCGCCAGATCGTCATCCAGCCGCTGGCGCACTTCACGCACATCGGCGCCATTACCCTGAATGTCGGTCAGGCCGAACGGTGCGGTTGGTTCGTCCACGTCACCCAGCAGACTGCGGAAATAAGCCTCATGCTCCGCCTGGCTCACGCCCAGACGCGCCTGTGCCACGAAGTTGCGGAACGGTACTGGTGTC
>NZ_CEETQT010000058.1:0-255 GCF_979366295.1 Vogesella lacus
ACAAGCCGTTCCTGCTGCCAATCGAGGACGTATTCTCCATCTCCGGCCGTGGTACCGTTGTTACCGGTCGTGTAGAGCGCGGTATCGTCAAGGTTGGCGAAGAGCTGGAAATCGTTGGTCTGAAGAATACTGTCAAGACCACTTGCACCGGCGTGGAAATGTTCCGCAAGCTGCTGGATCAGGGTCAGGCTGGTGACAACGTTGGCGTGCTGCTGCGTGGTACCAAGCGTGAAGACGTTGAGCGTGGTCAGGTTC
>NZ_CEETQT010000059.1:0-234 GCF_979366295.1 Vogesella lacus
CGGTAGTACAGCGTGCGACGCGGTACGTCAAACCAGCGGCACAGCTTGCTGATGGGCACCTGGATGCCGTCGTCTGCGAGTCCCTGCCGGACGAGGTGGACTACTTGTCGTCCTCGCCCAGCAGAGACTGCAGCTTTTTTCTGGCGCGCAGCTCCAGCATGGCTTCGCCGTAGGCTTCCTGCAGTTCTTTGAGCTGTTTTTCGTATTGTTCGCGGATGTCCATCGGCTTGGCAC
>NZ_CEETQT010000060.1:0-230 GCF_979366295.1 Vogesella lacus
TGAACACACCGGTCATCACCGGCACCGGTGAGGCCAACGCTACCGTCAAGCTCTACGACACGGATGGCAGCACCCTGCTGGGCACCTCCACTGCCGATGGCTCGGGCAACTGGAGCATTACCAGCAGCACGCTGGCCGATGGCAGCCACAGCCTCACCGTCAAACAGTCCGATGCCGCCGGCAATGTCTCCGCCGCCAGCAGCAGCCTGACTGTCGATATCGACACTACC
>NZ_CEETQT010000061.1:0-225 GCF_979366295.1 Vogesella lacus
TGCTGGACAGCACCACACCGACCAATACCATCAGTACCCTCCAGTTCTCGGCCGATACCGGTTCTTCCAGCAGCGACTTCATCACCGCGACGGCGGCACAGGATCTCTCCGGCACGCTGGCGGCCAACCTGGCCAGTGGCGAGACCGTGCAGGTCTCCCTCGACAACGGCAAGACCTGGACCGACGCCAGCACCACCGTCGGCCAGAACACCTTCAGCCTGGCCG
>NZ_CEETQT010000062.1:0-223 GCF_979366295.1 Vogesella lacus
TTGCGGCCAACTTTTTTGCTTTGTGGGGTTCTTTATAATCAACGACTTGTTCACTTTGTGTGATTGTTTTGGTTTTGAGGTGTTGACGAGGTTGGTCGGGGTGGGTATAGTTCGCCTCCTCAGCTGATGACGCAGCGAAACAAAGCAAGCAAGTCAGCACCGCTCTTTAACAGACCAAATAACCGATAGGTGTAAGTATCTGGCGAAGCCAAATACTTGCACT
>NZ_CEETQT010000063.1:0-222 GCF_979366295.1 Vogesella lacus
GGGCGATCACCACCGCCTCACGTACCGCCTCCTGTGCCAGGAGCTGCGCTTCAATCTCGCCCAGCTCGATACGGAAGCCACGAATCTTGACCTGATGGTCGATGCGGCCCAAGTATTCGAGCTGGCCTTCGCTGTTCCAGCGAACCAGATCGCCGGTGCGATACAGGCGGCCACCGTTGGCATCGAACGGGTCGGCGATGAAGCGTTCGGCAGAGAGACCGG
>NZ_CEETQT010000064.1:0-220 GCF_979366295.1 Vogesella lacus
TGTAATGACCCACTAAAAACCTGCACAGGTCATAATTCACACAGGAGCACGTGATGAGCATGACCATGGAAGACGATATCAAACGCTGGACCGCCAAGCGCAAAGCCGCGCTGGTGATGGAGATCATTCAAGGCAAGAGCACGGTGGCGGAAGCCTCTCGCGCCTTCGACCTGGCCCCCTCCGAGATCGAAACCTGGGTCGATGAGGCCAAGCGCGGCAT
>NZ_CEETQT010000065.1:0-216 GCF_979366295.1 Vogesella lacus
GCGTGCCGGAGAGATCCTGTGCCGCCGTCGCGGTGATGAAGTCGCTGCTGGAAGAACCGGTATCGGCCGAGAACTGGAGGGTACTGATGGTATTGGTCGGTGTGGTGCTGTCCAGCACATAAGCCTGCGAGTAGACCGTACCGGCATTGCCGGCAGTATCCACCACCCGGATCTTCAGGGTATCGCTGCCGCTCAGTGTCTGGCCGGCCAGGCTGA
>NZ_CEETQT010000066.1:0-216 GCF_979366295.1 Vogesella lacus
TCAGCCTGGCCGGCCAGACACTGAGCGGCAGCGATACCCTGAAGATCCGGGTGGTGGATACTGCCGGCAATGCCGGTACGGTCTACTCTCAGGCTTATGTGCTGGACAGCACCACACCGACCAATACCATCAGTACCCTCCAGTTCTCGGCCGATACCGGTTCTTCCAGCAGCGACTTCATCACCGCGACGGCGGCACAGGATCTCTCCGGCACGC
>NZ_CEETQT010000067.1:0-216 GCF_979366295.1 Vogesella lacus
TCAGCCTGGCCGGCCAGACACTGAGCGGCAGCGATACCCTGAAGATCCGGGTGGTGGATACTGCCGGCAATGCCGGTACGGTCTACTCTCAGGCTTATGTGCTGGACAGCACCACACCGACCAATACGATCAGTACCCTCCAGTTCTCGGCCGATACCGGTTCTTCCAGCAGCGACTTCATCACCGCGACGGCGGCACAGGATCTCTCCGGCACGC
>NZ_CEETQT010000068.1:0-216 GCF_979366295.1 Vogesella lacus
GCGTGCCGGAGAGATCCTGTGCCGCCGTCGCGGTGATGAAGTCGCTGCTGGAAGAACCGGTATCGGCCGAGAACTGGAGGGTACTGATCGTATTGGTCGGTGTGGTGCTGTCCAGCACATAAGCCTGCGAGTAGACCGTACCGGCATTGCCGGCAGTATCCACCACCCGGATCTTCAGGGTATCGCTGCCGCTCAGTGTCTGGCCGGCCAGGCTGA
>NZ_CEETQT010000069.1:0-209 GCF_979366295.1 Vogesella lacus
GGCACCGGCTTTGAGAATCGCCAGCAAGCCGACGACCATCTCGATGCTGCGCTCCAGTGCGATGCCGATACGCGCTTCACGGCGGATACCTTGCGCCAGCAATTGATGCGCGAGGCGGTTGGCGCGGCTGTCGAGTTCGCGGTAGCTGAGTTCTGTTTCGCCAAAGATCAGCGCGACAGCCTCAGGGTTGGCCGCCGCCTGCGCTTCGA
>NZ_CEETQT010000070.1:0-205 GCF_979366295.1 Vogesella lacus
CTGCTGGTAATGCTCCAGTTGCCCGAGCCATCGGCAGTGGAGGTGCCCAGCAGGGTGCTGCCATCCGTGTCGTAGAGCTTGACGGTAGCGTTGGCCTCACCGGTGCCGGTGATGACCGGTGTGTTCACCTTGGTCAGTCCATCGCCCAGGATGCCGCTGTCCGAACCGGCGCTGAGCGTCGACGTGGACGGGGCCGTCGGGGCGG
>NZ_CEETQT010000071.1:0-204 GCF_979366295.1 Vogesella lacus
CCAGCACCGGCTGCTGGAATAGCGTCTTCACCGACACGCTAAAGCCGTCGCGACGCATGCGTTCCAGTAGCGTCAGCGCCAACAGCGAATGCCCGCCCAGCTCGAAGAAGCTATCGTTGCGGCCAACTTGCTGCACCCCCAGCACCTCGGCCCAGATGGCGGCCAGTTTCTGTTCGACTTCACCTACTGGTTCGATGTACTCGC